>DATDNH010000449.1:0-17197 GCA_036518395.1 Candidatus Angelobacter sp. | reverse complement strand
TTTTGCCCTTGCCGGTTCCTCCTATGCGAACACCGGCTGGGCGGTCCAGGAAGCGCTGGTCGACCAGATAGCCGTGCTCGACCTGTTTGTCGCACAGTTTGGAACGCCTGCGCGCACCATCGTCTGGGGACACTCCATGGGAGGCGCCATTACCGCGGGGTTGATTCAGAGACATGGTGATCGTTTTGCCGGCGCTTTGCCCATGTGCGGCGTAGTTTCCGGTGGCGTCGGCACCTGGAACCAGGCGCTGGATTCGGCGTTCGCCTTCAAGACTCTCTTGGACTCGGGCGGCCCCCTTCAAGTCGTACACATCACCGACCCTCTCGCAAATTTAGGGGTGGCTGAGCAAATCCTGTCTTCAGCCGTTACTACTCCGCAAGGCCGGGCGCGCCTGGCGCTGGCCAACGCGATTACAGACATGCCCGGATGGTTCGATCCAGCGTTACCTGAACCAGCGGCCGACGACTTTGCCGCACAAGCCCAGAACCAGTTCCTGTGGGCGCAGCAAGTGCTCTATCCCTTCATGTTTGCTTTCCGCGCTGAACTTGAGTTCCGCGCCGGCGGCAACCCCTCGTGGAATACAGGCGTTGATTACCGGGTACAGTTCGCGCATTCCGTGAATCAGGAGCAAGTGCTCGCTTTGTATGCGCAAGCCGGGCTGAGCCTGGATGATGACCTCAACACGCTGAATAACGCTGCCCGCATTGCAGCCGACTCCAGCGCCGTGGATTACATGCAGCAAAACATCATCTTCGACGGCAATATCGATCTCCCCGTCCTGGCCATACAAACCACGGGCGATGGCCTCGTTGTGCCTCAGACTATGGATGCCTATCGCCGTACGGTGGATCAGGCAGGCCGGCAAGATTCGCTCCGCGAAATCTTTGTCCATCGCGCTGGGCACTGTACCTTTACCCCTGCGGAAACGGTGACCGCCTTAAATACCCTGCTAACCCGACTGGACACTGGAAAGTGGCCTGACCTCCAGGCGGATACGCTGAACACACAAGCGGCTGACCTGGGCCCGCTGAACGTGGCGCCTCCGTCGTTCATCCTCTACCATCCAGCACAGTTCGAGCGCCCGTTTGACATTTTTGACGCAGCCTTCTGCGCAGCCGGGCATGACAATCAAAGTGTGCCCTGCAATCTATTTTGACGGCCCGAGACAGGCTTGGTTTCCATTTGAGAGCGCCGCTTCACGCGGCGCTTTTTTGCAATTGTTGACCGCACCATGCTGCCACTTTGGAAGCTGTGCGGACATGCGTAACAGCGTCACAAGCCGCGTAAACATTGGGGAAAAACAGGTCACAGGCAACTGGCAACAGGCCACAGTTCAGGAACAGGGAATAGCACCCGAATCTCTGTCGACGCAGATCACCGTGAAACCGCAGATTAACCGCAAAGGACACTAAGGGCGCGAAGTGAGAAAACGCCACGGCTGGCACTTTGATGAAGAGGCTCCAAAGACAAAAGGGAGACCGAACTACAAAAGCCGCAAAAGACGCGAATAACGCAAAGGGGAGCATCTGACAGCTTACCCACCGCTGTGAGCCCATTCGGTTCGCTATAAAAAGTCACATCGGCTCTTTTTTGTGACGAAAAACCTACTAAAAATCTACTTTTTATCCGACAAGCGCGAGAACTCCCGGTGGCGTCATCGTTCGGAAAAAAAATGCAGGGATGGATTCGGCTCGTCCTCATCGCGGAAGGCGGCGACTCGGCCTTCGCTCATGTAGGTTTCAGGCAGGTTTCAGGATACTTTTTGAGGCCGGGTATCCTGGCAGCCGCTTATGACCGTCAGCGAGTAATAGAGGGCAGGAAAATCCAAAAAGATGGTTCTTGGATGGTTTTTGGACTAGTTTTTTTGTCGGATGTCTCCTGGTTGTGGGTTCTAGCCGCCGTGCAGGTAGGTTTTAGGTAGGTTTCAGGTTACAAAAAGGGGTGGGTGTCACCTTGCCACGACAATGGCCCGTGTAACCGGCTGAATTTAGACGGGATAGCGGCAGGGCAAAAAAGGGCAGAAGCATTTGGCAGCATGAACCGACAAATTTTGGATTTGAGAGTTTTGATTTTTGATTTCAAAACCAAAATGGGGCCTAATTCGGTCATTCCGTCAAAGTGATTGATTCTGCTGAGACAAGTTCCTGACGGAACACCTGACGGCACGAAATTTCTGACGTCAGGAGGACCAGGCAACAGGCAACAGCAAAACCTTCAATACCAAAACACGGTCAAATTCCGCTAAGATGCCAGGGGCCCGCATTTTTATTGGTTGAAACGGGCGAGCGGATTGCCTAGCGGAGAGAGATTCCTAGTGCTCATGAACGATGAAGCCAAAAGGCGTGTTTACTAACCTATTAACAGTACACAAAGTAGCCTCGTGTCCTCCCCTTCCTCCACCGCGTTGAATTTACGGGAGTTAAGTGGTGGAAGATGAGTGGAGGACGCCTTTTATCCTCCACCATCCTCCACCAGGAACGTTCCCCGCTGATTCGTGCGCCGGCACACGTATGGCGCTGCGTCGTTGCGCTCGCCTGGTGGCGAGCGCAAGGACACGAGTCCTCGCACCGCCGAGGGCGGCGGTGCCACACGGTCCGAACAGCAGATCCTTCTCCCGCGCTGCGGGATCAGGATTTCGCCCATTCGGCTGCGCTCAGGGCAGGCTCTGCGGACTCCCGCTTCGGCTTGTGCCTTCGCTCACGCCCG
The DNA here is from genome assembly GCA_036518395.1 of Candidatus Angelobacter sp. Lineage (GTDB taxonomy): Bacteria > Acidobacteriota > Terriglobia > Terriglobales > Acidobacteriaceae > Angelobacter. The sequence continues at coordinate 14,491 of DATDNH010000449.1, read as the reverse complement.
CAAAACAGCTCAAGTTGTCAAAGATCGAGTACAGCACGCTGTTTCCCCTGAGGGCACAGCGGGTCGCGTTTCACACACGGGAAACGCGAGCCGGAACCAGAATTACATGGGAAAAAGGGTTTGGGAAGAGGATAGCGTCAAAAGAGCGTCATCGTGACAGCCACCGGCAGTCAAAGTGACAGCAGTGGAGTGCACCCCTCCTCTGAACATCTGGCGATTTAACGGTCACAAACGCGGAGGCCATTCAGGATGCTGCTATTCTGGTCGCGCCAGCTTATTCCTGCTGCGGTCATAGCGTTGTGGTGCAACGATCAGTCCATTCTGTATTCTCTGGCTGTAGATATCTGATTCATTTTCGATTATGAAACGCACGCGCACACGCTTCTTCGCACTGCCTGGTTCGTAAACAAGCCTTCCCGTAAATGTGCCAAATGCGGAACTACCGATTAAGTTCGTCGGGTGGGTAAACTCGGCGGGGAGCCAACGGCAGACTTTCCCAATTTCCTTTGAACCAGCCGCTGACTCGTTCAGCCAAAACCGGCTGTAGTCCGACCAGATTTGCACTCGAACCCGTATCAGTTTCCCTTTGAATTGCAGTGGGTGATCAACGAGGTCGCAAACCGTCGTCTGTACCGTGCTCTGCGACTCCGGCTGTGCAATGGCGCAAAGAGATGCGAGCCAGACCGTCAGCAGGATGCTGATCGCCGTCATTCTCATGTTGTGTATAGCGCCTGGAAAACCGGCAAACAGATCATGGACACCCTGGTCATCTACGACAAAGATTGAGCGGCTTTAACGGCTTCTTTCCTCTAGCTTTATGAATGATGATCTCGGTTATAAAGACTTGGAGTAGAAAGCTCTGCAGCCTCTCGAAAGTCGTTTCGGGCGCTGCAACTTGTATCTCCGGTACGTTCTGTTACCTATGTCTCAGGGCCGTACATCGTTAGCAGACATCGGGGAGAGAGGGTCGGAACCTCCGGCCCCCTGGTCCCGAACCAGATGCAAATCCTTGTTGAACGCTGTTGAAACTTGTTGTTTCTAAGTGATTGATATTGAACCTGTTGCACGCCGCTAGTTGAAAGCTGTTGAACTCTGCGGTTGTTTGAGGCTTTGACAGCTACAAAATCGCCTACAGTTTCGAATTTGCCTGCGATGTTGCCGATGCGATTATTTCCAGATTGCCGACGATTCTCCCGCAACGTCCCACAAGCCCGTTTCTGGACGGCATGCGTGTTGCGGGCAGCTCGCCTCGGTCAATGAGTGAAATGGCGATTTTTCGTCAATCATTCGGGAAAAGGCACTAAGAATCGGACGCCGGTAGCAGGTCCACTGATTCTCAGACTGTGACCTGAATCACAACTTGAGCAATTCACCGGGAACTAGAATCGGATGCATGAAAACCCGAATCGCGACTTCAGCGTTCATGCTCGCGAGCGCCATCGCGTTGTCCGCACAGTCGATAGTGCGTTGCGAGATCGTCGTTCCAGTCCTCGACTTAAGTCACCGTGTAGTCACTGCCTCGGCCCCGGACGGGCATTCGTATCCAGTTTTTCAGGTGGCTCTGCAAAGCAAACTTGTTGACGAAATAAGGCACACATTAGACACGAGCTTTGCTCAGCAGGCACTTCGGCTCGACCGCTATGCCCGTAACCTCATCCTCGCGAGACGAAGGGAAGCGCACGTCAGCGAGAGCCAGGAATGGCTCACGTCCCCCATGTACCTCCTGATGTCCACCGAAGAAGGCGGCTTTGCACGGTTCGGATTTTGGCTGCAAGACAGTTCTGGCAAACGCCGATTGGTGCTCGCGGGGTATGTCGATTTGGTTATCAGAGACGGTCTCAGTGATGGAATCTTCTCTCACGAACTGGGACATCTGATTCTGAAGACGCTGACCGGAGGTGTGCAGGACGGACAGTCGCGCAAGATGCATCAGAGCATGACGGTGACCGACTATCCTACAGCCTTCGACGAGGGCTATGCCGAACACTTTGAGCCACTCGCACGGGACTTCGACGCACCGAAGCCGGACAGTGGAGCTGTGGCAACGGACTTCGACCTGTTTTGGCTGAGCGCAGCCGATGGCCAACTGCGTATCGATGGGGTGAAGCGAAATCTCTTCGTCCATCGCAAGCCACTGCCGGAGAGCGCCTTTGACGAACAAATAGATCTCTACCGCTTGTTCGTCGATGCGGAGACCTCGACCGCCTTTCTGCCAACAACGCTCAAGAATGGTCAGCAAATGATGGCGAGCGAGGGTGTCGTTTCGACCTTGTTCTATCGGATCGTGAACGACGACCAGCTACGCAGTCACTACCGTGAGCCATCGTTCTATCGACCGTTCCTGCCGGATGACTCCCGCCGTCCGAAGGACGCGATTACACCCGCAGAAAACGTGAACCTGAAGTTGTTCGCTGCAATGACTGAACTGCGAGGCTTCAACCGCGATCAGCCGCCGATGATTAGTCTGGTCGAGCACTATGCGAAGCTGTTCCCAGACGAGGCAAAGCGTATTTATCGCGACTTCATAGTCACGACGTGGGGAGCAACGGCTTCGCAGCAATTGGCGTCGCAATTAATGCGTACTGCCGAGGATGGCGGAAGAGGCGACATCAGTGCCTTTCGCCGGGATGAAGCGTCTTCTTTATTTGATACCACAATCGCCGACGTGACTAATGGAAAACGGACACTGGATGACAATCTTGGCCCCGAACTCTGGATTGTGAATTCGGAATTCAAGATCGCGTCTGCAATGTGGGTTACTGACCGGCAGCTCCCGCTTACAATAAATCTAAATACAGCAACGGAGCCGGAGTTGATGACGATTGGCGGCGTGGACTTCGCCGCTGCCAGAAAGATCATAAGGAGTCGCGACACGCAGGGGTTTTTTCACAATCTGGACGATCTGTACACAATTGTCTCACCCGAAATCATGCGCAAACTGAAGTCAATGTCAAAGGAGATGAAGCGACTGCCAGCTTATCAGCGGGAATAATCGTCGTTACATATGTCGGGGGCGCTTCGCCGTGCGGTCAACTGACGCCAACAGGCGTTAGCGCAAGTTTGCGCCGTATGTTCGCCCCCGGGCGGGCTTCGAGAATCGATTCGCAAACCGGCTCCCATATAAAGGTGCAAACCGGGAGTTCTTCCGGGCCAGAAGTCCTCTTATGGGAAGTGGATCGCGATTGCGGCTGGCTAACCAGAAGAGGTCTTGTCCACGTAGCCGCAACAATGTCCCAATCGAGCACCTGGTGCAACACCAGGGGGTCCACCTGTCAGGTTCGGACGTCTAATCCTTTAAATTCAAGATGTTCGGAGGATCGAGACCAGACCGTCAGCAGGCACTGTAGGCAATTTTGTGGCTGTGAAATCCTCAAATTTCACCAGGTTTCAACACCCTTGGTTTTTCCGGCGCTGAATTTAAAGGACATCGGAGAGGGCCGCAGGGTAGAGCACCTGGTCCCGAACCAGATGCAAAACCTAGTTGAGCCTTGGCGAAATTTGTTGTTCTTAAAGGATTGATATTGAACCTGTTGCATGCCGATGTTGAATGCTGTTGACCTTTGTGGTTCTTTGAGGCTTTGACTGACACAAAATCGTCTACAGTCGAAGAAAGCCGCATGGGTGGGGGCTGCTGGCCCACTCTGTGCGTCGTCAAGCTGGTCACGTCCCCTGTTCGACGGTTTACAGCAACCTCATCAGCCCTTCTAACGCTAGGGATGGCTGGCCACGCCAGACGAGATGCGTGCGATTCGTGGAAACACGTTGCGGCAGTGCGTGCTGATTCACTTTGTCCGTAGCATTTAATGCCATCAGTACAGATTTGGGCGCGATGGCAAAACCGGTGCCGGCCGCCACGCACGCAATCATGCCCTGGTAGGAGGCAAACTCAAGCGTGCGCTCCGGCATCACGTTTTCACTGCCCAACCAGTCCTCGAGGCGCTTGCGATATGAGCAGCCATGCGTGAATGCAATCATCGTGCTGCGCCCGAGGTCCTTCGCTGTCCTAACCTTTCCGATCTGCCTCGACGTTATGAGTACTAATTCTTCCCTGAATACGGAGGCAGATTTGAGCTCTGCTGCGGTGAAGGGCTCGGAAACAAACGCCGCCTCAATGTCGAAGCTCACCACGCGGCTGATGAGAGATCCCGTTGTCCCGGTAACAAGCTCCACGAGCACGCCGGGAAACTCTGCGTGGTAACGGGAAAGAATCGGGGCCAGCCGGGTTCCAGCGGTGCTCTCCAGAGCACCAAGACGGAAAGTACCCTGGGTTTTTCCGGTTCGCAGTTCGTGCACCGCCTCATCGGCGAGGCGCAGCAGGCGCAAAGAGTAGTTGTGGAGGGTGCGGCCTTCTGCAGACAGACTGAGGGTTCGGCCCTGCTTCCTGAAAAGCCGAACACCGAGAAACTCTTCCAGGTGCCTGACACGCGTGGTCACATTCGAAGGTACGCGGTGCAGCTTGGCTGCCGCACGGACCACGCCGCCCTCCTCCACCACAGCCTTGAAGATGGCCAGCGACTCCAGGTCAATAGTTCCCATTTCAAGAATAATAGTTCATAACAATTCACTTGTCAGCAATAATCGTGTCGGTTCTAATTGCAGAGTGCGGCTACCGAGCTTTACTTCACTTGAGCGCCCATTGCCGTCGCCAACGACGATCTCCGCCGCCGGGATGATCTCCCTGGCCGTGGCTGTGGGAGTGGGGCGCTTTGCCTTTACCCCGCTTTTTCCGCTAATGGTCCGGGATGGATTGCTTGCGAGCAACACTGGCGCGCTGCTCGCTGCCAGCAACTACCTTGGGTACCTCTTGGGTGCGATGCTGGCTGCTCGTGTAGGGCTGCGTCCAGAGACACTGCTGAGGCTGGGTCTCATCGGTATCGTGATTGTCACCGCGGCAGTTGGTTGGACTTCCTCAGTAACGACGTGGACCTTGCTCCGCTGCCTTGCTGGGGTATTCAGCGCGTGGTCTCTCGTCGGGACAACGGCCTGGGCATTCGCGTGGTTAGCCTTGCTCGGTCGCCCCCATTGGGCAGGTGCTGTGTTTGCAGGCGTGGGGATTGGCATTGCCGGAGCAGGTGTGTTCTGCTTACTCGCAGTTCGTCCGGGCATCTTGGCAAATGAGGTGTGGATTGAACTGGCCATGCTGGCATGCGTGGCGATATCGATGCCGTTGATCGTGAGCCGAAGCGTTCCCACAATCAACAGCAGCAACAAGAGCGTACCCGTCCACGGCATGCATCAAGCAGCGCATTCGAGGACCGGCGGCTTGGTTGTTTGTTACAGCGCCTTCGGATTCGGATACATTCTCCCCGCCACTTATCTACCCGCGCTCGCTCGCCAGCTGGTAGACGACCCCAGAGTATTCGGTTGGGCTTGGCCGATTTTTGGATTCGCGGCGGCGCTGTCGACCGTTATCGCGTCCTGGGGTCTGCAAGGATTCAATCGTGTCCAGGTATGGGCTGCATCACATGCGTTAATGGCAGCAGGCGTGCTATTGCCAAGCATCTGGCGATCAATCACCGGCATTGTGATCGCAGCGTTGCTTGTGGGCGGCACCTTCATGGTGATAACCATGGTGGGTATGCAGGAAGCGCGAGCCCGTGCCGAGGAGAACGCCACGGCCATCTTGGCGCAGATGACAGCAGGATTTGCCTTTGGGCAATTGGTGGGTCCCGTCGCGTCCGCAGCCTTTGTACGGTTAACGGCCGATGCGTCGATTGGTCTGAGGTACGCGATGCAACTGGCTGCTGCAGGCCTGATGATCAGTGCTATGTACCTGGGGCACGAGACCCGCCGGCGAAATCAGTTCAAGGAGGATTGCCATGGAGAATACCGTTGATACCACAACTACCCCGCAGGGGTTCGGCGATTCAAAATCAGAACGCTTGCCGATCCCCGAACGGAGCGCCATGAACGACGCCCAGCGCGCAGCGGCCGATGCGATCATTAATGGCCCTCGGAAGGGCATCTTCGGCCCCTTTATTCCATTGCTGCAGACCCCCGTTCTCATGGAGCGTATTGGGAAGCTCGGCGAAGCGCTCCGGTTTGAAAGCACTTTGCCCGACCATGTTCGCGAACTTGTCATATGCATGGTCGCGAGAGAAACAGGGAACCAGTTCGAGTGGCAGACGCACGCTTCCCTGGCAATGAAGGCGGGGGGCCCCTCCGCCGCCATCGACGCGTTGGCTGCTGGACGCCGTCCGCGCGGGCTTGAATCCGAAGATGCCTACGCGTTTGATTTCGTCAGTGAATTGGTGTCGCGGCACGGCGTCTGCGACGAGACATATGCCGAAACCATCTCTCATTTTGGAGAGGCAGGGGTAGTCGAACTCACGGCGTTGGTCGGCTACTTCGTTATGGTGTGCTGGATCATGAATGTGGCGCGAACGCCCGGTGTATGCGCGTCCAAGGTCCCCGCTCTACTCCCGTTTCCCAGATAACGATCATTTCGGCAACAATGGAGCTCTTTATGCCTATATGGTTAGAACGTGGACGTGGTTTTTCGGGTTAGGCTTGCTATCTATACTCGTCGGATTCTTTGCCCTCTTGTGTAAACAAAGCTTTGGGGAACGGTTGTTGCCTGATGATCGTTGGTCGATGTCGATTCTAATCGGCGGTGCACTTCTGGTCATTATTGTTGTCCTCGTAATGTATCGACGCCTTCGTCCAGGCCTCGGTATTGTGGACTAATTTAGATCGCTCTTTGGGGAAGAAGCGCAACGCTTGCGCAACCCCAAACAAGAAAACTGGGTGTCCGGTTTTCGGAACGCGTTCTCACATTGCCGTGCTGGCGTAATGACGTAGACCAACTCCAAGTACTTTTGTCCCAGCAACTTGCAATTCAAGTGTTCTGAATTCGGAACGTTTCCCTTTTTTTGGTGGACTCTTTAGTGATCGGCGTATCGTTCGCACGCTTTCACATTAACAGTATTCCTATAGCTCTAGGCCGTTAGGCCGCGAGTTCTTCAGGTCGCCTGGGTCGGCCACGCTCGGGTAGTCAGTAGTCTTAAGCCGTGATCCGAACCGTAGCGCAGCGTGATGGGAGAACCTGGGTACCTGGTCTTGTTCATAGCTGTGGGCCCTTATCTGACGTCCGGGCCAATTTGTCTAGCCAAATGCTGCACGAATAGCAGTGAGCGAGGAGATCAAATTAATGCGTGCGAAAAAATCCACAATCACCCGGCGTAGTTTCATCAAGACCGGCATTGTCGCCCTGGGCGCCGCTACCTTGCCCGTGGGCCGCCTGGCCGCGCAGGCTAAAGCGAAATACATGCGTTACAACGTGATGAGTGAGGGCGGAAAGCGGGCACTTGCAAGCTACGCCAGAGGCGTCGAGGCCATGCTCAAATTGCCAGCCGGCAGTCCACAGAACTGGTTCCGCAACGCCTTCATTCACCTGATGGATTGCCCACACGGAAACTGGTGGTTTTACGTTTGGCACAGGGGATATCTGGGTTTCTTCGAGGAGACGATTCGGAACCTGAGTCATGACGATGAGTTCGCCATACCCTACTGGGACTGGACAACTCTGCCGCAGATTCCGGATTCCATGTTCGATGGAGTGCTGAATCCCCAAAGCCAGTTCTTCGAGCCGTATACGCGCAACCTCGCCGTATTCACGGGGCACTTCCAGCAGGCACTTGTCAACTACTGGGGCACCCTCACCACCGCCCAACTTGCCCAGCTCAACACCCGCGGCTACACCAATCCTGACAAAATGTGGAACGACGTCACCGGGTACGATCCGGCGTCAAAGAACGGGATCTCAGGGAACATGGCTTATGCCATCACCTGCGGTTCGCGCTACCTGACGCGCGACAATCCGCATCTGGACCAATGCACCACGTACGACGTGTCGCCGGAAGTCATCAGTTGCGGTTTGTCGCCGACGCTTTTCAACGACCCCACTCCCGCCCTCAGCTTCACCAGTTCGAAGACTTCTTCCCACGAATCACCCCCAGGCTCGTTTTCGGTACTGGAAGGTTTCCCCCACAACAAGGTCCACAACTATATTGGCGGGGTGGGCCCGATCGACCCCGGTCCGTACGGCAACATGACGAATTTTCTGTCGCCGGTGGATCCGATCTTTTTCCTTCACCACTCCAATATGGACCGCCTGTGGGACGTCTGGACAAACAAGCAGAAACAGCGCGGCCTGCCTTACCTGCCGACGGGCGCAGACCTGGTGCAGCTCTCTGAAGAGCCTTTCCTGTTCTACGTAAACGGCAGTGGCCAATACGTCGGCACCAGCAAAGCGGGGGACTATCTCCGCACGGAAAGATTCAACTATGACTACGAGCCGGGCGGCTTTGGCGAAAAGATACAAACTACTGGGCTGTTACAAAAGATGCCGCCGGTGAAGGGCACGGTAAGGGGCAGCCAAGCCACCGTCACTTTGTCCACGTCCGCGATTCAGCAGCATTTGCAGTCCGGGACCCCGCCCTCACTGGTTGCGGAAGTCACGTTGCCACAGCCCAACGTCAACTCCCCGGGACGTGAATTCGATGTACTGGTGGGCGCTCCGGCCGATGCCCCAGGCGACTGCCAGAGTCCCTCTTACGCCGGAACGATGGCGTTCTTCGGTCCCACGATGAACATGCTGGCGGGGCACAATGTCACCTTTGTGGTGCCCTTGCCAAAGAAAGCGGAGGCGTTCCATAATCTCACTGCGGCTACTGTGGCGGTCAACATTCGGGTGGTGCCGCATGCCCGCGGGCAGGCACTGCCAAGCATCAAGGCGCTAACCGTCAGAATGCGATAGAAGATGCAGTTTGCGGTCACAATATTTTGTGCGGCCATTTTTCTGGGGCAAGGAGCCACTGCGCGGGTGGAAACGCTCACTCTGCCGCACGCGTTGCGTTCGGGGGAAAGGGCGTGGCTTGAAATACAGGTAGGCACGATCTCACGCGGTGCGGAAATCGTGGTCAAGACGACCTCCGGTCGCCTGCTCGGTGTGATTTCACCGTACGGCGTCCGCTCGGGCGCTCCTGCCGGGACTTATACCGTTCCGGTGCCTCCTGAAGCGATTTCGAAGGGGCAGGTGTCGGTGCAGATCTCGATCAGATATTACCACTCCCAGCAGGCCCCCACGCTAGAAGAGGTGAAACGCCCGCGAATCACGATTACCAGCTCCCCTGATGCACATTAATTGATATTGAACCTGTTGGTTTGAACTCGATAGAGGTCCGAGTTTCTGGCAAGCTACGAAACCGTCTACAGTTCTGCCGCTTGCACGTAAGTCACCGTGCCTGCACCATAAGAAAACGTGAGTTCCCGAACATCCGCGGTAGGTTTTTCCTGGGAGCGATGCCTCATTGATGCGCGGTGGAAATCGTCGCGCTTGCGCACATGGCTTTGAAGTCCGAGTACTTGCCCCAGTCCAGAGTCACGGAGGGATGTTCGATTGTCAGTCCCGACCGGAACTTTGCCGGGACATGGCTTGGGTCATCCAACACCAATTGCTGCCCATGCCACCTGCCCGTGAGATCGAAGAAGCCTTGTGCCTGTCCAAGATCGATCGGCTTCGGTTCAAGCAGGCGAAACGCCACTAGATTGTTCTCCGTGCTGCTCCATGCGCCATAAATCGTGCCGCTCAGATTCAGCCGCTGGCTGGCTCCTCGCGCGGTACACAGCCATGCTGAACCTTGCAATCCCCCCACGGGACGCAGGCCATCCAGATGAAGATGTGAAAAATGCGAAGAGGGATAAAACTGAACGTACAGCGGATATTCAACGCCACCCTTGGTGAGCAGCCTGCCCGATCCCTGCCAGGTCAACAGTGGCGTCCAGCGCCCGCCCATGTGGACGGACCACGGGTTTGTTAAGACGACTATTGCATAAAATAGTGCCCCACCGCCGATGAGCACCAGGAGCAACTGCACGAGAGCGCCGCGTCGCTTCGCCATCGCGCAAGTATAACTCTGTGCACTTTGAGGCGGTTGATTCGGTGCTGCTGATCAACGGCGGCTTTACTGTTCCACAATCTCAATCCGACCAATGGAAGCCTTGGCATTTGCTGCAGCAGTGCCGGATGGAGCAATCGTCACGGTAATCTGATCTCCAAGCGCCTTCTGCTGAGCAAGATTCCTGAGAAGCGCTGTCACATCAAAGCTCCGGAAAATTCCCGGATTGGAACCGCCGCCGCTTTCAAGAGGTACAGCGTTGTAGAAGTTCAGTGTGCCCACGGAATGAATGTCGCCCCTGGCGGGTTTGGCGTCCTGCGGCAGATTCAGGTAAACGTGATAAAGAATGCCAGGTTGCTCGGCAGCATGGAGCTCCCTCAGCACCAGAAAGATGTGCTGATTTTGCGGAAGCGCCTCTACGCGCGAAACAATATTGCTGCCCTCCAGAAGAACGCGCGCCGGCTCGTTCTCCAACGTCACGGGACCGCCGGCAGCGAGCGTCATGGCCTGATTACTCCCTTTACCACGATCCGGCGCTCCGGAATTCTGCGCCACGGCGTAGATCAGCAATCCGGCAGCCAGCGCCGCCAAAAATGCCAATCCCAACCATCTGCTTTGCGCCGTTTTCATACTTCACTTCCGATTGCCGAGCACTCTCGCCAGCTTGCGTTCCTTCACATTATTCTAACCCCTTAAATTGAACAAAGATGTGCCGCAGTACCTCCCATTAATGGAACTCATCATAAATGCAAGCTCAACCCCTCCCGTTATTTAAGGCGCTCCGCTCCAACACCGGGAGCTGCGCGCCAGCCTTCGGCAGAGAGGAAGGGCCGCCTTTTTGCTTGTTTACGCGGCTTAAAAGCCGCTCGGCACGACTCCCTGCACCCCATCACGCGCAAAGACAAAAACTGCGCGTGTTGGGGAACCCGCCGCAGCCCTCGCCTCTCCCGCTTCTGCGGGATCGCTCAGGCTAACCGCTCAAGTCATGCCCTGACACAAAGCCATTTATGAGATGGCTTATGGCTCCTACAAGATACAGAGCAAAGCCTCTTGTCCTGGACCAAAACAAAAAAAGGCCGGGATGCGGCCCTTTTCTGAAACGAGTTACGAAGTTACTGTTCTACCAGCGAGATCTCTCCCACCACCGGCCTGGCTTCCGCCGCAGGTTCGCCCAGTGGCGCGATGGTCACGCTGGGATTATCTTTCAACACTCTTTTGGCTATGTCTGTGATATCAAAGCTGCGGAACTTATGCTCCGTGTTGCTCTCGTGTGAATCCTGACGTCCCGGATGCGGCACCGCATCGAAGAAGTTGAGGGTCCCAACCTCATAGTTGGCAGCGTCCTTCGGAGAAGCTCCTTCCGGCAGGTCCAGGTAAACGTGGTAGATCACTCCCGGATGCACTTCCGCTCTCAGATTCTTGATCACCAGGTACAACTTATGATTCGGCGGCAATGTTTTCACGTGTTCCGTAAGGCGTCTCTGCCGCAGCTCCGGCGCTTTCGGTACCAGCGTGAAACGCAGAGGCACCTTCGTTAGTGGCGGCGGGGCCGCAATCGTGGCCAGCGTGAGGGGTTGGATGGCCGCAATTTCCGCTGGTGTAAGCGGTATGATCCGCAGCGGGCAGGGTTCAAGATGATCGTAGCTGTAGTGCAACTGGGCAGTCGTGTTGACCTCCGAGTTTTTCATCACGACTTTGTTGCCGTTCGCATCGGCAAACGTGAATTGCTGGTCCAGCCACGTCGAATCAGTGGGATTCTTGCCGCCGCAGTTGTTCCAGCTCGCCCACAACCGGTCGATGTTGCAGTGATGCATCCAGAAAATCGGATCGCCCGCCGCCCACGGCACTGCACCCATATTCTGCCCATTCCCGACCAGCACGTGCACCGCGCCGTGTACTGATCCGTCAAGATCCATGTTGAAACCAGGGTTGGCGCCCACAGGCGAATAGGTTTTCTGAGTCAATGCAGTCAGATCCAGCGCGCCGGGATCGTACTTGTCAATCGGTTGTCCGGCGTTTACGTCAGGGTTCGGCTTGTTTCGTTTGTCCACGAAAAGGCATTTGTACGTAGGATCGCCAGACATGCGGAACTCATCCGGCATCACGCCATGGATCGCCGGCGTGGACACCGAGTAGTTCCAGTACGGCAACGTGAATTCCGAGTGCCCCGAGACGTGCCGGATAATGCTCTCAAAGTGGTAGACGAACATGCGGTGCCAGGGAAGAAAGAAATCTTCGTTCTCGCCCGCGCCGTGCGCCTGGCATGTGTCCCACATGTCCTGGGCCAGGCTTTTGTGGGGGCTGGAACCGCCGCCATAAATCCGGCTGATCTCAGCGCTTTTGGTGGTGGATCCCTTCACCCAGTGCGTGTACCACTGGAACACCCAACTCGTCGGATCCTCCTCCTTAATGGTGTCCTTCATCTTGCAGACGGCTTCTGCATAGATCTTGAGCATGGCTTTGCCTTGCGGGCTGCGGGCGTCATAACGCACGTAGTCTCTGTATCTCCGCGGAGGGCCGTACTGCTGTAGCCATAGACTAAAAGGCATGACCGCCATGCCGGCAAGCATTGAACGACGCGAGACTTTGGACATAAATGTTCGTTCTCCGTTTTGAATTTAATTTAGGCCAGGATTTGAGTTGCCCAAGACTCTAGAGGCGGTCGGAGAGGTTGTCAATGGAAATTCTTGGGATGTGGGTTGCGTAATGTCGGCCTGATGGCGCGGCAGGGTTTTGTTTCTTGAGTCCAGGTTTTCCTGATTGCTAACTGCAATTGCTAATTGCTCCTTCTATTCAACTCGCGTGACGTAGCTCACATCTTCACTCCTCGCAGTTTGTAACGATTTAACCAGCGCTATTTGAGCCGCCCATGCGTGTGTTTATGCCTTTTGCAGCCCAACCAGGTACCTGAGCACCCGCTTGGCCCCGGAGGTCCAGCAATGAACGGCCCAAGACCTTTTGCCGTTTTCTTTGCACTCTTATTTGTTTCTTCCACTGCTCTCGCGTGGCAGGCCAATCCTTCAGCATATTTCGAGCAGAACTGCTCGGCATGCCACACCATCGGCGGAGGCCCTTCTGTTGGTCCTGACCTGAAGAACGTCACACAGGCAGCGCCGCGCCACTGGCTGGTGGAGTTCATTCGCGATCCCGACGCGAAGGTTGCGGCCAAAGATCCACACGCGATCAAGATCGTGGCCGAGGCGCAAGGCACGGTGATGCCCGGATCTCCCGGAATCACAGAGGAATTCGGAGAGGAGTTGCTGGAATACATTGACCAACAGTCAGGCGCAGTGGCGGGCTCCGCCACTCCATCGGTTGCAGGCGATGCAATGCGCGGGCGCGAGCTTTTTCTTGGCCGGGTGCGTCTGAGCAATGGTGCTGCTGCATGTGTTGCCTGTCATCAGGCATCCGGCTTGCCGCTTGCAGGTGGCCGGCTTGGCCCGGATCTTTCCACTGCACGTCAGAAGCTCGGAGGCAACCGCGGCTTGTCTTCCTGGCTGCACAGCCCGCCCACGCCGTTGATGTCAACCATCTTTCGCTCCGCCCCACTGACGAGTGAAGAAGCGACTGACCTGACTGCATTCCTTGGTTCAGCCAACGAGAATTCCGTCCAATTCAATCAGGCGGCGTTGCGGCGCGTTCAGGTAACCGGCCTTGGGGGCTCGCTCCTGCTGGTTTTGATTGCCGGTCTCGTCTGGCGAGGGCGGCTCCACGGCGTGCGGCGCTCGATAGTGCACAAGCGAGGTGATCAATGAAAGCCAGTAGCGCGCTCTCCTGGATCAAGGACGAAAGCGGAACTGCCTTGCGTAAATGGGAGGACTTCTACCGGAATCGCTGGCAGCATGACAAAGTAGTCCGCAGCACGCACGGCGTGAACTGCACTGGTTCCTGCAGCTGGCAGGTGTACGTCAAGGACGGCATTGTGAGCTGGGAAATGCAGGCGCTGGACTACCCGCGAATTGCGCCTGACCTGCCTCCTCACGAGCCCCGCGGCTGCCAGCGCGGCATGTCGTACTCCTGGTATTTGTATTCACCTCTGCGTGTGAAATATCCCTACGCGCGCGGAGCGCTGCTGGACGCATGGACTAAAGCCCGCGCGGAGCATGCCGATCCGGTTGCGGCCTGGACATCGCTGGTGGAAGACCCGGCAATTCGAAGTTCGTGGCAGGAAGTTCGCGGCAAAGGTGGGCTTCGCCGGGTTTCCTGGGACCAGGCTGTCGAGCTGATCGCTGCCGCGAATATCTACACCATCAAGAAGTACGGCCCGGACCGTATCGCGGGCTTTTCGCCCATTCCTGCCATGTCCATGATCAGCTATGCCGGCGGCGCGCGCATGATGCAACTCATGGGTGGAGTTTCACTGTCGTTTTACGACTGGTATTGCGATCTGCCCAATGCTTCCCCTCAGACATGGGGCGAGCAGACTGATGTCCCGGAAGCTGCCGACTGGTTTAATGCCAAAATGATCGCCGTAGTCGGCTCCAATCTCAGCATGACGCGCACGCCGGACTGTCACTTTGCTGTCGAAGCACGGCATAACGGAGCACGCTTATGGGCATTCTCGCCGGATTTTGCCGAGGTGGCAAAGTATG
>DATDNH010000448.1:0-4691 GCA_036518395.1 Candidatus Angelobacter sp. | reverse complement strand
CTCAGTGTAATTGCCTTTTTTCAGCGCTTCTCCGGCGGCACGCGCGTAACGGTCAGACTCAATGCTGCCGCCCCACACGCCGCTTTGTCCTTCAACCTGGACCGGGGCAGCGCCCTTCTTTGCTTTCGTCTTCTGGTTCTGTTGCCGCTGGTTGGACGATTGCTGATTAAGCTCAAACGTCTGCGCCCAGGCAGAAGTACACATAGCTAAGGAACAGAAAGCAGCGAAAACCGAAATTTTCTTCACCGGACCACCGTTAACAAATGTGCAGTTGGAACTCTGGAGTCGAACGGCTCCAATCTGCTGAAGGGATTGCCTTGATGATGCTGTTGCCGAATCGATTGGCAGCAGCTCTGTTCTCCAAAAGAATGAAGATGCGTTTAAGCGTCAAGAGGATTTCTGAACAGCCGCACTTACTTAGAACACTTCGCTTTGGTTTTTGCTGGCTACTAAATCCTGAATACTAACCATGGCAGGGTTCGCCGGCCCGGCAAACCCTGCATACAAAATCAGAATCAAAACTGCTGCTGGAAGAAAACTGCTGCTCCCTCCCCGCGCGTCGCGTGTTGGAGTGTCATTTCATCCGCAATGGAAGTATGTACACGAGCGGAGGTTTGTTGATGAGTTCCCCGTCAGTCGCTCCTGGGCGTCAGTATCCAGTGCTCAGCCGGGCGATTCCCATGACCTGGATCCTGCTGCTGGCGCTGGCCATTCATGGGCCGATCTTGCTCTATCAAATGCCCAATGATTCTCAGGATGCCAGCCTGCATAAATTCTTCGCTTCCCACTACGCGCAACACTGGTTCAACCCGTGGAATGAAAAATGGTTTGCTGGATTTTCCCAAACCACATATCCACCGCTCGTGCACCAGTGGATCGCGCTCTTTTCCCGCCTGATCGGGCTCAATCTGGCCTACGAACTGGTGCAGATGATCGGCATTCTCCTGCTCGCGATCGGAGTTTACCGTTATGCCCGAATATGGCTGGGAGAACGAGGAGCAAGTTACGCGGCAGTCGGCAGCGTTTTCCTGGGTTCGTTGGCATTGCTGGTTTATCAAAGCGGCCAGGTGCCTACGACGTGGGCAGCGGCTCTGTTTCTGAACGCACTCACATATTTTTATGAGTGGTCGCGCGGGATGAACTTCAGTTCGTTGCTGAAGGGCGTTTTTCTGACCCTGGCTGCCGCGGCAGCACAGCTTACCACTCTGACCCTGGGCGGATTGTTTTTTGCCGTGCCGGTTTTCGCCACCGCAATCATGGATCGCAAGCGAGGTGGACGCGAGGCGAATGCGGCAACAGTTGTTTTTCGTGCCATCATTTTTGTCGCGTTGGCAGCAGCCGGCGTGGGCTTTGTGTTGTGGCCTTATTTCACCACGCCCGGCGTGAACCAGTTGCCGCTGCCAAATGCCAGCCGCGATAACTACGTTTACAACATTGACGCTGCTCTCAATTACTGGATCATCCCCTGGGGCGCCATGATTCTGGCGCTACCATTTATTTTCAGCCGGGGATTGCGGGAATCCAGGTATCTTCCATTGTTTATCGGTTTGTGGTTCACCCTGGTCATGGGACTCGGGGGGACTACTCCGCTTCCCAGAATTCTGCTGGGCCGCGCTTTTGATTCCACTACGTTCGACCGCTTCACCTTCTGGGCGACCTTGATGGCGCTGCCACTGGTGGGCCTACTCGCCGTTCAGATGATCAACCGTCACGCGCGCAATGCGGTGATCATTCTGGGAGCGCTGGCTACATTTACGTTTGGCTTCGCGCTGGCCTGGCCGGTAAAACACTCGCTCAGCGATCCGTTTCTCAACCCGCAGGAGTTCAGCAGCTTCCTGAATCGGGATGGGCATGAGATTTACCGGTATCTCACGCTCGGGTTTGGCAGCCGGAGCGCCGAGGTCGCAATCAATACCATCGCAAGCAGCGTGGATGGGGAATACACAGCCGGACGGCTTTTGCCCGAGCTCGCGCCGTTTGGATCGCTCGAATTGAACAATGCGAGATATTACGGCGCACAGGGTATGGAAGCCCTGCGCGCTATTCTGCGGCATTCCGACCAGTATGGTCTCCACTACATCTTTGTTCGGGATCCCTACTATGAGCCTCTGCTGGCATTTGCCGGGTGGCACAAAGAAGAGGTTTATGACCGCGGCATAGTGACTCTTTGGGTCAAAGAAGGGATCCCGCCGGCACATCCCATCGACTACGCGGGCAAGCCGACTGCTACGGACGGTTTGATGTGGGGCACATTGCCCATCGGGAGCAGCATTGTCGCGTTACTGCTTGTGCTGCTGCTTCCTGACCGGCGCAAGAAATTTGAAACCATTGAATTCCCCTTGATCTCATCGGAACAGCCGGTTCTAAGGGAGGCGAGATAATGAATCGACTTTGGCCAATCGTGTTCGCAATCCTGACTGTGGTGCTGGTTGCGGCAGGCAGCGTTCATAAGAGTTCCACTGCGCCAGCCTCGACTCCCGAGGGCGCGGTGCAATCCATGTTCGACAATGTGAGGGCGCACAATTTCAAGGCGGCCTACACATACGTTCTGCCCGCCAGCAACGTGGATTTTGAGACTTTTCAACGCGATCTGCGCGGGCGCGACGGCAGTTTGCGCACCTATTCACAGCTTGAAAGCGACAGCATCCGCACCTTGCACGAGAACGACAATGAAGCCCTGGTGCGTACGGAATTGAAATACGCGACTGCCGTGGGCGCGTTTTATGACACTCGCGATCTGAAGGTGGTCAAAGACGCAGGCGTGTGGAAGGTGAACTGGCCCACGGAAAAACAGGCCGCTGTGCCTCCACAGGTTATTCCAGTGAACTATCTGCGCTGGGACGTGGTCCGGCGAAGCTCGGATGACGAGTGGGGCATGCAGACCGTTGAAAGCCCGCACGTCCGCGTGATCTCCATGAATTACACCGAACGTGACGGCGGACTGATCATCATGGGCGAGGTGGAAAATGAAGACACGGTGCCGGCATTTGTTTCGGTGGGCGCGGTGCTGGTGGGCAAGAACGGAGAAGAGATCGCCGAAGAGAGCAGCTTTGATAAGACTTCACATGTGCTGCTCCCTAAGGAAGTTTCGCCCTATCGCATCGATTATCCGGGAATCAAGGCAGCAGATATTAAGAGCGTACGTATGAAGCCGGATTCCATGCTGGTTCCCGCATCGGCCGATCCGGTGATTGGCGTCCTGCACCAGCGGATTGATAAAGACGCGAAAGGCCGCACGGTGCTGAAAGGCGAGTTGATGAACGAGAGCGGTACAGTCGTAAATATCCCCCATGTGCTGGCGACTTTTTATGACGACAATGGCAGGGTGATCTGGGTATCAGATGGCTATCTGGACCAAGCGCTGCTTCCACAATCACCACAGCCGTTTGCCGTAGACCTGCGCGACGATCTCGCGTCCAAAGTCCACAGCTATCGCGTAACCGTAAACACTTTCACCGCTAACCAGTAGGGATAACCATGCGCAGGTTCTTGCTTATTGCATTTCTGGTTTTAATTTGCTGGTTCGCAGCAGACAGTGCCCGGGCGGCCGAGCTTCGCGTGCCACAGAACGCGGTTGCAGGGCAGCCCCTTACTATTGGCACGAGCGGTGACGGCGATGCAACGCTGTTCCTGATCGGGCCAGCGGAAGTGATCAAACGCAGCATCAAGCTGGGAAGCGATGTTCAGATCAAGGGTGAAGAGCTTCGAACCGCGGGTCGCTGGGTGGCGATCGTGCGCCAGGGCGGGAGCCCGGAGTCGCAGGTGTTCTGGGTGAAGCCGGCGCCACCGGAGAACCTGAGCTTCATCGCGCGGCCGTCCAGAATTGCCGTGGCCCAGCGCAATGCGATTACCGGTGTGGTCTTTGTTTTTGATCCATTCCGCAACCTTGTGCTTCAACCTGTCCCCATTACTTTTACTCTGGGCATGAATGGCGCCTCCGGGGCTTCGCAGACGGTAACATCTCGCGAAGGAGTAGCGTGGATTGATGCGTCCTCCGGGCCCAAAGAAGGGGCGGCCCAGTTTGTGGCTTCAATGGGCAACATCACGGTAAGACGTGTCGTGCAGCAGGTGGCGGCGGAAGCCTGCATGGGCGGCCTGCGAATGCACGTGGCCCAGCGCAATCAAGACAACATCATCGTGGAAACCGATCCCGTTCGGGATTGCAGCGGAAATCCTGTACCCGATGGCACGATTGTGACGTTCATTGAAACCGATAAGACCGGCAAGAGCGCGGTGGATGCGCGGATCAAAAAAGGAATTGCCAGAGCGGAATTGCCGGCCTCGCAGAATGCGACTATTACGGTGGCCGCGGGCATCACCCTGGGCAATGAGCTGCACATTGGAGGCGGAGAATGAAGCTGCGTCGACTTTTCAGAATGATGGCCGCGTCCGCGCTGTTTGTCTGCACCGTTCCGCTACTGGTGTGGGCTTTTGCGGATAGCAGGCCAAATGTCCAGCTCAATGTGGATAACGTCCGGCCGCATCAACTGGAAGAGCAGACGCGGAGTTCAATCGTGCGGGATTATGCGCTGGCATGGCGCGAACTCAATGATGCACTGGCCAACAATGCAATTGCGCCGCTGAGCAATCATTTCACCGGATACGCGCTGCAGAAGCTGACGCAGCGAGTCAAAGACCAGCAGGAACACGGGCTGAAGACGCGGATCATTGACCATGGTCACAAACTGGAC
>DATDNH010000447.1:0-3561 GCA_036518395.1 Candidatus Angelobacter sp. | reverse complement strand
TACGCCGTGTTCAGCGGCCTCAAGGCCGTTGCCAAGTCGTTTGCCCGCACCCTGTATATCCTCTGGCTCCAGTCTACGGGGCTGATTTTCGGGGTATTTACGGTGCTGGGCGGTTCGCACATGGTAAAGCTCTATCGGCAGCATGCCTGGACCGCGGATCCGCGCCGCTTCTGGATTACACTGGCATTTACGGTCACCTGCCTGGGTTTTACCATCGTGTCATTCTGGAAAGCCAAGCGAAGGCAGGCCAGCCGCTGATTACGCCGATGAACGCAGATAAATACCGGGGCAGAGTTCGCAATTTGAATTCTTTTGCCAGTTGCTAATTGCCCCGCCGCGGCGGACTAATTGCCAATTGCTCTCATTATGGCTAAAGAAAAAAAGGCCGAACCTGACGCACCACAGCTCAAGGACATTGAGCCATCGCCACTCTACACTCCTGCCAACCTGGAAGGATGGGATTACGATGCGGATGTCGGCTATCCCGGTGAGTATCCGTTTACGCGCGGCGTCCAGGCCACAATGTACCGCGGCCGCCCGTGGACCATGCGCCAGTACGCCGGAATGGGCGATGCTGAGGAGTCCAACAAGCGCTACAAATACCTTCTGGCCCATGGCACTACTGGCCTTTCCGTCGCCTTCGATCTCCCAACGCAGATCGGCATGGACTCAGATCATTCGATGGCCCAGGGTGAGGTGGGAAAAGTTGGCGTGGCCATTGATTCCATCGAAGACATGCAGCGGCTGTTTGATGGCATTAATCTCGAGAAGATCTCCACCTCGATGACCATCAATGCCACAGCCAGCATTCTGCTGGCTCTTTATGTGGCGGTAGCGCGGCGATCAGGCGCGAACGTGCGCAAGCTCAGCGGCACTGTGCAGAATGACATTTTGAAGGAATACATTGCGCGCGGGACATACATTTATCCGCCGGCACAGGCGCTGCGCATCATTACGGACATGTTTGCCTTCTGCAATGAGCATGTGCTTGACTGGAATCCCATCTCCATTTCCGGATATCACATGCGCGAGGCCGGCAGCACGGCTGTGCAGGAGGTCGCGTTCACACTGGGCAACGCCATTGCCTATGTGGAAGCGGCAATCAGCGCAGGTTTGGACGTAGACAAATTTGCGCCACGGCTCTCATTTTTCTTCAATGCGCACAACAATTTTCTGGAAGAGGTGGCCAAGTTCCGCGCCGCGCGGCGCATGTGGGCCAGGATCATGAAAGAGCGCTTCCACGCGCGCAATCCCCGCTCCATGATGCTGCGCTTCCATACTCAGACAGCAGGATCGACGCTGACTGCGCAGCAGCCGGAAAATAACATTGTGCGAACCGCCGTGCAGGCCATGGCGGCAGTATTGGGAGGCACCCAATCGCTGCATACAAATTCCTTTGACGAAGCGTTGGGCTTGCCCACGGAAGAGGCGGCACGGACGGCGCTGCGCACGCAGCAGATCATCGCCTATGAGACTGGCGCTCCCAACACCGTCGATCCCCTGGCTGGTTCCTATTATCTCGAGTCGCTGACCAATGAAATCGAAGAGCGAGCCAACCGGTATCTGGAAAAAATTGAGGCGCTGGGAGGGACGTTGCGCGCGATCGAGACCGGCTACATTCAACAGGAGATCCAGAACGCGGCGTACGATTTTCAGCAGTCGGTGGACCGATTGGAGAGCGTGGTGGTTGGCGTGAATCGTTTCCAGACGGAAGACGGCAGCGAGAAATCGATTCCAATCCAGCGAATCGATCCCGAATTGGAGCGCCGCCAGGTGGAGCGCGTTCGGGCATTGCGCGCCCGCCGCGATAAGCCTGCTTGGGAAACCTCTCTGCGCAAAGTAGAAGACGCAGCCCGCTCAGGCAACAATCTGATGCCCCACATCATTGGAGCGGTGGAGAGCTATGCAACAGTAGGCGAAATCTCAGATTCTCTGCGCCGCGTCTTCGGTGAGTACAGGGAAACAGTGGTTATCTGATCGCCCGTGTTTCCAGCGGAGTTTCTTGTTCATGCAAGCATCCGGAGTTTTTCAGGAACTCCATGATCTCTGACCACACCTCTTGTTGATGTCCCACCAACAGGTGCCCGCCGGTGGGGTAGCCGACAAATCTGCCGCCCTTGATGTGCTCGGCTGTGTACTTCGCACCGGCGTAGGTCTTATATCCATCATTTTCGACACTGAACACGAGCGCAGGAACAGTGAGGAGCTCCAGATCGTAGCGCCCAAGGGATTGGACAACTGCTGCTTCGTTGCGCAGCCCATTCTTGCGCCTGCTGATTGGCTGGATGTGATCCAACATCTGTGCGATTCGAGCCTGCTCATCCGGGGTAGCATTCGCCACCTCTTCCGGCGGTGTGCCCAGAATGGTCCTGATCGTCGTATCACGCGCCAACTTCGACATTGCCCAGAAAGCGAAATCGGAGCTGATCGTTGCGTTGATTACCCGCCCAGTTAAGGCTGACCGTTGCGCCGGACGGGTGTTGGCGGACTGATCGCTGTAGGCCAGCGGAACTCCCAGCACGAGGGCCGCGCAGCGCTCCGGATGTCGCAGGCAAAGCTGCACGGCGGATGGCCCGCCCGCCGACACGCCGTACACCACCACCTTGCCCACTTGCAGGCGATCCAGCAGGCAGGCATAAGCATCGGCCTGCGCCATGGGTGAGGCATCCGCTGGTATCGGGCTGCGGAGATAGCCGAACCTGGACGGAGCGATGACTCTGAATCCATGGTCGAGAAAAGGACGCGCCACATCGAGTCCCTGATCGAAGCCGCCACCGGCTCCATGAATGACAAGGACCGGCGCTCCCGCTCCAACGTCCGCATATTCAATCAGCCCGCACGCCGTCTCAATCAACGTGCTCCCGGAAGAAACCCGTGCCTCTGCCGCGCCCAGGTCCCGGCGGTAACGGTAATAAGCAAAACCTCCCGCCGCCGCAAGCGGGGCCCCGACGACAGTCAGAATCGTCCAAAACTTTTTCCGCTTCGCCGATCGCAGCTTCGCACGCGACGCCTGCGGAGTCGAACCTTTCCGGCTATGGATGGATAACATGGTTGAGGGCATCGAAGAATCAACCTCCTTCCGAAGATCCTTACTAAGAATTAAAAATGCTGGAATTAATGGTCGGCAGTGACCACGATCACACCGCTAGAAAAGCAGCCGTTAGCAATTAGCAATTAGCAGTTAGCCCAATCAAGACCAACAGCAACCCCAAAACCCTACCGCTCTGCCGAAGGCCCGCTCGCATCCCGCGGAGCGGGAGAAGCGCTTGTCCTGTCGAGGTATCCGAATTGTAAAGATCATCTAACCATCGACCAACCCTGAAAGCACAAATACGCCAAAAAATGGGAGAGATTCCGCGATTCCGCGCGTAGGCCCGTCGTCATTGACGAAACCTGCGCGCGGAATGCCTCGCGGAAGCTCTTTCCTCGCGCGAGGAGCCGGTATCGCGGCTGATCCACGGCACGGCTAGCCGGGACAGGCGAAGCAGGCAAACCGACCCGTGATGGTTCTAGCCGTCACCCCAGTAGGTTTTAGGTAGGTTTCAGGTTACAAAAAGGGTG
>DATDNH010000446.1:0-13659 GCA_036518395.1 Candidatus Angelobacter sp. | reverse complement strand
CGCGCCGAGCAATCAATCCTTTGACGACCGGAAGCACGAATCAATTTTAGTACAGCATCCGATTATTCAGTGAGATTCTTGCTTGCGTGCCAGTCATATTTGCAGACGCGACACTGGCGGGCCTTGGGTGTCTTGGCTAGTGAGCCGCATTTTGGGCAGAGATTTAGGAAGACTTGATCTCCTTGCTCAGTGAGGATCCTGTTCGCCGTGTTCGCAAGAAAAGCCTGATACCCGTTATGGGCAAGCCGCAGCACGTCCGGATCAGTCGAGAGCCAGCGTGACTGGATCTTGCTGCTCTTGGCTTCTTCTTGTGCTGCGACGTCGTCGCGTCCAGTCGCTTTCATTGTGGCTGCTAAGTGGCTGTACGCCTGCTTTTCTTGAGCATTCATCAGATGCCCACAATATCTAATGACGTAATATGCAAAGTCTTTGTCCATACATCTTTCAAAAAGACATCAGCGTGATTCTGTTTTATCTGTCGGCATCTGTGGATAAGAATTTGGCTCTTGCTTAATTGCCAATTACTGATTCATCGCGCTCCTGCGCGATGAATCAAATCAGTAAACACTACATCTCGTATCCAGCAGCTCTGAAAACCACAACCTGCCGTTCCGTTGTGCTCCGGATTCGTGCCTTGGAGCAGGCAAGCCAAAAAATATCTTAGAACCTACAAAATAACTATTGACAGGCAACGGTTTAGGCGTAGGATGTGGTCTAATGTGGTCGAAAGTGGTAAGAAACGGTTCGATCAAGGGGTAAGTGGTCCAAAGTAGAGTGCAGTCAAAATGAACCAGGAAAAACCCCAAAAAGCGGTGACCGAGCCAGAAATTCAACAAGAAATTACCGTTTTCGCCTCCTTAGTTGCTGTTGTAGCCAGAAATCATGTTTCGCGGCAACCATCCAACACGCGTGGACGAAAAGGGACGCCTAAAAATCCCTTCAGAATTCAAGCGCCTGTTGGACGAGAAGTACGGAACGCAATTTTACATCACCAGTCTCGACGGGAAGGTTGCTCAAGTATATCCCTTCGAAGAATGGGAGCGGATCGAAGAGAAGCTGGCGAGGCTTTCGAACTTCAATCCCACAAAGAAGAAGTTTTTGAACCGCACCAACTATTACGGCCAGGTAGTGGAGATCGATGGCCAGGGACGGCTGCTGATTCCGGCGTTGCTGCGGGACTCAGCAGAGATCAAGGGCGAAGTGGCGGTTGTAGGAAATCTGACGTACCTGGAAGTACAGAGTATCGACCGCTACAAGAAGGACATAGAAGAGAACCCGTTCACGGCTGAGGATGAGAAAACACTCGACGAACTGGGCATCTAGTGGCGGACGAGGATTTTCAGTTGGAAAACGCTCCCCAGGGGGCGCATGGCAAGGCGGATGTTGGCCATGTTTCAGTTCTTTTACAAGAAGCGACCGACTTTTTAGCTTTCCGGCGCGGTGGGAGCTATATCGACGCTACCGTGGGTTTGGGCGGCCACAGTTTAGAAATCGCAAGTCGCCTCGGCCCACAGGGTCATTTGATTGGCTTCGATAAAGACCCGCAGGCGCTGGAACTGGCCCGCAAGCGTCTGGCAGAAATGCAAGGCGAAAAACCGGCTATCACGCTGCTGCACAGCTCTTATGCCGACATCGGCAAGCATGTTCCTCCGGCAAGTGCCGATGGAATTCTGGCCGATCTCGGCGTGAGTTCGTTGCAGTTTGCAGATGCGGCGCGGGGATTCAGCTTTCAGGCGGAAGGGCCGCTCGACATGCGGATGGATCCGCAGGGCGAGCGCACCGCCGATCAAGTGGTAAACCACATGCGCGAAGAGGATCTCGCGAATGTGATTTACGAATTCGGTGAGGAAAGGAGGTCGCGGAGAATCGCCAGAGCCATTGTCCGGGCGCGGCCGATCACAACTACCGCTCATCTGGCACAAGTTATATCGGCTGCGCTCCGGCCAATGAAAAAGGCTCAGGAGCGAATTCATCCCGCGACCAGAACGTTCCAGGCAATCCGAATTTTCGTAAACCGCGAGTTGGACGATCTAAAGGCGCTGCTCGCATCAGCGCCTCAGGTCCTGAAGCCCGGCGGCAGGCTGGTGGTCATCAGCTTTCACTCGCTGGAAGATCGCATCGTGAAAGATGCACTACGCGAGGGAGCAGGCAATGGCGTCTACCGGCTGCTGACAAAAAAACCGGTGACAGCAAGCGAAAAAGAAGTCGCAAGCAATCCGCGATCACGCAGCGCGAAGCTGCGGGCGGCAGAAAAGGTTTAGAGATTCCTTCCTGCTTAAGCAGGAAGAGCAAATTTCCGGGGAGGCGCTGCCTTCCTTGTCTTGGGCGAATTGGGAAATTCTTCAGATACAGCCCTCCCCGGAATCGGAATTAAACGGCGAAGCCGGCTGGCGCGCTGAGCCGTCTGTATCAGGAGCTGTGGGGCGCAAGCTTTAGAAATGGGTCGTAGGCGGTTGGGAGCCTAGCGACACAAAAATTAGACCCTCGAGAGAGTTGAGGCGAAACACATGTTCAGAGGCACAACAATTGAAGAACTGATCAACAGCGTCGAGCGCGCGGAGCGTCATGCGCGTGAAGAAGAACAGGCATCTGCTGCGCCTGAAGTGTGGATGCAGCAAACCGAATATCAGGAACTGATTGAGGTGGGGTAATGGCAGCCAGGGCAATGGACATCACGGGAATGATTACGCCGGTCGCGCGCCGTAGTGTGGCCGGGATCACGCCGGAGTTTTATTTTCAAAAAACGATTGATAACTCGCGGCTGGTGAGAGTGTCAGACCCACGGCGCAGGCGGGAAGTCCGCATGTTCTCCGCTGTGGTCGCGCTCTTTTTCCTGATGGCGATGTTCTATACCTGGCAGCATTTGCGCTCACTTGAGTATGGATACCAGATCGAGGCGCAGAAAACCGAGCACGATCGCCTGCTGGAAGTGAATCGCAATCTGAAGCTCGAGCAGGCCTCGCTGCGCGATCCTGGCAGGATTGATGTTCTGGCGCGGCAAATGAATCTTGAGCCGGCCCAGCCTGGACAGGTGATGCGCCTGGACTCCGAGGCGCCTGATGGCGCAGCAGTCATTGCCCAGATACCTGCGGTAGCAATAGTTCCACCGCAATAAAAACAGTACTTAGTATTTAGCAAAACAGGCTGTGAACGGATGCACAACGTGCTGTTGAGCCTCCGTGATTAGCGGCACTCGAAGAGAAAACAATCTTGAGCCCCGGTCGTTTGTCGGGGTTAAGGACGTCCGGAAAAATCCGGCGTAATGGCGTACCGGAAAACCAGCCGGGCACGCCATGTTTTTTATAGAAGCAATTAGCGATTGGCAGTTGGCAATACGCTAAGAGCCAAAAGCAAACAGCCAAACGCAACAAGAATTTTACTTTACTCGCAGCTAAGGGTAAGCAGCTAAGGACATGTCCAACTCACCCACCAGCAACAAGCGTCTATATTTTCTCGCCGGATTCCTTCTCTTCTGGTTTACTGCCATCTGCCTGCGACTGGTCTGGCTCCAGATCGTCGACTATGGCGATTTCACCCAGCGCGCGGCCCGTCAGCAGCAGCGCAGCATTGAGGTCTCTCCTGCCCGCGGAATGATCTACGACCGCAATGGCAATGACCTTGCCATGTCTGTCAATGTGGACTCAGTTTTTGCTGTACCCTCGGAAATCCCGGATGTCCACGGCACAGCACAGATCCTGGCGAAAGTTTTGAAGGCAGATGCGAATGAAATCGAAAATCGCATGCGCGCATCGCGCGCTTTCGCCTGGGTGGCGCGCAAAGTCGATAACGATATCAGTGTTCGCCTGCATGCGATCAACCTGAAAGGAATCTACTTCCAGAAAGAGGCAAAGCGCTTCTACCCGAAGGGGGAACTGGCCGCTCAGGTCTTGGGTTACGTCGGATTGGACGATGAAGGTTTCGGGGGCATTGAACGCGGATTTCAATCCCGGCTGAAAGGCAAGCCGGGCACGATGCTCATCTCCATGGATGCGAAGCGCCGATGGTTTGGGCGTGTAGAAAAAAATCCTGATCCCGGCGAAAACATCGTTCTCACCATCGATGAAAAGATTCAGTACATAGCCGAGCGCGAGCTGGACCAGGCGATGAGGGATACACACGCCGAAGCCGGAAGCATCATTGTGCAGAACCCGCATACTGGCGAAGTGCTGGCACTGGCCAACCGTCCAACATTCAACCCGAACCTCCTCAATACCACAGACCCAAAAGCGCTCCAGAATCGCGCCGTAAGCAACATTTACGAACCGGGATCGACCTTCAAAATTGTCACGTTGTCAGCTGCGCTGGAAGAAAAGCTCACTAAACCCGATGAGGTGATTGACTGCCAGATGGGCTCTATCGTCGTGAACGGTCTGCGCATCCATGACCATAAAGCCTACGGTGGCCTCACGGTGAAGGAAATTCTTGAACACTCCAGCGATGTTGGAGCCATCAAGCTGGCGCTGCGGCTGGGAGAAGAACGATTCGACAAATACATTCGCGCCTACGGATTCGGTTCCCAAACCGGGATTGAATTGCCGGGCGAGACCCGCGGCCTCACCAAGCCGGTAAGCCGCTGGTCAAAAGTGAGCATCGGCGCCATCTCCATGGGTCAGGAGATTGGAGTTTCGCCGATGCAACTCATTTCCATGGTCTCCACAATTGCGAATGATGGTGTATACGTTCCTCCGCGAATCATTATGGGCACCACGGCGCCCCGCAGCACGGCGCAGTTGGTGGCATTCCATCCCGCGCTGGGCAGGCGCGTGATCTCAACCATGACAGCCGCCGAGATGAAACAGATGATGCAGGGTGTGGTGCTGGAGGGAACTGGAAGACCAGCGATCCTGAACGGCTACAGCTCCGCCGGAAAAACCGGCACCGCGCAAAAGACCGATCCAGCTACCGGCAAATACTCGCGGTCTCACTACATAGCTTCATTTACAGGTTTTGCCCCGGTGAACAATCCTGCAATCACTGTGCTCGTGGTTTTGGATTCGCCAGTCGGCCGCCACCAGGGTGCCGAGGTCTCCGCGCCTGTTTTTGCCCGCGTCGCGCAACAGGTGCTGGCGTACTGGAATGTTCCGCACGATACTGAGATTCAGGATCCAAAGAAGTTTCTGCTTCGGGCGAAGGTGAAGCCTGAAGACCTGATTGAAGGTTCAGATGAGCGCATTGTTGCCGAAGCCGAGCAACCAGTGTTGCATCAGCCTACGGAGCACTCGATTGCCGGAGTTCGGCCGCCATCAGATAGTAGTGTGGAGAGCAGCCGCCCCCGCCTGCTGGAGGACTCCTCGAAATCACCGCCGATGTTGGAAAAAGGCACTGTCGTTCTCGATGTTGCAGGTGGCATCCTGGTGCCCGAGTTCGCCGGCAAGTCCCTACGTGCCGCGCTGGAAGAGGCAGAAAGCGCGGGCATCGAACTGGATATCAGCGGCAGCGGCATCGCCCAGGCGCAGTCTCCTCCGGCAGGATCCCACATTCCGCACGGAGGCCACGTGAGCGTGAGGTTTGGAAGATAACTGCAGGAGCCAGGTACTCGCTGAGTACGGTTAGCCGAATTCCGGCCTCACCGGATGGTCAACAATAATTGCGTGGCCGTTAGTGAGCGCTTGGACTGAATGTCGAACTCCGCTGGGAACAATCGCGACTACTCCTGGTCGAGCAATCTGCGCCACGCCATCAATCGTTATTTCAAGTTCGCCTTCAATGACCTCATAGACTTCTTCCTGTGGATGAAAGTGTTCATGGATGGAAGCGCCTTGCACAAAGTCGTAATGCGCGAATGTCATGTTCTGGGAGTGGAAGTAGCGTCCGTGCCAGCCCGGCAGGCGCTCGATTACGCGAAGAGAGTTGACGTCCACAATCGGCATCGGAAGACTTCTCCTGTCGCATCGTAGCACGGCCGCGTTGCTCGTGGATCCGCTCCCGCATGATTGCCTTTTCAGCACGCGAAAAATTGGCATCTTACCAATCGTCATCATGAAAGTGAGAGTGCCCGATGGCGAATCCGAATGTCCCAAACATCCCGACAAATCAGGTAACTGGCGGGCTTGATTCACGGGAAACAGTGCCGAAGCTGCCACCTCATCCGACTGTCGATGAAAGGGTACAGAAGCGAATCGACAAATTCTTGTACGGCGGCGGGACAGAGAGCGCCCAGAAGATCAGAAATTTCTTAAACGGCACCTGGCTGGGCGAGCCTCTGCACGTTGTGCTCAAAGATGTGCCGATAGGCGCATGGACTGTCGCCCTCGCATTCGATGCTCTGGATTTGATCCGCGGCCGGCGTGAATTTGAGCAGGCTGCGGATGCCTCAATCGCGATCGGACTGGCTGCCGCAGCGGGCACAATTGTGACCGGCATTGCCGACTGGTCAGATGTTGATCCGCCGGCCCGGCGTACCGGGTTCGTTCACGGTTTGTTGAATCTGAGCATGAGTGCGCTGTTTACAACCTCGCTGATCTTGCGCAGGAAAAGATCGCGCCTGAGCGGTCGTATCTGCGCCGCTCTGGGTTACGCGGTCATGTCTTACGCGGCCCATTTGGGCGGCAAGCTGGTGTACGACCACCGGGTCGGCGTCGATCGCACCGATGGACAGGAATTTCCGCGAGAATTTGTGGCCGTCATGCCCGATGCAAATTTGAAAGACTCCAGCCCGACGCGCGTGCTGCACAATGGTGTGCCCATTCTGCTGGTTCGTCGCGGAGAGCGAGTGTTTGCCCTTGCAGAAACCTGTTCCCATTTCAGTGGACCACTTGCTGAGGGCCACCTTGAGGGCGACACCATTGTTTGTCCCTATCACTATTCTCGATTTGCTTTGGAAGATGGCCACGTGATCAATGGCCCGGCGGTACATCCGCAGCCTTGCCTCCAGGTTCGCGTACGCGATGGACAGATCGAAGTGCGTCAGAATACGGGTGATTAGCAAAGAAAAAACCCGCCACAGCACTTTTCATCACAACGTTCAACCAACGTCGTGGAGCATAAGAATTCACAATGGAACGCTGCTATCATATCCGGCGGCAGAATGGTCCAAGCCGGCGTGAATCGGACCTTCGGGTTCGATTCAGGCCTCTCTGGGGTTACCCCAAGGGATCGTAATGAACACACAATTCAGCGCGTGAGCGTCGCCTGCGCGATTACGCAGTTCTGCTCACACAAGGTGAGACTCGTTGGATCATTCTGCCCTCTGTCTTCATGCCCAGCCCGAACCGGACGTTTTGCAGCATGCTCGCCACGGCTTTAATTGCCGGCGAGCCGACCATCGAACTAATCGTTTCTCGCGCGAGTGAGATGATGGGCAGGCGTTGGCGCTGGCTCAGTCCCTTGGCGCGGCGGTATCTAAACACCTTTTCCGGTCAGACCAGTCCACGTCAGCGCGATGTAGTTCATTTTCTGCTTCACGACAAAGGTTTCAGGAAGGCGTACTCCAGGCACTTCAAGACATTAAGAATAGAGAACTGGCTGACCGGCGCCCAGCGCATGCGCCCGGCAAAAGCTGCGGCCGGTTGGGATGTTCCAGTCATTGAATCTGTCGGTGAATTGGCCCGCTGGCTGGGCCTTACTCCAGGTGAGCTGGAGTGGTTCGCCGATCTCAAAGGACTGGAGCGCAGAAAAAATGCCTCACAGCTCCGACATTACAACTATCGTATGCTGGTCAAACTATCCGGCAATGTTCGACTGATTGAAGCTCCCAAACGCAGACTCAAAGAAATCCAAAAACAAATCCTCGGTCAGATTCTCAACAAAGTCCCTCTTCATCCAGCCGTTCATGGTTTCGCAAAGTGTCGATCCATAAAAACCTTTACCGCTCCGCATACAAGTCAACGTGTTGTTCTGCGCATGGACCTTCAGGATTTCTTTCCATGCATAACCGGGAGAAGGATCCAGGCGCTGTTCCGCACCATGGGATATCCCGAACCAGTTGCCGATTCGCTCGGGGGACTCTGCACCAACGCCGCGCCGCGTGATGTCTGGCAGGGGCAGAGGCTGGACTTTGCTGCAAACCCGGCTTCCGTTCGTGAGGCCCAAACGCTGTATACACGCATACACTTGCCACAAGGTGCTCCTACTTCGCCGGCGCTTGCGAATCTCTGTGCCTACCGGTTGGATTGTCGCCTTAGTGGTCTGGCCAAGTCAGTGGGCGCTCGCTACACCCGTTACGCCGACGATCTGGCATTTTCAGGTGGAGAAGAATTCGACAGGTGCGTGGAACGATTTTCGATTCACGTTGCGGCCATTTTGCTCGAAGAAGGCTTTGCTGCGCATCATCGCAAGACGCGAATTATGCGGCAAGGTGTGAGGCAGCATCTGGCAGGCCTGGTTGCGAATCGGCGTGTGAACATATTCCGCCGTGATTTTGATCGACTCAAGGCAATCCTCACCAACTGTGTTCGCCACGGTCCTGCGAATCAGAACAGGGAAGGGCATCCTCACTTCCGGGATCACCTCGAAGGACGGCTTGGTTTCATGGAGATGATCAATCCCACTAAGTCGAAACGTCTCCGCAAAATATTCGAGCAGATTGACTGGGCAAAGTAATCAGCACGCTATCAGGGTAGATCAGTGGCGGATTTGCTCCAGCACCTTTTGCGCAGTCTCCGCTCCATAAACCGGCAAGCGCGAATCCGGCAGCAATCCAATTTGTTTCAGCACCGATGCCTGGTCCCAGTAAATGCGTTCGTGTGCGAGTTTGCCGTCGCGGAAGCCGACTATCGCAACCAGAGGAACTTCTACGTGACGGTTCGTCGGCGCAATACCGGGCAGCATCCAGGGAATTTCCTGGGTGTGCGTGAAAGAAAAGATCATTTCGTCCACGAGCTGGTTTTCACCCACGGTGCGCGAGACGGGCGTGAGCGTGGTGTCAGGTGGCATGTGGGGAATGAAGTCCTGCCCATAAAAAGCGCGCAAGGCTGCTTTTCCGGAGCCGCCGGTCATTACCGGCACATGATTCACGTAGGCATCGTCCACCATGGTTGCCAGTGTGGCTTCCGTATCACGGGTGGTGAATTCATGGGCGGTGTGTTCCTGCCAGAGTCTTTCCATGTCAGCTTTGTGCATGGGAGAATTATAAAAAATCTCGAATTCATCTTATGAATTCTCAACAACTTACAATGAATCCCCAGCGCATGAGATATCATCGAATTGAGCAGCAACATTCGTTTTGAAGGACTCATACCTTGCGGCGACGAATTACAGCTTTAATTGTCATTATTCAAACCGTACTTTTCCTTGGGCACTGGCTTCTCTACGAAACCTGGATCAATTTCTTTGGGCAGCCTGCGTCGCCGCTAAGACTAAAGCTGCTTGTAGGATTGCTCTCAATCAGTTTTGTCTCATCGTCGTGGTTGGCCTTTCAGTATTCGAATCCGGCAGTGCGAATTCTGTACACGATCTCCGTGGTCTGGCTGGGATTCTCTAATTTCTTTCTCTGGGCCTGCTGCGCCTGCTGGATTGTTTACTTCGCTGCCAGGTTGGTGGGTTTCCATCCCGCTCCGCAGATTATTGCCGGCATCTTTTTCGGCGCCGCGGTGCTCGCCGGCCTGTATGGAATCGTCAATGCCGCCTGCACGCGAGTGAAGAGAATCAGCGTAAAGCTGCCCAACCTGCCTGATTCATGGCGCGGACGCGTCGCCGCACTTGTCAGCGACACGCATCTTGGCCACGTGCGGAGCTACGCCTTTCTCCGCCGCGTGATTTCCATGCTCATCCGGCTGCAACCCGATGTGGTGTTCATTGGCGGCGATCTCTTCGATGGCACGAAAGCTGATCTGGACAGGCTGGCGCAGCCGTGGTCGGAACTCGATGTCCCGCTGGGAACTTATTTTGTCGCCGGCAACCACGATGGTTTTACCGGACATGCGCGGCATGTGGAAGCGGTCCGCAACTCCGGTGTTCGGGTGCTGAACAACGAAAAAGTTGACGTCGATGGATTGCAGGTCGTCGGCGTTCATTATCATGACTCGGTCCATCCTCACCGCCTTCGCTCCATCTTGCAGAGCGCCGAACTCGATCGCGAATGCGCCAGCATTCTCCTGACCCACGCGCCCAGCGGCTTGCCGATTGCCGAAGAAGAAGGCATTTCTTTGCAGCTCTCGGGCCACACTCACGGCGGTCAGATCTTTCCCTTCACCTGGATTGTTTCCCGCGTTTGGGGACAATTTACCTACGGACTCGAGCGCCTCGGTAATCTTTTGGTCTACACTTCCAGCGGAACCGGCACCTGGGGGCCGCCTATGCGCGTGGGCACTCGGCCTGAGATTGTGCTCATCGAGTTTGAATAAGCAAGTCTCAGCTTTATGCTTTAGGTGAAGCCAGGAGATGAGCTTCTGCACCTATGAAAGCCGTTATCGCCGAAGCCTACGGACCACCTGAAGTTCTCCAAATCGAAGATGTACCGGTGCCCAAAGTTGGCCCCAATGGAATTCTGGTGCAGGTGCATGCCAGCAGCATGAATCCCCTTGATTGGAAGCTGCGCGAGGGCATGCTCAGGCACATTCGCAAGTTCATTTTTCCTGTAATCTGGGGTTCTGATTTCTCCGGCGTCGTCACCGAAAAGGGCAGTGGCGTAACTTTTTTCAAACCCGGTGACGAAGTTTACGGCTTCAAGGATGGAAAAGTTGGCAAGACCTACCGTGGCACTCACGCTGAATATGCCGTTGTGCCGGAAAGAGTGGCAGCACGCAAGCCGCCCACTCTTTCTCATGAGGAAGCCGCGGCCATCCCGCTGGCGGCGGTGACTGCGTGGCAGATGCTGGTCACCTCAGGGCGCTTGAAACCCGGCCAGCGCGTGCTGATTCAGGGTGGCGCTGGTGGAGTAGGAATTTTTGCCATCCAGATTGCCAAGGCATTGGGCGCCTACGTGGCTGCGACGGCCAGCAGTCGCAACCAGGATTTTCTGCGCCAGTTAGGCGCTGATGTCGCCATCAATTACGAGAACGAAAAATTCGAAGAAAAAATCTCCAATTGCGATCTGGTTTTAGACGGTGTAGGGAAGAGCGTCTGGCGCGGTTCACTTTCTGTGCTGAAGCGTGGAGGCAAACTGATTACGCTGGTCGCTCCCACGCCACCTCTTAAAGCGGGCAAGCTGCGATTCCTTGCGTCCACCGGAACTCAGATTGCCGTCTGGATGTTTCGCGCGACGGTGGCAGGAAAGCGGCTGATCATGTTCATGGTTGAGCCGCGTGGAGGAGACCTGGACGAAATTACGAAGTTAGTTGACGCCGGCAAGCTGCGTCCCGTGATTGAACGTTCGTTCCCGCTCGAGGAGATTGCCGAAGCTCACCGCCTCAGCGAAACCAGACACGTCAGAGGGAAGATTGTAATAAAGATTACGTAGGCGAGCTCTTATTCCGATCAGTTCAAATCAGTCAAATCAGCGCCATCAGCGGTAAGGTTTTGGGCGGGCCTTGACCAATTGCCATTTGCTAACTGCCAATTGCTTTTTTTTGCACATCGTAACCCACTGAGAATGCATCATTTCTGCGGCTATAAATTGCCGTTATCCTCACGATAAAAACAATCAATGCTGCACTGCGCAGCACAAGCAGTTATCATAAAAACAGGCCGGAAGTGCAGCACTTCCCGGCATCCAGCCCGAACATAAAATTAAGAGCAAATTTATTCAAAGCCTCTAAAAAGGGGCAACGCGGCAATTCTATTTTGATCAAGTTCACAAGGAGAAAAAATCTGAATGGCAGACAACAAGACTGATCCCAAGACAGTGTTGGAGTTCGCTAAGAAGAACGGCGCCAAGCTGCTGGACCTGCGCTTCACCGATCTTCCCGGACTTTGGCACCATGTTTCCTTTCCCATCGAGCAGTTCTCTGAATCGTCGTTTGAAGACGGCTTCGGCATGGACGGCTCGTCCATCCGCGGCTGGGCGGCGATTCACGAGAGCGACATGCTCCTGATTCCCGATCCAAGCTGGTACATCATGGATCCCTTCACCGAAGTTCCAACGCTGGTCATGGTTGCGGACGTAATTGATCCCGTCACCAAGCAGCGTTACGACCGCGATCCACGCTACATCGCCAAGAAAGCGGAGATGTACCTGATCTCCACCGGCATAGCGGATACCGGTTATTTCGGCGCCGAAGCAGAATTCTTCATCTTCGATAATGTCCGCTTCGACCAGCGTGAGAACCAGAGCTTTTATTTCATTGACGCGGAAGAAGGCCGCTGGAATTCAGGACGCAAGGAAAACAATCTTGGTTATCGTCCTCGCTATAAAGAAGGATATTTCCCGGTTCCTCCAACCGACCACTACCAGGACCTGCGCACTGAGATGGCGATGACCATGCAGTCCTGCGGCATAGAAGTTGAATGCCATCACCATGAAGTTGCCACCGGCGGCCAGACTGAGATTGATCTCAAGTTCAACAAGCTGGTGCGCTCGGCTGACAACATGATGATTTACAAGTATGTGGTCAAGAACGTGGCCAACCAGTATGGGAAGACGGTCACGTTCATGCCCAAGCCGATTTTCCAGGACAACGGCAGCGGTATGCATACGCACCAGTCGTTGTGGAAGAACGGCAAGCCGCTGTTTGCCGGCGATGGCTATGCTGGATTCTCACAGATGGGACTGTGGTATATCGGTGGTCTGCTCAAGCATGGTCGGGCGTTGTCTGCGATTATTGCGCCGACCACCAACTCCTATAAGCGTCTGGTTCCCGGATTTGAAGCGCCGGTGAATCTGGCGTACTCGCGCCGCAATCGCTCGGCGGCGTGCCGCATTCCGATGTACTCGGCATCGCCCAAGGCCAAGCGCGTAGAGTTCCGTCCGCCGGATCCAAGCTGCAATCCATATATTGCATTTGCAGCCATGATGATGGCTGGACTCGACGGTATCGAGAACAAAATTGATCCCGGTCAGCCGCTGGACAAGGACATTTACGATCTGGGTGCGGAGGAGCTGGCGAAAGTGCCTTCCATGCCGGGTTCGCTCGACGAAGCTTTGGATGCGCTGGCCAAAGACCACGCCTTCCTGCTCAAGGGCGACGTGTTCACCGAAGACCTGCTCAACACCTACATCGAATACAAGCGCGCCAAGGAAGTGGATGCGATGCGCCTGCGCCCACATCCATATGAGTTCGCTTTGTATTACGACATTTAGAGCAGGTTATTTGTTTTCAGCAGGTTAGCGAGTACACCTGGTTCCGTGTACAAAAGGTGTACAAGATTTGCGCGAGGACTGCTCCTGCCGTAAGCTGCGCGAACGGTAAGGAGCAGTCGCATGCGTCATCACCCGCTCATCGGGGATGAAGATAATTCGCCCTCCCTCCCTTTCCAGCACAAGCAGTCGGTCGACGTTTTTGTCCGTCACGTCAAGGATTGTCCCTATTCCGGAGGCAGAGATTCCCGCAAGTGTTCATGCCCGAAATATCTCTACATCTACAAAGACGGCACTGCTTCGCGGGTCAGCGCCAAGACCGGATCCTGGGCACAGGCCGAGAAGAAAGCGCAGGAGGTCCGCGATTCCTGGATTCCCGAACTAGCCGAATTGAAACGTCTCCGCGCCGAAAAAGAGATGGG
The DNA here is from genome assembly GCA_036518395.1 of Candidatus Angelobacter sp. Taxonomy (GTDB): domain Bacteria; phylum Acidobacteriota; class Terriglobia; order Terriglobales; family Acidobacteriaceae; genus Angelobacter. The sequence goes on along the minus strand of DATDNH010000446.1, from coordinate 123 downwards.
GCGCTTGCGGGTTGAGGAGGCCGTCGCGCTGTACATCGACGACATGAAAACCAGGAACCAAGCGAAGCTGACCGTCTCTAATGCCCGTTCGTTGTTCCAAAGTGCGACCAATCTTCTATCGCT
>DATDNH010000445.1:0-11285 GCA_036518395.1 Candidatus Angelobacter sp. | reverse complement strand
ACCCAACCACCCTGTCTTTCTTTTCTCCGTCGTCGGGTGGGCGGAAGTTGCCGTATTCGTCGAAGTATTCTTTGGGATCGTGCTGGTGCTTGCGCATGTAGACCTGGAATCGCTTTTGCGCGCGGCGGCGCTTCCAGCGATGATAGGAGTTCCTCACTGTGTAATAACCTTCGGAGAAGGCGAACGTCAGGCCTCTGCGAGGAAGGAATTTCAGATACAGGAAGCCAAAAAGCGCGCCGCCCAGGTGAGCAATGTAGGCTGTTCCTCCCGCATTACTCATCGCGCTCGCCAAGGCTATTAAGATCAGTATTGCCACCATGTATTTGGCTTTGATGGCGACAGGCAAGGGGAACATGAAAATTTCCTGCTCGCCGAAGTACCAGGCAAAAGCCAGCAGAATCCCGAAAATACCGCCCGAAGCGCCATACGTAAGTGTGTCTGGACGAAGACCAAGAACCCCAGGGGCGGCATAAGCGATGACAATAGTCGTCACCGCGGCGCCTATCACGCAAAAGAAATAGAATTCCAGGAACTGCCGTTTGCCCCAGTGGCTGTCCAACGCTGCCCCAAACATCCACAGGCTCAGCATGTTGAACAGAATGTGCAGGAGACCTCCGTGCAGGAAAGAGTATGTAATTACCTGCCACAAGTAGAAGTGACGCACCACCAGACTAGGAATCAACCCGAAGGTACCGTAAATCGATAGCACGGCCGCGCCCTGTTGTGCCACTCCCATCAGCAGCAGGAGGAAGTAAACGGCCACGTTGATCCCGATCAGCAGCTTGACTGTGCGGGTAAAAGGCGGAAATGCGAAAGATACTGCTCTGGTCGGCATCTTATTTCTTCTCGTTCGGCTTTGCTTCCGGGACCACGTCAGTCGAGCCGATTACGCTCGGTTCCGGCACGATGGGCAAACTTCGGTGACCTTTGGCATCAACTGATCTCACGGCAAAGACTACATTGTCTTTGGACTGATTCAGTTCGACTTTGGTTTCCGTTGTTCGCGTCACGTTTTCCTCGGGGAACTCCGGGTCAGTGGTCCTCCGCCAAAGCACTTCATAGGCTTCAGCCCCGGTAGAGGGCTCCCATTCAATTTTAGAATCATTTGCCTGCTCCCTGGTTGAGATCGTGACCTTGCCAGGAGGCGCAGGCGACGAAGCAAGCGCGGCAAGTGTGGCGGCATTCAACCGTGCAACATGAGCCACATAGTTGAAATCGACAAACTTTGGCAGATCACCATATTCGATGCCGTTTTCCGTGCGGACGTTTTGATGCTGGTGGTTATAATCTTCACGGTATTCAGTCACGCGCACCGCCGCAAATCCCTGCTCATTGAAGGCGCTGTGGTCTCCACCGCGCTGGAAGCGATCGCGACGGAAAATCAGTTTCGGCGTGAAGGGACCGAAAGCGTAGGTTTGAGCCACTTCGCGGATATAGCGCGCCAACTCCCGGGAAGGCGAATCGTTTTCCGCACCGGTAGCACGAATGCGGCGCAGGTCGGCATCTGTGGTCACGGCCGGAATACCTTCGGAAAAAACCCGCACCCAGTTCGGATTTTGTTGCGTGTCTCCCGGAGTGCGGTTGCCGCCCACGATGTCGTTGTTCAGCACGCCTTCAAGCCGCCAGCCTTCGGTTTTGGCCATTTTGGCAAAATGTCCGCTTCCGCGGAGACCCTGCTCCTCACCGGCAACCGTGAGGAAGATCAAGGTTGCGGGAAAACGATGCTTGCTGAGGACGCGAGCGCACTCGAGCGAAACTGCTGTGCCGCTGCCATCGTCATTCGCTCCCGGCGCCTGATCTGTGGAATTGAGAATGTTGGTGTTGCGCGAATCGTAATGGCCGGTCACCAGGTAAATGCGGTTCTTCTGCTGCGGATCTTTGCCGGGAAGCACCGCGTATACATTTTCAATTTCTGTGGGCTGGGTAATGCGGTCCCGGGGTCCGCGGGACTGTTCGATAAAAGTGTCAGTCTTTACCTCCAGGCAGCCGCCGCAATCGGCGGAGTAGCGCTCCAGTTCGCTCTTGATCCAGTTCCGGGCAGCCACAATCCCTTTATCGGAAGTTGCTGCTCCGGGATTGTTGACTGACACCGTGCTGCGCGTGTAAAAGCTGACGAGCTTATTGATGGTTTGCTCAACCCGGGCAGGTGAAACATCTCTCATCACCTGCGCGATTACAGGGTCGCGAGGCAGCCGTTTATGCACGACATTCTTGCCGCCCGGCGCCGGCGCTGCAGCGCGTGTGTGGGTCTTGCGTTGTTTTTGGGCAACCGCAGCCGAGGAAGCCAACATCAGAATCGCGATTACCAGTGCCAGAATCCGTTGTACCTGCTGGCCTGAGCTCAAATTAGAATCCTCTCTCGGTAGTGGGGTCATTTTAGACCAAACTGACCCCACTACCGGGTGTCAGGGTCTAGCCCGCTGCGGCGGACGAATCGAGGGCCCAGCCGGAACTTTAAGTTCCGGGTGAGCGTAGCGAATCAGCAGACGTTCATCATGACAACGATGAACTCAGAACTTGACGACTGTAACGGGAGATTTTAAATATAGTCACAGGGGGTTTGCCACCCGGAGCGCCCCATTTTCGAGGAGGAAACACATGCCGCTTTGCCCTGAGTGCGAAACCGATCTCGACCTGGATGAAGATGAACTGGATGAGGGCGAAATTGTCTCCTGCCCCGAGTGTGGCACCGATTTCGAAGTCATCACCACCAATCCGCTGGAACTGAATCCGGTGGACGAATTAGATGAAGATGAAGACGAAGATGTGAAAGGCGAGGACGATGAGGAAGGGGAGTACTGAGGAGCAAGTAACAGGTTATAGGGAACAGGTTACAGCAGAGAGAGGCTGCAATCATTGAAAGGAGATTTTTTAAGAACTGCGCTGGCCGCTCCTCTCGGAGTGGCAGTCTTATTGTTGTGCTCGTTATCATTCGCCGGGAAAGACAAAGATCTTCAAAAGCATTACGGCTTGATCTTCGGCACCGCCTATGGCCCCGACGATCACACGCTGTATGGCGCCAAAGTTGAGATTCATCCGGCAGGGAAGAAGCATCCAGCGTGGGAGCTGTTTTCCGATCATCGCGGGGAATTTGCGCAGCGCGTGCCGCCCGGCCCTGCGGATTATGTGATCACCGGCGTGGTGGAATATGCACCAGTAGAAAATGGCGTGCCACAGATGAAGAAAAAGAAAAAGCTTAAAGCCGAAACCAAGGTGCATATTGAGGCCGAAGAGCGCCAGGACGTGAGTCTGCATTTTAAAGACTAGGCCAAAGGTCAGAGGCTAAGAATCAAGAGACCCGTCAAGACAGCCATAAATTGCTCCGCAGTGCGCGACCAAAATTGCCAACATTTGTCCGGCAAAGCAGCACCGATCGCGGCCCTCGACAACGAAAACATTTTCCCGGGTTTCGTGTTAGATATAATCGGGGTACTTGCAATGAAGCGCATACTGTTCATCATAGCTGCCACAATGGCGCTGTCTGCGCCAAACGTCTTCTTGTCTGCGGCTGAACCGCTGGCTTTCAAAGACCAGCAGGACCATACCCGCACGTTGATGGGCCGCGTTTTCAACCGCCAGGACGAAGCGGTACAGAAAGCCGTGGTCTACCTGAAAAACACCAAAAGCCTTGCGGTGAAGACCTACATCACCGACCCGGACGGCACTTATCGCTTTCCGGCGCTCTCGCCCAATGTGGACTACGAAGTCTACGCCGAGCACAACGGCGCGCGCAGTGATACCAAAACCCTCAGCGCCTTCGACAATCGCAAGGTGGCGAATATCACGCTGCGGATTAAGTAAAGCACTCAGCAGTCAGCACTCGGCATTCAGCCCGCGATGCAGCTTTGGTTTCAGGAGAATTCCTCACCAGCCAGGTTAGAGATCGCAATTTCAGGAACCATGAAATGCTCTAATTAGTTGGGTTCAATGGTAAATTCCTGCTGCAAAATGAACGGCTATGATTACGATCCTTCAAATTCTCCTTGGCGTAGCTATTGGCGTTCTCGTGGGCCTCACAGGCACCGGCGGCGCGTTTGTCATTCCCGCGTTGATCTACTTGCTTGGTTTTGAGCAACTCCGCGCGCAGGGAACGGCGCTGCTGATTTCCGTTTTTCCCGTGTGGATTGCCAGCTTTATTCCTTACTACAAAGCGCAAAATTTCGACTTTAGAGTTGCAGTTTTGATGGCGCTGGGAATTGTTGTCGGCAGTTATTTCGGCGGAACATGGGCACAGCATTTGCCTACAGTTGTGTTGCGGCGAGTGTTAGGAGTGGTGCTGGTGGGATTGGGCGCGCGCTTCATCTTCGGTCGATAGAATTGTCAGTGGGCAAATTCTTTTTGTTGCGAAGCACTTCACCTGTAACCTATCCCCTGTAACCTGCTACCTATTTTGGATCCGGCACAAACTGGTATCCGAGACCTCGCACGGTCAGCAGATGCTTGGGCTTCGTGGGCTCCTTCTCGATGTATCGCCGCAACCGCACAATGAAGTTATCAATGGCGCGGGTATCTGTATCCTCCCGCAAGCCCCACACGTCCTCCAGAATTGCCTTGCGCGAAACGGGACGGCCGCTGTTGCGAATCAAATAGCGCAGCAGTTCGGACTCCATGACCGTAAGCTGGAACACGCGTCCGGAGGAACGCAGCTGAAGTTTTTCGAAATCGATGATCTTGCCATTAAATCGAAAAACATCCGGTTCAACTGGCTGGTTCTGCGTGCTGCCCTGCCATTGCTTGCGTCGGAGAAGGCTTCCGATGCGCGCGATCAGAATATCCAGATTGAAAGGCTTGGGCAGGTAATCATCCGCTCCCGATTCAAATCCCTTAAGGACATCTTCGGTGCGTCCACGCGCCGTCAACATGAGCAGCGGAATGTAGTGCTGTGACGCGCGCAGCTCATGGGCAATGCTGAATCCGTCGCGGCCTGGCAGCATTACGTCGAGCACCAGCATGTCAAAAGGTTCTTTGTCTTCCAGCAGCCGCTGCAAGGCGTTTTCGCCATTGTCCGTGGTAGTGACAGAATGGCCCTCAGCTTCAAGATTGAAGCGGATGCCCTCAGCGATATGGGCTTCGTCTTCGACTAAGAGAATGCGGGGCATAATCAGCAAATAGTAATTAGCAAAACCTACAAAGCTAAAAACTGCGCGGCAAACAACGGACAAGAGACATTACGGCATCGAGATACTGCTTTTGTTCTTTCGATGCACCGATACCCCGATATCCCGATGACCCGGTTCTTAACCTGTTGCCTGTTGCCTGTTGCCTACGTTGTGCACTCTTGGCAGGCGAACGGTAAAAATGCTGCCGCGCCCTTCGCCTGGGCTCTCCGCGAATGTTTCGCCTCCGTGGCGACGCACAATGGACCGTACGATGAAGAGCCCAAGCCCCGTACCCTTCACCTGGTCCGTGGAATGGTTCGAGACGCGATAGAACCGCCTGAAGATGCGCTTCAATTCCGGGCGCGCGATACCGATCCCGTTATCCCGGATGCGCAAAAATACAGTGTCAAGATCAGGCGCTGAAATATCGACTCCTATGTCCCGCTCCGGCCCGGAATACTTGACCGCATTCTCCAGCAGGTTGGCTACGACCGTGCGTAGTTCCACGGGATTCCCGAGCACGGTCATATCTTCCGGCGGCGTGGTGGCGAAGTGCAGAGCCGTTGGCGGGAGGGCGTGGCGCACGCGGGCCAGTTCCAGACCTTCGGCGACAATCCGGGAAAAATTGACATCCTGCCAGTTCTTGCGCCGGTTGCTGCCGCGAACCTCACCGGCCTTCAGCACCTGTTCCACCGTTCCCAGGAGACGGTCAGCGTCTTCCAGCATCATGCGATAAAAATTGCGCCGCTGGCTTTCATCCAGCTGCCGGCGTTCCAGCGTTTCCAGGTACAGGCGAATGGAAGTGATCGGCGTCTTCAGCTCATGCGTAACGGCGTTAAGGAAACTGTCTTGCTGCTCATTGCGGCGAATTTCGCGCACCAGGAAGATGGTATTCAGCACCAGGCCGGCGATGATCACCCCAAAGAAGATGATGCCCAGAACCATGGGAACCACCTTGCGCCAGCTCAGCACGATCCAGCTTACGTTCAGCGCCACAGCCAGCCCCACCAGGCACACTCCCAGGGTGATGAAGAAAGCAATCGTTTTGGCCCGGCTGGTGATGCGCATGGGTTGTGGGGTCATTTTACCGAAACTAGCCCACCGCTTGTGCCGGCTCCCTGGTCCGTCGCAGCGAGCGAGGCGAGTCCTGGCTCACCCTGACAAAGGGGAGCGGAGCGACAAGACTTGAGTGCAGCGGCCAGACGTTGCGCGTGTGCGTTACAAGATGGGAAAATTGCTGTATGAAAACACCTGCTGTTGTATTGCGCTATGCGTTGTTATTGCTACTGCTGACATTGTTTGTTCTTCCGGCTGCTGCCCAAAACTCCGGCAGCTCCAAACTTCCTGACGCTCCAACGGCGAAAACCCAGAATCCGCCCCCAGGGCAGGGTCAATCCTCTTCGTCCTTCAAAGATAGAAAAGAGAGGGAGAGTTATGCATTGGGCATGAACCTGGGCGCGAATCTTCGGCGTCAGGGAATCGAGATTGACCCGAACATTCTGTACCAGGCTCTTAAGGACAGTTACTCCGGCGGCAAAACGTTGATGACCGAAGATGAAGAGTACGGAGTGCTAACGCAGCTGCAAACCGACACGCAGGCGAAGATGGAGCAGAAAAGACAGCAGGAGGCCCAGGACAATCTGAAAGAAGGCGAAGCTTTCCTGGCCGCCAACAAGAGCAAAGAGGGCGTGGTCACGTTGCCCAGCGGACTGCAATACAAGATCCTGACGCCGGGTGCCGGCCCGAAGCCAGCCGCCACAGATACGGTCTCGTGCAACTATCGCGGTACGCTGATCAATGGCACGGAATTCGATAGCTCGGCCAAACATGGCGGCCCCCTCACTTTCCCCGTCAACGGAGTGATCCGGGGATGGACGGAAGCCCTCCAACTCATGCCTGTGGGATCTAAATGGCAACTCTTTATCCCTTCCAGCATGGCTTACGGAGAGCGCGGAGCCGGCAGAGACATTCCTCCGAACGCCACGCTCATCTTTGAAGTGGAATTGGTCTCGATCAAGCCGAAGGAGAATCCACCTACACCTCCCGCCCCACCGAAATAAAAGGATGAAGCTGCAGCAGAAGATGGAAAGGCCCTCACGCTGTTTGGCAACGTGAGGGCCGTATGTTGATATTGGACCTGTAAGCCGAATTCTGTACAGCGTTGCCGCCGTGGTGATCATTCCTCTGGGCCGATCATTACTGAGCGGCTCAAGCGACCTACCCGAAGGTCAGGCGCGCCGAGCAGGCACGCAATTCCCTTCCTATTTGGTCTTGCTCCGTGTGGGGTTTGCCATGCCCCGCGCATTGCTGCGCGAGCGGTGCGCTCTTACCGCACCTTTTCACCCTTACCTCCACCTTGCGGCGAAGGCGGTATGCTTTCTGTTGCACTTTCCGTCTGACAGCCTTTGAACTGCCATCCCGGACGTTATCCGGCACACTGCTCTGCGGAGTTCGGACTTTCCTCTGCCTTCTCGCGAAGACAGCGATCACCCGGTCCAATATCCACCACTCATATTATAGATGTTCGGGTGTGCGCGACGACTCAACCGAGACCAGGACGTCCGGCCGATTTCGGCTAAAAAGTAGTTGTAAGCACCGAGTCGCATGTCTATATTTGTTCCGCAATTTCTGTAACAACTCTAATCGTTCTGCTGTCAGGAGGAGGAACATGGCATTCTGTGGGAAATGTGGCTCTCAATTGCACGAAAACGCGACTTTTTGCGCCAATTGCGGCTCTGCCGTCGGAGGTGCAGCGCAAACTCCTGTGGCTGCGGCGCCGGTCGTTACGCCGCCGGCTGCGGCGCCTGTTGTGCCTTTACATCTTGAAGAGTCAAAAGGATTTTTTGGCTCGCTGTTTGACATCTCTTTCAGCAGCTTCGTGACCAGCAAGATCGTAAAGTTTTTGTATGTGCTGATCATTATCCTTTTGGTGATAGGAGCGATAGCGTTGATCGCGACTGTACTGGGTGGGGGCAGCTATGGGCTGAACCTGCCGTTCCCTGCGCCCGTCGCCGTCATCGTGATCGCGATCCTGTTTTTCCTTTACCTGATTCTGGCGCGGGTGCAGTTGGAGATCATTGTCGTGATCTTCCGCATGTCAGAGCACCTGGCCGAAATCGCGGAGCAGGGCAGAAGGCGTTAGCAGAGCGGCATTTAAACCACGCTGCAGGAAGTTCCGTTATAATCAGGAGCAGCACCCCGCTCCCGGAGAGGTGGCCGAGTGGCTGAAGGCGGCGGTTTGCTAAACCGTTATAGGGGCTAATACCTCTATCGGGGGTTCGAATCCCCCCCTCTCCGCCAGAAAACCAGTAGTTAGTAGGTAGTATTTAGTAATTAGCAAAACCTAGAAATCCAAACCGTATCCTTCACTCCCGCCATACACACAAAGTTCGAGCCACTGCCATCATTCGAAGACGACCCTCTTAGTTGTTCAGCAGAATTGGAGTTGATGACAATCTAAGACGCGCCGTGATCTCGGAGAACGGGATACGTTAAAAGCCCAACTATTAGTAGCTGCAGTTCCCGTTGCCGCAACGGATTTTCAGCCAGTCTACGTTCATCCCGTATTTTTGTTTCATCTGCACACGGACTCGGTTAAAGGCCTGCTGAATTCGCGCCGATAAGAGCCCGTTCTCCTGTTTGCGCTTGAGGTCATCGCGGCGGGAAGCCAGCTCGATGCGCTGCATCTCAACGTACTCCTGCCCGTTGCGGGGCTGAGCATCGCTTGCGGAATAGCCCAGTTGCCGGTCACGCTCGCGCTGCTCAATGCGGCGGTTCTGCTCGATGGCGTTGGCCAACAGCGCGTCGTGTTTGTCATACCAGGTGTGAAGAACATCCTGGGTCTCTTGCAGGTTGTGAGTACTGCGATAGTTGTCAATGGCTTTCAGGATCTCATCAATATTATCTATGCCGCCGGAGAATACATCAGGAATGAGGGGTTTATCGGGTTGATGGTTGTCGTCCGTGATGACGATCTTTCCCTGGCTCTTCTGTTTTTTCGACTCGCTAGCAATTTCAGCGAGCGACTTCGGCTGCTCGGAGGCAGATTGTGCCAGGAGGGCCGGGGCACTGCTGAGCAGTACAATGAGAACGTGCGGCAGATATTTCATGTTGCAGATGGATTTTACCTTCTACTCTGCTTATGCGAGGCATGACAGAAGTAACCTGGCACCGCCCTGTCGCCAGGGCAGACGGAATCAAAATCCGTAGGAGTTTCAAAATTGTGGAAAGGATCGCCGTTTAGGCTTAAGACCGCACGGTCTATCCCGATCTGGAGCGCTTCTTCGCCAAGCGTATGGGCGCAACCACCACAGAACTCGAGAGCAGCCATGTGCAGATGCTCTCCCAACCGAACGCGTTATCGATGTGATCCGCGCCGCCGCGAAAACCGTTCCGGGACGAGTCACAGTCGCCTGAGTCCGCACGAGCGAAACGCGAAATTTTCACGGCGCAAAGCGCATGGAGCAATTCAGGAGAAGTAAGACGATGGCAAAGATGAAAGCAGTGCAAGTACCCAGGGCCGGAGCGGATTTCGAAGTCGTGGAGCGCGAAATCCCGGAGCCGGGCGCACGGCAGGTCAGAATTCGCGTTCAGGCCTGCGGCGTCTGTCATAGCGATGTGGTTACCAAGGAAGGAGCATTTCCCGGCATCTCGTATCCGCGCGTTCCGGGACACGAGGTGGCCGGGGTGATCGACAAAATCGGAGCGAGTGTGACCAACTGGAAGACGGGCGAACGCGTCGGCGTTGGCTGGCATGGCGGGCAGGATGGCACATGTCTGGCCTGCAGAAAAGGCGATTTCATCAATTGCGCAAACGCACTGGTATGCGGAGTCAGCTATGACGGCGGCTATCAGGAATTCATGGTCGCGCCGGTGGAAGCGGTGGCGCGCATACCGGAATCGCTTGATCCGGCCGAAGCCGCGCCGCTGATGTGCGCCGGAATCACTACATTCAATGCTTTGCGTCACGCAGGCGCGCTGCCCAGCGACCTGGTAGCCGTTCAGGGCGTCGGAGGACTTGGCCATCTGGGAATCCAGTTTGCGAAGAAATTTGGCTATCGCGTCGCCGCCATAGGCCGCGGCGCACAGAACGCCGCCCTGGCGAAAAAGCTTGGCGCGGATGTTTACATTGACAGTGCCGTAACGGATCCTGCAGCCGAACTGCAGAAACTCGGCGGCGCCCGCGTGATTGCTGCAACCGCACCCAGCGGGAAGGCGATGTCTGCCCTGATCGGCGGGTTGGGCGCGAACGGCACATTGCTCGTTGTGGGCGCCCCAACGGACCCTATCGAAGTGTCTCCCGTCCAATTGATTTTCGGAAAAAAACGAATCCAGGGCTGGTCGTCGGGGATTCCTACCGACTCCGAAGATACACTGCGCTTCGCGGAAATGACCGGCATTCGCCCAATGATCGAAAAATATCCACTCGCCAAAGCCTCTGAAGCCTACACGCGGATGATGAGCGGCAAGGCAGAATTCCGTGTTGTGCTTACGATGTGAAGGAAGGACCTTCAGCTATATAAGGCGCTCGGTGGCGGCTGGGAGTGAAGTCGCAGACAGAGAATTCCAATCGTTAGCAGTCAAGAAACTCGTGGTTAAGAGATGCCTCCATCTCCAATGCGCACTGAAGATGGAGGCTTGTTTTTAAAAGCTCAGGCGCAGCCCAAATTGGACCTGACGCGCAATATCCGCGGAATTAAAAGCGAGCGGAACCTGTCCGGCAAGGAAACCAGGCGTGAAGTCACGGGCCTTCACACCCTGGACATTGAACGGGCCATTCAGGAGATTGCCGCCGTTTGGAAATGGCGTGGCTAGTGCGCCGGCCGCAGTGGCCACCGGGAAGAGTCCATTTACACCGGTAAAGTTGGTGTGATTGAGCAGGTTGGCCGCGATCACGCTGAGGCCCAGACGCAAGCCTTCGTGGTTCCTGGAAAGACGAATGTCTTTGTTGAATTTCATGTCCCAGCGATAGTTCCAGGGAAGAATCCCGCTGTCTCGCGGTGCATTGAAAGGACGAGCCTGGTTGAGCGCCTCCTGGACCAGACCGTTGCCCGGTGCAGCAGCACTGCCAAAACCCGTCGGCGGAGTGAAGAAGAGTTCAAACGGCGTGCCGGAGTGGATATTCACAATGGGAGCGAGCGTGATATCCCCAAAGAAGCGCGAGAGCAGATTCGCTGAACTGTACGG
>DATDNH010000444.1:0-6371 GCA_036518395.1 Candidatus Angelobacter sp. | reverse complement strand
CTACCGGCTGGCCGGCATCGGGGATATTCCTGAGCTGGTCGTCCACATGATGACCGGCAAGGGATACGACGAGCGCGGGCCGATTGGCCTGGGCGAACCGCCCACGGTCGGGCCGGCGGCCGCGATCTCCAATGCCGTGGCGAACGCCATTGGCGTTCGCGTGCCGTTCCTGCCCATCACGCCTGATCGCGTCGTGGCAGCGCTCAATCAGGGAGGTAGCCATGCAACCATTTGAGTACACCAGCCCAAAGACCAAAGAGCAGACCATTCCCCTTTTGGGAAGAAACTGGGGAGAGGTGGAAGTGCTGGCTGGCGGCACAGACCTGCTCTCGCTGATGAAAGACGACATCACTACCCCTCGGCGGCTGGTCAACATTAAGGAGATTGCCGACCTCCACGGAATCAGCCGGATTGCGGGCAGCAGCGTCCGCATTGGCGCCTTGACTACTCTGGCGGAAATTGCCGGCAATCACGATATCCAGCACGATTTGCCGGTGCTGGCAACAGCCGCGGGAGATGCGGCCAGCCCGCAGATTCGCAATCTGGCTACGCTGGGTGGCAATCTCTGCCAGCGGCCGCGCTGCTGGTATTACCGCACCGGCTACGGGCTGCTGGGCCTCGACAAGAGTGGAAAATCCCTGGTCACAGCGGGGGACAACCGTTACCACGCCATTCTGGGCAATGATGGGCCGGCGTACTTTGTGAGCCCGTCCACGGTCGCGCCTGTCCTGATCGCCTATGGGGCCAAGGTGCATATCCTGGGCATCCAGGGAACACGCGAGGTCGCGCTGGAGAAGTTTTTTGTGATTCCCACGAGCGAGCAGGAGCGTGAACATGATCTCAAGCCTACTGAGATCGTGACGGACGTGGTGGTACCCGCGGCAACGAACGTCAAGGCGGCGCAATATGAAGTCCGGCAGAAGGAAGCGTTTGACTGGCCGTACACCACTGCCGCTGTCGCCCTCACCATGAGCGGCAACACCGTGCAAAGCGCCCGAGTAGTGATGGGGCATGTTGCGCCCGTTCCATGGGTGTCGGCAGAAGCGGCGCAGGCGCTCGCGGGTAAGACGATCAGCGCGGCCGTGGCTGAGCAGGCGGCTCAGGCTGCCGTGGCCAAGGCAAAGAGCCTAGGCCACAATGCGCAGAAAATCCATCTCGCAAGGGTCGCAGTGAAACGGGCGATTCTCAAGGCAGGAGGTGTGGCATGAGCGACATATCAGAGCGTTTCAATACCGAGCGTCCGGGATTGTGTTCCGCATTGCACTGGAAGCGCCAGTACATCTGGTCAGAGCCGGACCCCACGGTTCCTGCGTCGAATGACGGCCTGTTCTGGTGCGGGATGACGCAGACCTGCATCGGTCCTGACGGCAAACTGGCGGAACCGGGCAACTGTTGCTCGGAAGAGCGTGGGTGTCATTGCGGCAATGGGAAATAGGTTACAGGGAACAGGCTATAGGGAACAGAATCGTTAGCAAAACCCCGGATCTTTCCTTCGTGTCCGTAGCCTGCACTGAGCGGAGCCGAATGTGTGGTTCATGCCTTTGGCTTTTTGTCTAGGATCTTGAAGCCTTTTCGAAATTCACCAAGTCGTATTCCAGCAAATCGCCGATGCGGTCGATGGTGATGTCGGCTGGGGGGTAGTCGGACAGGGCTTTGGGGTCGTGGGCGTAGTGGCCCTGGCGGGGGAAAACTGTGGTCACCCGGGCGCCCCAGATCTTTTTTACCGCGGTCAGGATGCGAAGCTTGTCGTCGATCAGCACGTAATGCTCAGCCGGAAAGCGTTTTTCTACGTCGTCCAATTCCTGTTCTTTGTGGATATAGATGAGTACGTTGCCTGCGACTGTTTCCCAGATCCCTGAACGCTCGATTTTCAGTGGCTGAAAAACTACGTCGCCATCGGAAAGAATCACTGCTTTGCCCCATTGTTTAACGTGTTCGATGGCGTCGAGCGAATCCGGATAGAGCCGCGTGGCGAAGGGATAGTTCACGAGAAAGTGCGAGACGGTGAGCAGGCTGGGATCGCGCGGGTAGGCGATGCGATAGCGCTGGAGCGCGCCCAGGTAGTCGGCGTAGCCCAACTCGCTTCGCAGTTGCTCGAAAAATTCCCAGTAGCGCTGCTGACGGTCGTGGCCAACCTCCTGCTCAAGATGGCGCTGCAGATCGCCGGTCACGCGATCGTTATCGAGGAGCGTGTTGTCGACGTCGAAGAGAAAGACGATGCTGTCTGGCATTGGCAATTGGCAAATGGCAATTAGGAATTGGCAAAAACAAGAGCAAAAGCAATTTTAGCCGCGAATTTACGCGAATGAACGCGAATTGATGGAAAGAACTAAAAGCAAATGGGCCTGTGATTTGGTGAGAACTCTCTGAAACACTTTAGCGCGGTATACATCTTCGGGTCTTTCGACTCGTCCTTACGCTTTCGCAGCAGGACTCGCTCAAGATGACAGGGCAGGATGAATCTTGTGCGGCGACTGTATAGGATAATTCACAATCGAAAGTGAAAGGTCGGACAAAATCCAGCCGCGAATAAACGCGAATTTCCCCGAACTAATGATTCCGATCTTTAATTCGCGTTTCTTCGCGTCTACTCGCGGGTCAAAAGCGGTTCCTCTCCTACTGTGGCGGCTTTTGCTGCGGTGGTTGTTGTTCTGGCGGCGGCGTTGTCCCCGGTTGCTGCGTGGGGGCCGGCTGGTTCTGCAGGAACGTATTGGGCACAAGGCCGGGCACATGGGGCGGAGTCTTTACTACGCCGACCGTTGCTTCAGGCAAGCTGATGTTGTTGCGATCGAGCGTTTGCGCCGTGTCGGCATCCAACTGCACTTTGGATTTGGCGTACGCGATCTCAGCGACCACAACGTTGGATTCAGCCTGGGCCAGGTCGCGCTGCGTGGTGAGCACATTGAAATAAGTAGAGGCGCCGAGCGCGTACTTCTTCTGCTCCGCGTCCATGGTTTGAGCAGCCAACCGCTGCGCTTCCCGGGCAGCCACCACACGTGCTCGATTCTGGAAGACTGCAAACTGGTCGTTGCGAACCGTGATTCCGATTTGGTTCTCGAGCTGTTTCACGCGCAGTTCGGCCTGGCGGTATTCCAGTTGCGAACGCACCTGAACAGCCTGTGCCGCGCGGTTACGGATTGGGATGGTAAGGGTAAATGCAACCCCTTTGTCGGGAGCGCTGGAATTAAAGAGGTTGGTAAATGCGTCACCGAAGCCGGTAGTGCCAACAAATATTTGCCCAGGGAATAGAACGCAACTCGGCGGCTGAGCACCCACGACGCAGACTGGGAGCAAAGGGTTCTGCGGGCCAGCCAGACTGGACGCGCCATAAAAGCCAATTACATCCAGCGACGGAAGCAACCCATTGTTTGCGCCTTTGATGTTGATTTCGTCGTTTTTCAGCGTGATTTTTGACTGGATGTAATCCGGACGGTTTGTATAAGCCATCTGGATCAACTGGTCCACCGAGGGAAGATTCTCCTGATCGGGGATGGCCACTGTATCAGTGGGAACGACCGCAGCCTGCATGAGAGTGGAATTGTTGGGCAGGTTGCGGGTAACGGCGTTCTTCATGAACAGCTCCTGGAGCTGGAGGTTGGTACGAGAGGTCAGCAGGTCCTGTTCCGCCTGCGCCACGCTGCTCTGCGCGCGCACAATTTCGATGGGAGCCAGCGTGCCGATCTGCACCTGCTTTTGGTTGTCGGAGAGGGTTTTCTGGGCCAGGGCCAAAGATTGCTCTTTCACTTTTACGTCTTCGTAAGCTGCGACCAGATCCCAGTAAATGTTCTGGATCTGAGTGACGGTGGAGATTACCTGCTGGCGAAAAGATTCTTCCGTACTTTTTTTGTTGTTCCTGGCCTGCACGATCAGGCGACGGTTGATGCTTGGTCCAAATCCCTGCAACAAGTGCTGCCGAATGGAAAGGCGGAAGCTGGAGTTGAGGGTGGGATTGAGAATCGAACGTGGGCTGTTCGTCGACTGGCGGTTGTTGTCATAGGTCACGCTCATGAGGGTGCCGGTGGAGAATCCCTGAGAAAAGGTGAAATTCCCCGTGGTCGTGTTCTGTAACGCTTGGGCTGTTCCAGAGGTGACGGTATTGGAAAGAGGAAAGACTCCATGGTCAAACGACACGGTGCCGCTCAGAATCGGATCAAAGTTGTCCGGGGAAGGACCGGCGCCGCTGGTGGTTTGCACGATGCCGCCACCGCCGGCGCCCGCGCCGCCGGCGCCCGCGCTTGTTCCGCCTGCGCCTCCGCCAGATGCGCCGGCGGTACCCGCGCCTGTGCCTCCGGGCGTCCCTTGCACCACGCCGGTATTGATGCCGCGTGGCGAGCCTCCGGCTTGAGTCAGAAGAATGTCAGTATCTGCCGTTGGCAGGTTGTAGCGCGCAATGGCGAGGTCAAGGTTATTGGCCAGCGCCAAAGCGATCGCGTCGTCCATCGAAAGCATGATCTTGCCGCCTTGGAGCAATTCGTCGATGCGCGGCGTATTCCCGAACAATGGTGGCGGGACCGGGCGCGGGACATAAGGCGCGATTAAATTGGGGAACTGCCTCTTCGGCTTGGAATAGTTGACGCCCGTGGGCGGAGGCAGATTCCTTCCCGGCGGCACAAGGCTCTGTGGCTCCGGCGCCTGCGTGGTGCTTTGCACAGCGGCTTGTTGGTCTGCCGTGTTGCCGGCCTGCTGGCTGGGCGAAGTGTTTTGCGCGACTGACGGAATGACCATCAAAGAGATGGCAAGCAATGATAGCGCGCGGGAATTGCGAAGCGAAACGATCAACGACATTCTGTTTTCTCCAGGGTAAGGAAGCAGTCAGCCCGGTGGCTGCGCTTGAACCGCAGTTGATAAAGGCTGCTAACTGCTACCGGCATTTTTGCTCGTGGTTGGAATCGGGTCATCGGGTCATCGGGTCATCGGGTCATCGGAAAAACCAACGCCCTCGATTTGCCGTTTGAGCGGACACTTTCTGCAACCATTTTTTGAAAAGGCTCTATATTAAAGACATTTCTCCCCGTATTCTGTCACCTTAAGTACGAACGAATGTTCTTCAAGGTTCCAAAAACACAACAGGGATTTCAAGATAAAAACTGGATAGTATATCGTTCGACAGCAGGCTGCGCTGTTAAAAAGTGTTAGCACGCACCATGTCGCGCAATCTCAAACTCACGCTGGCGTATGACGGTCATGATTTTGCCGGATGGCAGATTCAACCTGACCGCCCTACCATACAAGGGACATTGGTGTCCGCTATCGAACAGATCACAGGTGAAAAAACGCTGCCGCAAGGCTCCGGCAGGACCGATGCCGGAGTGCATGCGCTGGCGCAGGTGGCGAGCGTGACCATCGAATCACCCATCCCGCTCAACAATTTCCGCAAAGCATTGAATGATGTGCTGCCGCGGGCTGTCCGCATTCTGGAGGTGGAAGAGGCGGCACCGGAGTTTCATGCGCGCAAGTCGGCGCGGGGCAAAACCTATCAGTACCGGATTTATCGCGCCGAAATCTGCCCGCCGTTTCTGGCGCGCTACGTTTACCATCACCCGTTTCCGCTCGATGAATCCGCTATGGCTGAAGCCGCGGTGGCTGTGGTGGGAGAGCATGACTTCACTTCCTTTGCCGCGGTTGATCCCGAAGTGCGCAAGGAAGAGATAGAAACCAACAATGTTCGCAAGATCTATTCTTCAAGCTGGCAGCGCGCAGGAGATGAATTCGTCTACACGGTCGCCGGAAATGGCTTTCTCCATCACATGGTGCGCAACCTGGTGGGGACATTCCTGAGGATCGGGAAGGGAAGTCTCAGCGGTAAGGATTTGAAGCGCATTCTAGAGCTGCGTGACCGTTCCGCGGCGGCAGCAACCGCGCCGGCGAGTGGGCTGGTGCTGGTGAGGGTAGAATATTGAAGAATCGCGCGTGATCGCCGTGATCGGTCGCCGCGGCGACTGATCGCCGGGATCGGAAAAGCAGATTCCTCGGCTATGCCTCGGAATGACAAAAAGGATTGATCGGAGCTATGGTCAGCAACGAACATGAACGCCATTACTACTGAACTCCGTGCCAACACCATCGCCGTGCGGAACCCGGCGACCGATGAAGTCATTGGCGAGGTTCCGTGCTGCGGCGCGGAAGAGGTTGCCGCAGCGGTAAAACGCGCGGCCAGCGCGCAGAAACGCTGGGCGGCATCCCCAATATCAAAGCGCCTGGAATTGCTGCGAAAGTTTCAGCAGCTCCTTTGCGAACAAAGAGACTCTGTCGCCGCCGTCATCACCCGGGAAGCCGGGAAGCCCCTGCCCGAGGCTACGGCCACGGAAGTCCTGGTAGTGCTCGAAGCTGCCAACTTTCTTATCGCCAACGTGCCGGCATTTTTGCAGCCT
>DATDNH010000443.1:0-10832 GCA_036518395.1 Candidatus Angelobacter sp. | reverse complement strand
GTGGAACTAAATGCGTGGCTTCGACGCATTGGTTATCGTCCCTATTTCTCCGGAATCGGGCTCAACGCGGAGTGTCCAAATCTGCTGATCCAGCGCCGGCTCACTGAGACGATTGATCGAGCCCGCAAGGACACACGTCGCAAAATCCACGTGATCGGACACAGCCTTGGAGGCATCATCGCGCGCTCGGTGGCGCGCCAGCGTCCGCAGGACATTGCTTCCGTGATCACCCTGGGATCGCCGTTTCGCGGCGCCGTCGCGCATGGCAGCGTGTTGCGCGCTGCCGAAGTGGTGCGCCAACGCATCCAGGCAGAGCACGGCCCCAACGTGCTGCCCGAATGCTATACCGGACACTGCACCTGCAACTTCATCGATTCGCTCCGCCGCGACACGCCTCCTTCGGTAGCTGTGACTGCGATCTACACGCGCACAGACGGGATCGTGGACTGGCACTACTGCATAACCGGGAACCCTGACGTAGATTGCGAAGTTCCCGGAACACACATGGGCCTGGCATTCAATCCCTCGGTCTACACCGTCATCGCGGAGCGCCTCGCCAAAGCACAATCGTCAAAGTAAACAGAACATGCGGACCCGCTTTCCGCGCCACCCTTATACGGGACGTGGACAATCGGCCAACATACACGAGTGCGGAGCGCAGCCGCTGAGGTGGAGCCACCCTCGGCTGCATTCTTCATCCGCGCGATAAACGCAACTTGACAACTTCACCGTAAAAGAGATAAGAATATGAATTCATGTTCATATTTTTGCATCGCCGGCTTTTCTTCACCGGCCTGGCGATATGGGCCGGCGCTACGATTGTTCTGCGAATCGCGGGACAGTACGTGCTCCGTCTTCCGGCCTGGAGGGCAGCACTCATCCTCTTTGTGGTGAGCTTTCCCCTGATGGCCTGGCTGGCGCGCCACCTCTGCGCCCAAATTCATTTGAAGCGGGAAGACTGGCCGGCGGGAGCAATCTCTCTGGCCCTGCCCACGCTCCTGCTGGACCCGTTCTCCAGCGCTTTCTTCGCCGTTGTCTTTCCTAATATCGCGCCGGGAATGGCTGGTGTTTTTGGCGGATGGATGCTCTGCTGTTGTGCCGGAGCGCTTACGGGGGTGATTGTCGGGCGACGAGAATCTTGATCAAGCGTCCCAACCTGCTGGCGGGTGAAGATCTTCCTCCTGCGCCTGTGCAAAAACGCAGCCTGGAGAAGCGCGAGCGCCTGAAAGCAGCGGCCCTGGCCCTCTTTGGTGAAAAAGGCTACGAGCGCACGTCCATTGAGGACGTGGCCGAACAGGCGAAGCTGGCACTGGGAACCTTCTATCAGCATTTCCGCTCCAAGCGCCAGCTCCTGCTCGCGCTGATGGATGAACTGCTGGAAAAACTCAGCCATCTCGAGCTGCGGCCCAAAGGCGCACATGGCGCGCGCGCCGGGCTGCGCGAGCTACTCTCCCGCGCTTTCTCTCAGGACTTGCGATACCTGGGTGCATACCGCGCATGGCGGGAAGCTGTACTGGCTGATCCTGCTTTGGCCCGCAAACAACGGCAGATTCACGCCTGGACAGCGAGCCGCGTGGAAACGCTCTTCACGCTGCTGCAGCAAACGCCCGGCGCTCGGAGCAACGTAGATATTTCAGCTTTGGCAAAAGTCATGGATAGTTTTTTCTGGGGTTTGCTGGGGCAAGCCGCGGGAATGCGCAAAGCCGAGCTCAAGCAGTGGATCGATGCAGCAACACATTTGATTTATCACGCGCTGTTTGAAGATGTCAGTTAGCGCGCCTCGGCAAGAGAAAAACCGCGCGCGCTGGGGACCCCGGCGGCTGCGCTCCGCACTAAGCGGCTGCGTGCAGTTATCATCAGGCCACTATGACTTATCAACAGGAGATTTCGATTCGCACAACCGGACATGGCCACATGCACGATTTGACTGAGCAGGTAACCGAGATCGTGGCTGCTTCCAAAGTCCGCGCTGGAACGGTGAATGTGTTCAACGTTGGCAGCACAGCCGCAGTGGGCACCATTGAGTTCGAGCCGGGGTTGCAGCAGGATTTACCTTCAATTCTGGACAAGCTGATTCCGCCGAGCCGCAATTACGGGCATGAGCAGGCGTGGCATGATGGCAACGGTCACTCGCACCTGCAGGCAACGCTGCTGAGCCCGTCATTAACTGTGCCGATTGCGCGGGGTAAACCCATTCTGGGAACATGGCAGCAAATCTTCCATCTGGAATGCGATGTGCGTGGCCGACAGCGTACGGTAGTAGTAACAGTAGTTGGAGAATAGCGAAGAGGACTAGCTTTGTCATTGCGGGGTGCTTCGGACGGCATTTTGGGATGCGAGAGCATCCCAATAAAAAGTATTTTCAATGCGCTTCTATTGGGCCCTCTTTCTGTTGTCATGTCTTTCCTCTGCTCTCGCAGCACAAACGGCGAACTCGACTATCCCTGTCAGCAGTCAAAATCAACAATCGATCGGGACCTCTGAAAACGTTCAAGACCCACCATTTGCCCTTCCTGCGCCGCCAAAGCCTTCGCAGCAGAACCCTTCGAATGACGAGAAGGCCTTACAGAAAAAAGAACAGTCGCAGAGAATTCTGGGCGTGATGCCTCAATTTACGGTAACCAGTCGGCATGATGCCGCGCCGCTGACTACTGGCCAAAAATTCCGTCTGTTTGTGAAAGGCACATTCGATCCCTTCCAATATGCAACTGCAGGCTTCTCGGCAGGTTTGGGTCAGGCAACCAACGAATTTCCCGAATATGGGCAGGGCGCCGCGGGATACGGTAAACGCTTCGGCGCAGCGATTGCCGACCAGGTTTCAAGCAGTTTTTTTGGCGGCTTCGTTTATCCCGTGCTGTTCAAGCAGGATCCCCGATATTTCCGCCTGGGTGAAGGATCGATCAAACGTCGCGTGCTTTATTCGCTGGCACAGGGATTTGTCTGCAGACGTGATGGCGGAGGGCGGACATTCAATTGGTCGAACGTGCTGGGTGTCTTCACCGGCGGCGCGATATCAAACGCCTACTATCCCACCAGCGATCGCGGGGTTGGGCTGACCATTAACCGTTCCGTAAACACCCTGGTTTACGATGCCGCCGGAAATTTGCTGGATGAATTTTGGACCGATATCCACGACAAGTTTCTTCATAAGCATTCCGGCAAGCATTAGTGTGCTGCTTTCGTTTTTCGCTGTGCTGACAAGTTGTGTTCGTCGGCTGCCAGCAGCCGCAGAAGATTGGGCGCGCGCAGCCGCTCTCCCGCGTAGGAATACTGGCGCAATCCGTCGATCACTGTCCACGTAGTGTGGTAACGGGCGTAGATGTCCGTCTCATCAGGATTGCCCCAACTGCCATCGGGGTTCTGTTTTGACAGCAGATACTCCATTCCTGCGCGAATCTCCGGCGCTGACTCATCCTCGCCAAAAGCTCGTAGCGTATCCATGAACTCGCCGAGCATCTCCGGATCTTCATAACGCTCGGCCTCAGAAATATTGGTCCTCAAAAATCGAAACTCCTGCGGCAGCCATGTCGGTGACACTCGATATTTGTTGTAATCGTTGAGCGTATAAACCAGGTGCGTCAGCGAATAAGTGACGCTGTCCAATTCCTGTTCATCTTTCGGCGATGCATACGGACGCATCCTGGAAATCCATTGCAGAACTTCAGGGTAGGGCGCTCCGAGCTTTACTCCGTAAGTATCGCCGGCGTAGCTTGCGACCAGGGCGTCCAGCCAGACATCGTAACGATTGCGAAAGGTGAGAGGCGTCTGGCATTTCTGGCAAACAGTCGCGCCGCGAGGATTTTGATAATTGCATTTTGGACATCGTTCCGGGATATCGGCTGGTGGCGGCTCACGGTGAGGATCAAATCCCATGAAGCCGATGGCCGAAAAGTGTTCTGCTGCCGCCCGAACGCGAGCTTTCACCTGAGGGACGGGGCCAAGGAATTTTTCCGCTGCCTGTTCGCCTAATACGAAGACATACAAATCGTCGGGATCGCCGATGGGCGGGGCAGGATGATCATGGCGCCACTGCCGCGCGCGTTCCTCTCCCATGCGGCGCGCCATTTCCCGCAGCTTTGGATTCTTCGCGGTATTCGCTATGGTGTAAAAGCAAAAGACCATGTCGTGCCCCAGACGGCCAAAGTATTCCGGATTGGAAGCCATGCGGTAGATGAACTGGAGCCCGCGTTCGATGGCTGCGTCGCGGTCCTGCTCAGTGAAGTGCGCGCCCGGCCACAGAGGATTTGGGCCACTGTCCGTCGGGACATAGAGGGCAAGGACTGCAAACAAACAGGCAGTCCACGAAAGTGCCCTTGGTGGGTTAAAGCGCCAATTCATTGTTTGTGACGATAATGTAAGGCGGGCTCTCTTCAGAAGCAATCAATTTAGGCTGCATACGATGCGCGGTTGATTTCCGGTCTCAGCCCGGAGATAATTCCGAGCCATCAGCACAGTCCAAGGGCCCCGGAACCCATGTTTGCGCTGAAGCCCTGTGTATCGCATCATACTCAGGAGAGCACTCAGCGCGGAAAAGTCCGATGAAAGAGGAACAACCAACTCGCTACAGGTGGATGGATCGCGCTTTGCTGGCCGGCATTCGCAAGCTGGCCAATCCGGTTCCTGTGCGCATTGAAATCGCTGGAACTGCGCCACAACCTTGCTGTGATGGACTGCCGGCCATTCGCCTGGAAGATAGGCGCGCCTTGATTGCGCTGCTAAGAAATCCCGGGATCAACTTTGGCGAGTTGTACAGCCAGGGAAAGCTCGAAATTGAAGGCGATCTGGTGCAAGTGCTGGAAAGTCTCTACCGCATTCCCCAGGGTACAGTCGCCCGCATGGCTTCGCGCTGGTTTGGCTGGATGCAGTCGAACAGCCTGCGCGGATCGCGCAAGAACATCCACCACCACTACGACATTTCGAATGATTTTTACAAACTGTGGCTCGACTCTGAGATGGTTTACACCTGCGCCTATTTTCCGCGCGAGGATGCGACCCTGGAGGAGGCACAAAGAGCCAAGCTGGACCTGGTCTGCCGCAAGATGTGGCTGCGTCCTGGAGAAACGGTTGTAGAGGCTGGCTGCGGATGGGGCGCGCTGGCATTGCACATGGCCCGGCATTATGGAGTTCGGGTGAAGGCGTTCAATATTTCGCACGAGCAGATTGCGTACGCGCGGGAGCGGGCACAACAGGAAGGACTCGCTTCCCAGGTCGAATTCATTGAAGACGATTATCGCAACATTGACGGCAACTTTGATGCTTTCGTTTCCGTGGGCATGCTGGAACACGTGGGGCGCGACCACTATCACGAATTTGCCAATGTGATCCGGCGGGCCATTGGCGAGCGTGGCCGGGGCTTGTTGCATTTCATCGGAAGAAATCGCCCGCAACCGTTGAGTGCCTGGATACGCAAGCGCATTTTTCCCGGCGGATACACTCCGGCACTGCGCGAGGTCATGGCCATGCTCGAGCCGCATAACTTCAGTGTGCTGGATGTCGAGAACCTGCGCTTCCACTATGCGAAGACCTGCGAACACTGGCTGCGCCGGTTTGAACGCTGTTTTGACGGCGTGACGGAGAAGTTTGGGCCCACGTTTGCGCGAATGTGGCGACTGTATCTGGCGGGTTCCACTGCGGCATTTCGCGCCGGCACTTTGCAGTTGTTTCAAGTTGTCTTTGCTGGACGCGCGTGCCAGTCTCTGCCTTTCACCCGCGAACATCTGTACCAGAAAACCGGCGAGCAGAGCGGACAGGACGTGGAATGGATTCATGCGATGTCCTGATCGTCGGTGGTGGACCGGCGGGCTCGTCCTGCGCCTGGGGACTGCGCTCTTCCGGATTGCACGTCGTCATTCTCGATAAAGCCAAATTCCCACGCAACAAAGTATGCGGCGGCTGGATCACGCCGTCTGTGCTTCAAGCGCTCGCGATTAACCCGGCAGACTATGCTCGCGGACGAACCTTGCAGGCGATTACGGGTTTTCGGATCGGCCGCATTCCCTCGCAACCTCACGCAAACACGCGACCAAATGGCAACTCCAAATCGGCGCGGCGCGAGGTAGATGTCTCTTATTCCGAACCGGTAAGCTACGGCATTCGCCGCTGCGAATTTGACGAGTACCTGCTGCGGCGCTCAGGGGCGGATGTCTGTGAGGGTTTTTCCATCAATAGCATCCAGCGTGTCGGCCCGCACTGGGTTGTCAATGACAAGATTCGCGCCCGGCTGCTGATTGGCGCCGGCGGGCACTTTTGCCCCGTTGCATTTTTCCTGGACGATGACAAAACCATTCAACCCGTGGTGGCGCAGGAGGTTGAATTTGAGATGGACGCTCAGCAAGCTGCAACGTGCGCCATCCGGAAGGAAGTTCCTGAACTGTATTTTTGTCATGATCTTCAGGGCTATGGCTGGTGTTTTCGCAAAGAGAATTTTCTCAACATTGGCTTAGGACGGCTGGATCGGCACGCTCTTCCCGAGCACGTCAGCCAGTTCATTGAGTTTCTGCATGGCTGCGGCAAGCTGGGTTTCACGCCGCCGCAACGAATGTCCGGGCACGCTTACTTGCTGTATGGCCAGTCAGCCCGCAACACAGTTGACGATGGTGTCCTCCTGATCGGAGACGCGGCCGGTCTGGCCTACGCGCAAAGTGGCGAAGGCATTCGGCCGGCGGTGGAATCTGGGCTGATGGCTGCTCAAGTGATCCGTGCTGCGGAAGGCCGGTACACGCCTGAGCGCCTCGAGAATTATCGCGGGCTGCTGGAAAAGGCGTATGGCAATGGGCGAACGATGACCAGCCATCTTCCGCGCAGGCTCCGCAACAGTCTTGGGCGCTTTCTGCTGACTACAAATTGGTTCTGCCGCCGTATGGTCGTGGAGAGCTGGTTTTTAAGGATCAATTAGCAACTGGCGAATAGCCAGGTATTGGTCGCACTTACTTTTCCACCTGCACGCCCTGCCAGAACGCCACGTGATCTTTGATGTTCTTTGCGGCCTGACTTGGTTCGGGATAATACCAGGCCGCGTTCTTGTTTTCCTTGCCGTCAACCAGCACGTCATAGTAGTGGGCTGTGCCTTTCCATGCACAACGAGTGGTATGAGTGCTCGGCGTGAGGTATTCACGCTTGACGGCTCCAGGAGGGAAGTAGATGTTGCCCTCTACTGTTTCGTATTTATCGGATTCGGCGATCACACGACCATTCCAAGTTGCCTTTGCCATTACTCAGCTCCTCATAAGATTGTCATCTCCCCAGTTTAAATCCGCCGTTGCGTCCTTTATGTCGAATGTCTCTCAAGGCAAAAGCTAAGAGCCAAAAGCCAGGAGCAATCTTCTTTACACAACTCCGACCAGCCTCTGTGCTTCCCATCATCAGAGCACATTGTGGCAAAGCTGGGCGATCACATTGAGAATGCGCTGAATGAAGCGCGCATGCTTTTACTTGGCGGGCAGGTGTTGATCGGGTTCAGCTATCGCATCTGTTTTGAGCAGGGGTTCCAGCAGATTCCGCTGGCCGCGCAAGTGGCAGAAGTCGCCGGCATTGGCATCATGACCGGCGCCCTCGGCGCTCTGATCTGGCCCGCGGCATTCCACCAGATTGCCCAGCAGGGCAGGGAAAATCCGACAATCTACAGTTTGGCCACGCGCACGCTCGATTGGATGCTTCTGCCTCTGGGCATCAGTTTGGGATTGATTTTTTATCCAGCCTGCGCCGCCCTTCAGATTGCGCACCCGGCGTGGATCGGCGCAGCAACAGGAATCTTCGCTCTTTTGATGTGGTACACGTGGGCATTCACCCGGCCGCATAGCAAGAAACGCGAGGATGTGATCGCCGATCTTCAGCGCGGTCAGCACGACGGAGATGATTCAGACATCAGCGAGCGCATCAAGCAACTGCTGATCGAATGCCGCATGGCGCTGCCTGGCGCGCAGGCTTTTCTGGGATTTCAGTTTGCGATTGTATTCACAGACAGCTTCAAAAAGCTGCCTCGTTCCTCGCATTGGATCCATTTTGGCAGTCTCCTCGCGACCACGATTTCCATTGTTCTTCTGATCGCCGTAGCGGCCTATCACCGTCTGGCCGAAGGCGGCGAAGAAACCGAGAACTTTCACCGCGTGGCGAGCCGTTTCCTATTGGCAGCATTGGTGTTCCTGGCGCCGGGAATGACCGGTGATTTGCTGGTGGTGATCCGTGCTTTAACCGGATCGCTCAGCCTGTCAGTGTGGATATCGGTACTGCTGCTTTTGGCGTTCTACGGACTATGGTTCGGGATCAGCCTGTGGAGGGCGAAATCACGCAGGATAGGGTGATGTAGTCCTGCCTGACAACCGTTCCGCTTCAGCAGAACTCATGCAGAGAAACGGTAAAAACCTGCGCCATCACCCCTCTCCTGATTAAGATGCTTTTTGGTGCGATAGGGAACAGAGATTTCGAGGATATTCCTGCTTTGCCGAAGCACAAGTCCGGATTTGTTGCCGGTGCTTCGATCCTGATGGAGGTTTTCTGAATCCGATCAAATTGCAATGGATGACTACCCGCGGGTAGACGTTTTATGATTGCCTCCGGATTGTCAGTGACCAAACCAGCATCCATCTTTCGCATTCGCGCGCACAACACTGCGGCCGACTCAGAAAATAAGATCCACGACGACCGTGTGGCCGCAGCCCACGGTTTTCGCGGCGGGCTGGTGCCGGGTGTGACCGTCTATGGCTACATGGTTCCTGCCATCATCAACCGCTGGGGGCGCGGCTGGATCGAGCATGGCGGGATCAGCGTGCGTTTTCAAGCGCCGTGCTACGAAGGTGAAACCGTGGTAGTGCGTTGCGCGGAATCCACAGTTACGGCCGGGCGCGAGGATGGTTCGATTTATTCATCAGGGACAGTGATGGAACATTCCGATTGCCAGCCCG
The DNA here is from genome assembly GCA_036518395.1 of Candidatus Angelobacter sp. GTDB lineage: Bacteria > Acidobacteriota > Terriglobia > Terriglobales > Acidobacteriaceae > Angelobacter. The sequence continues at coordinate 1,932 of DATDNH010000443.1, read as the reverse complement.
ATAGCTACCAGGAGCATCCGCTTCCCGCGATGGAAAACCGGCCGCTGGCGTCTCACGAGACCATCACTCTCGGCCTGCCACTCGGCACGATTCGCGCCGCGCTGGACGTTGAACTTGAAGTGGCAATCCCCGAACGCCTTTTGCGCATGGCCAATGAAATTCTTGTGCGCAACTTCCGCATGAGTCCCTGGATTCACGCCGCCAGCGACGTCTCTCATCATTGCCTCGTCGCTTGCGGACAGGAAATCACCGTGACCGGTGCCATCCGGGAATGTTTCGAGCGCAAAGGTCGCCACTTCGCGGTGGCCGGTTTGAGTCTGTCGGCCGAGGGCAAAGCGGTCGCCACCGTCCGCCACACGTTTATTTACCAGTTATGAAGTCCAAAGGCTGGTTTTCTCACACGTACTCCCGCTCCTGCCGCCGAATTTCTTTGTAACGCTGAAAAGTTTTGCGCGGATTTTCCAGGCCCAGAACCGAGCGGAAGCTGGCGCCGCGAAAGGTGTGGGCCATCATTTGCGGGGCGTGGGCCAGAACGTACCAGAAGTCGTGGCGCAGGACCGCCGGAAGATGGCGAACCTTCATCCAGCGCTCGGCCTTCCAACGCATGTATTCCACCTCTTCGGCAGAGAGATGCTCAGTGCGCACCACGGCCGTGGTGCCATCGTATTCTTCGAGCTGCTCATTGATGATGAGATCTTTGGCTACGAAATCTTTTGTCATCGGCGTGCGCGGATAGGGAGTGGGATGTTGGATATAAGGCCAGTCCACGTACCTGCTGGCGAATTTCAGATTGGCTTGAACTGATTCGCGCGTGTCGTCAGGATTGCCGACAATCAACCCGCCAACCACCAGCATCTTGTTCGCGTGCAGATAATTGATGGCCTTCAGCGTGGCATTGCCGTTGTTGTGGCCATTGGCGCGGTCGGTGTTCTTCGCGGCAGCGCGCAAAAATTCGAGATCGCCTTCAAGAATATTTTCAATACCCAGAAAGACATAGCGGAACCCGGCCTGGCGCATCAGTGGCGCGAGCGTCTCGCCATGCGTCGCGATGGCGGACGTCATGCCCTGAACAAAATAATCCAGCGTATTCAGGCCGGCGTCGATGATTGCGCGGCAAAGCGCCTCAAAGCGGCGAACGTTCAGCGTGATGTTGTCGTCCACCAGGAAAATGGTGCGGGCGCCATGGTCGCGGGCGTCGCGGATGTCGGCCAGCACACGGTCGAAAGTAAAGATATGGAAGTTGCGGCCGCGCATCTCGATGATGGAGCAGAAGCTGCAATCGTAAGTGCAGCCGCGTGAAGTCTCGACCACATCCACCTGCCGCCCCAGCAGCGTATAGCCTTGCAGGACGCGCGCGCTGCGATTCGGTAAACGAATTTCACCGTTCTCGATCGAGTGAACCGGCCGGTCAGGCTTGTGTGTCCATTCATTGTCCCGGCGGTAAGACAGCCCGCCAATCTGGTCCACGCTGCCGTTGCCTTCCAGTGCGCGGAGCAGATCACGGAAAGTGATCTCGCCTTCGCCGCGCACGATGTAATCCACTCCCATTTCCGCGTAGGCCTGAGGGGCAAGGCTGGGATCGTAGCCTCCAACAGCAACCTTAATGTCCGGCTTCAGCGCGCGGGCAAGTTCGATGATGCGAGCGGCAGTGCGACGCTGGAACGTCATTACAGACAACCCCAATACATCAGGATTGTGCTTGCCCATCAATTCAGTCACAGTCTGGCGAACACGGTCCTGCACCAGAATGAGATCGGCAACGGCCACCTGGTGATGCGGATCGACGTTACCGGCCAGGGAAGTAAGTGCGCCATTGGGCATACGAATGACAATGGCGGGCATGTGCTCGAATGAGTCCGGCATCGAGGTGAGGAGGATGTTCATGGATGCCTCTGATGCTGGATATTGTAATCTCGCCGCCAGTGAACCGTC
>DATDNH010000442.1:0-33423 GCA_036518395.1 Candidatus Angelobacter sp. | reverse complement strand
ACAGCCGGCATCATAGCGACCGGAAGCATGGATCAGAAAATGCTTCTCAGGACCATTCAGTCATTGCCGGAAGGCACCTGGGAACTGGTTTGCCATCCCGGCTATGTTGACGCTGATCTGAAGGCAGCAGGCACGCGCCTCGTGCAATCGCGGCAGGTAGAATTGGACGCGCTCAGGTCAGCAGAAACCCGCCAGCTACTGGCGAAGCGCGGCATCGAGCTGATCTCGTATGCAGATTTAACGTAGCTCTTGGCTCTTAGCTCTTGGCTTTTAGCTTTGGCCTGTGGCCTATGCTTCACTGGCAAACTGAACTTTGTGAATCCTCTTGCCAAATCACGAATCGAAATTAATTCATACCAAAACCCGAAATTAGAGAGTCAAAAGCCAAGAGCCAACAGCTAAGAGCCAAAAGCTAAATACACATGAAAATCGGAATCACATGCTATCCAACCTATGGTGGCAGCGGCGTAGTCGGCACGGAGCTGGGAATTGAGCTTGCTGCTCGCGGGCACGAGGTCCATTTCATTGCCTACCAGCAGCCCATTCGTCTGGGCACGAACCATCCGCATATTCTCTTTCACGAAGTAACGGTCTCCCAATATCCCCTGTTTGAGTATCCTCCTTATGACCTGGCACTGGCCACACGCATGGCGGAAGTGGCGGAGATTTATAAGCTCGACATTTTGCATGTCCACTATGCCATTCCGCATTCAGTCAGCGCGCTTCTGGCGCGCCAGATGCTGGCTGCCGCGGCCAAACCGCGGCATCTTCCGTTCGTAACCACGCTACACGGGACAGACATTACCATCGTGGGCGCTGATCATTCCTATTTGCCGGTCACACGCTACGCCATCGAAAATAGTGATGGCGTCACCGCCATCTCTAATTACCTGAAGAAGCGCACGGTGCAGGAATTCGAAATTCACCACCCCATCGAAGTCATCTACAACTTCGTCAACTGCGACGTCTACATGCGGGATCCCAAAGCGGCCGAGCATCGCAGCGAATTTGCCGCGCCCGATGAGCGAATTCTCGTGCATGTTTCTAACTTCCGTCCGGTAAAGCGGCTGGGCGACGTGATTGAAATTTTTGATCGCGTGCAAAAACAGCTTCCTGCACGTCTGCTGCTGATGGGTGACGGTCCGGAGCGTTCCCGCGCCGAATGGCTGGTTGACCAGAAAGGCCTGCGCAACAAGGTAGATTTCCTGGGCAAAGTGGACCGCGTCCACGAAAAGCTTTCAATCGCCGATCTTATGCTGGTGCCAAGCGAACTCGAATCTTTCGGGCTTGCTGCCCTGGAAGCCATGGCCTGCGAAGTCCCCGCAATTGCCACGGCTGTTGGTGGTGTTCCCGAGGTCATCGATCACGGCAGGAGCGGTTTCCTGGCCAAAGTAGGCGATGTAGAAACCATGGCGCGCTGCGCGGTTGAGATTCTTTCTGATGAAAAGCGCCTGCGTGAAATGGGCAAAACGGCGCGATGGGAAGCGCAAACGCGCTTCTGCTCATCCCGAATTATTCCCGAATATGAGCAGTTCTATGAGCGCGTGCTCGAGCGCAGAGCATAGATAGCAGCGGCGGCCCCATCGCCGGCAAGCTGCTGTTGCAGGACAGGCAATTCAACGATCACCCTGGTTCCCTGGCTGTCCCGATTTTGCACTGTGACTCTTCCTTCATCGCCAAACAAAACGTGCAGGCGCTCCGCCACATTCATCATTCCGATTCCCGTGCCGGAGCTCATCGAATTTGCGGCCACGGCGGGAGGAACGCTCATTCCCACTCCATCGTCCTCTACCTGGAGCACGAGCTTTCCCTGCTGAAGCCTGCTGCGGAGGGTGATGTTGCCGCCGTCCACCTTGGGAGCAAGACCATGTTTCACGCTGTTTTCCACCAGCGGTTGGAGCAGCATGCTGGGAACAACGATGTCGAGCGTGTCGGGATCCAGGTCTTTGCAGATGCGCAGCTTATCCCGGCCAAACCGGACCACCTCGATGTCCAGGTAATCGTCAATGAATTCGATTTCTTCCCGCAGTTGCACAAAATCGTCGTGCCTGCCCAGTTGGCGGCGAAGAATTTTTGCCAGCTTGACAATGAGTTCGCGCGCGCGATCGGGATCAAAACGCACCAGCGAAGAAATCGAATTCAGCGTGTTGAACAGGAAGTGAGGATTGATCTGGCTTTGCAGTGCATCCAGGCGGGCTTCCAGCAACAGCCGCTCCTGCTCCTCCAGCTTCATTTCAATCCGGGCATTGTTCCAGATCTTGATGGGGATCGCGACCGTAGCAACCATAAAGGCAAACAGTGCCAGCAACGCAACTGGAGCAGGAGTCGTGGGATCGTTGGCGAACAACGCCGCGGGCATGGCATAGCGAAGCTCAAGACGGCCTGCCTGCAAGGCAACGATGATCAGGAAAAATGCGGTCTGCCAGTCAATGCGGGGATAGCGCAGGATGCGCTTCATCCAGCGATAAATACTCAAATCAATAAAGGGAGAGAACGTCCAGATTTCTTCTTCGTTGCGGCAGAAATGGCGCAAAACCCCGGCCACCGCGGCCGCGATCACATTCACCGGTAATGTGAGATATTCGCCGTAAAACAGCGCGGGAAACGCCAGCAAAGCCCCGCCGATTGCTCCGGCAAGTCTGCCTCCAATCACGCCCACCAGAATAGAGACTTCAAAGCCCAGGTCAGCCGGTGGCCAGTGGGCCGCACGACGAATATAGACGCCTAGGGCAAAGGGAATACAGATAAAGAGTACGAGATAAACCGATTCGCGCAGGCTGCGATTGTGTTTGAACAGCAGCTTTTTGAATTCCTTAGTACGCCCCAATGCGCTGGCGACAGCAGTAGCCACGCCCAGTTTCACCAGCAGGGTGATCAATAAAAGCTGCACAGTAGCTTTATTTTATCGGAATAGGTGACAGGTTACAGGTGACAGGTTATAGCACACCTGATGAGCGCAAGCGTAGAGTAAGATCTTGTTGCAAATTCGCGTTCATTCGCGTCAATTCGTGGCTAAACCGAACCGATCTGGCGCGAACGCCGAAATATCCACTGTAACTCGTTTCCCGGTGATCATGTCCGCCATGATTTGGGCGGTGATTGGCGCCAGAAGAATGCCATTGCGAAAATGTCCAGTTGCAACAAATACGCCCGATTTTGTTTTTCCCAAAATGGGTAAATCATCCGGAGTACCGGGACGCAGCCCCGCCCAGCTTGACACCACCGCAGCCGAAGCGAGCACGGGCACAAACCGGGCTGCATTCGCATGAAGCTGCTGCACTGCCTCTGGGACCACCGTCTTGTCATAGCCAATATCTTCGACGGTTGCTCCTACCAGAATTTTTCCAGAACTGCGCGGCACCAGGTATGCCTCAGGAGCGCGCACCACGTATCTGAGCAAATCAGGCTCCTGTGGTTGTAGATAGAGCATCTGGCCTTTTCTGGGCCGCACCGGTGCGCCCGCCCAGGCGCCCTGGCAGTTCACACCTGCCCGCGCCACGAAGTTATCGCCGTTCGTCTTAACCCTGACCTCGTCCCGGGCAGAGTCCATTGCGCAGACGGCCGTGTGGCCGCGAATCTCCACGCCTCGTGCCCGCGCCGCCTGCAACGTGGCCTGCATGAGTAGTGCGGGATCAACACTGTTCTCATTGGCGACAAAATACGCGGAGCATCCACCGGCGCGGAGCGCGGGTTCCAGACTTTTCAGCTCAGCGGCTGCCAGCGGGCGGTGATGTCGCGGCATGCTGGGAGTCACAAAGAGCGCAATCGCGCCCGTCCGGAAGTCGGTCTTGATTCCAGAAAGGCGCTCCGCCTTTTCAACAAACGCAGGATAAAGATCGGCGCTGGCGCGCGTGAGCGGCTGTAAATGCGCGGGAGTCTCCGGATCAACAGCAGACAGCATTCCTGCGGCTGCCGACGAGGCTTCCTGCCCCGGCTCACCCGAGTCCAGCACGAGAACGTCTGCGCCGCGTTCGCGCAACTCAAGCGCCAGTGAGACGCCGATGATGCCGGCGCCGGAGATGATTACATCCCAAACTTTCACACAATCATTGTAACGAGAGAAGAAAAAAGAGCGGCTATACCATTTTCATAGCTGCCTGGAACCCGATCCCTACCCTGGCTCACGAGGAATTCTCGTGAAATCAAGGCTGCTTCGCGGACTGAATGCTGATGCTGATTGCTGAGCGCCAAATCCAACCAGCAATAAACAGATTTAAGAAGGCAAGAACCTAATTGGACGCGCGAGCCGCAGCGGCGCCAGCATCATCCGCCTGCATCTCCACGCCGTGGTCCACCAGCCTGGAGAAAACCACCAGCCGGTCCGGCGCCGGTCCGATGTAGTAAACGGGATAGCAGGTAATCAAAGTAAGCTGCGCATCGGTGGTCTGTTTGAGCACGCTCACGTCTTCCGGTTTCACGATCTTCTTCCCTGTGACCTCGTATTTGAAGACCTCTCCATTGCGGCGCACGAAAATCACGTCGCCTTTCTGCAATTCGTAAATATGGCGGAAGAACGTGTCGCGATGGCCGGTAATAACGGCATTGCCAGTCTCCCCCGGAAGCGCCGTGTCCTTGATGTGAGCTGGGCCGATGGCAAGCTGCTTGTGCGTTGCGCCTTCGACCACAATCGCGTCCAGACCTATTTTGGGAATCGAGACGCGGGTAAGCATCTCCTCAGGAGAGAGTTTCGGCAGGCCGGGAGAAGTGGCCATGGTGGCCTGCTTTTCCCACTCTGCCTCAAGCCGCTTCTGGCTGTGATACATGCCCCAGTACTGGCTGCCAACATACACAATCAATCCCAGCCCCAGTCCCAGGAAGAACAGGGAAATCAGATCGCGAACAGACAACCGCCGTAGCTTGACCACAAGCTTCATACTTACATTTTAGATGCAGGAATCCAGCTCTTCACTTGTCAGAACGAGTGCGGCGGGCCGACAGCAATCCGCCCAACAAGGCGCCCGCTCCTACCGCGGAAAGCAATGGCAATGCACTCGCAGATTCTGGCAGATTTCCGTCGCCAGGCAAAGTCTTTTTGCCAGAAGCAGCAGCTTGTGACGTGGGATGGGAGGCTGAGTGGTTTTGTAGGTTCGCTTTTTGGGGCGCGGCCGCGCCAGGAAGGCACAGCGTCAGCACGACGAAAAATGCGGAGAGAAATGGCTTCTTAGTCATGAGGGTCAACTTAATTCGTTTACTAATCCCGATCTCCTCCTGCCCAATGTGAGCACCTGAGTGCCGATTAATGGGCCAGCAATACCTTGCCAGGTCGCAGAATTCTCAAGCAACTTTGAGGTCTAAGTGCTTAACCTTCTCTCTGCAAACAGGCAAATAGCTGTTTCGGGCCGGGGCTACTTACCTGGACTATATGCAATTTCATAGCCTAAGTTCCTTGCGGACAGGAGGTCTACGCAGAATTGTAGAGCTCAATCTCAATTGTCTGATAAAGCAGCAGTTCTGCTCAATTCATTATGGCAGTACTTAGGGATGAAGAATACCCCGTGCACAATTGGGACGGGAATCCCGGTTCTTAAGGTGCGCAATATTCTCTAGACGATGCGCGGTTATTACACTCTCCCTTTTCATAACAGAGCGAAAGCGCATCACACTTAAGGACCATGAAAAGCCGCGGCGACCAAAGTCAGCAATTCAACACCACCCTGGTCATAGCCGGGATCATAGCGCTCGTGCTCGCCGCCACCCTTGTTTTGGTGATTTATGGATGCATGAAGACCGCGCCAAATCCACCAGTAAAGCAGACAAGAGCAATATTTACGATTGAGAATATTGGCAGCTCAATGGTCATCGCCAGGGCGGGAACTGAAAGCGAGCACCAACAGATAGCTTTTGGTGTTGCTGTTTAGGATTCACTGATTCCTGAGCTACACCTTCACGCCGCAGCACTTCTTGTATTTCTTTCCGGAGCCGCAAGGACAGGGATCGTTGCGCCCGATTTTGGCCTGGCCACGCACCACCTGTTGCGGTTTATTGCCGTTGGTTGCGCCGGCCATGCGGGCCTGTTCCAGTTCGCGCTTTTTGCGCCGCTCGAACTGCGCTTCCAGATCGTCCACGGAAGTAGCCGCGCGGCGGCGTGGAGGAGGCTCCGGCCTTGCTTCCCCGTCGTCACCACCGGCGACGGCTGCAGCCGAAACTGAGGGCGCCTGCTCAATCCGCATGTGGAAGAGATACCGCACAGTATCTTCCTGGAAGCGCTGCATCATGTCTTCAAACATGTCAAAGGACTCACGCTTGTATTCCACCAGAGGATCGTGTTGTCCGTACCCGCGCAGCCCGATGCCTTCCTTCAGATGGTCCATGTTCAGCAGGTGGTCTTTCCATTGCGTGTCCAGCACGCTGAGCATGATCATGCGCTCGTGATAGCGCATGCCTTCCGGGCTGAGCTGTTTTTCTTTTTCCTCGTAAATCTCCCGCAGCTTGTCGAAGACGGCATCGCCCAGTTCCTGGCGATTCAACTTGTCTGCTTCCACTCCGCGCTTGGCCAGATCGAGCCCAAAATTTTCCAGCAGGCTCTTCTGCAGCCCTTCCATATCCCACTGATCGAAGTGCAGATTGCGCGGAGCATAAGTGTCCAGCGCCTCAGCTTCCATTCCGGAAACGTAGTCATCCAGAATCAGCTCTTTCTGTTCCACGCCCTCAAGCAACTGGCGACGCAAGCCATAGACGGCCTCGCGCTGCTTGTTCATCACATCGTCGTATTCCAGGATGTGCTTGCGCGATTCAAAATGCTGCGCCTCGACCGCCTTCTGGGCGGCTTCAATGCGGCGTGTGATCAGGCGCGACTCGATCGGCACGCCTTCCGTCATCCCGAGCTTTTGCAGGAAATTCGATACCCACGCTTTGGCAAAGATGCGCATGAGATCGTCTTCCAGCGAGAGATAAAAGCGGGAAGATCCGGGATCCCCCTGGCGTCCGGCGCGGCCACGCAACTGGTTATCGATGCGGCGCGCCTCATGGCGTTCCGTGCCGAGAATATGCAGGCCGCCAACGCCTACGACTTTGTCGTGTTCAGCATCTGTCTCAGATTTGTATTTGTTGAAGACCTCATTCCACTGCGGGACAGGACACTGGTATTCGGTGCCGTTGTAATAGAAGACGGTGTTTTGCGCGCTGTCCTGCTGCAAGACAACTTCGCCGCCGGCGGTGCGCAACGGCTGCGCAAATCCTTTTTTCACTGCTTCCTGGCGCGCCATGAATTCAGGATTGCCGCCCAGCAGAATGTCCGTGCCGCGTCCGGCCATGTTTGTAGCAATGGTCACAGCTCCCAGGCGGCCCGCCTGGGCCACGATTTCCGCTTCTTTTTCGTGGTATTTCGCGTTCAAGACCACGTGCTTCACAGCTTTTCTCTTCAACAGATCGGAAATGCGCTCCGACTTTTCAATTGACGTCGTGCCCACCAGCACCGGGCGGCCTTCCACGCTGATCTTCTGAATCTCGTCAGAGACAGCAAAATATTTTTCCTTTTCCGTGCGATAAACAATGTCAGCATTTTCCAGCCGCAGCAGCGGACGGTTGGTGGGAATCACCACCACCTGAAGCTTGTAGATTTTTTCGAACTCGGCCGCTTCTGTTTCCGCCGTACCTGTCATACCGGCAAGTTTCTTGTACATGCGGAAGTAATTCTGGAACGTAATGGTGGCGAGAGTCTGGTTCTCACGCTCGATCTTGACGCCTTCTTTGGCTTCAATCGCCTGGTGCAACCCATCCGACCAGCGGCGCCCCGGCATCAGTCGTCCCGTGAACTCATCCACGATGATGACCTGGCCATCTTTCACCACATACTCAACGTCCTTGCGATAGAGCGCGTGGGCCTTTACCGCGGTTTCAACATGATGCTTGAGTGCCCAGTTCTCCGGATCGGCAATGTTGCCGATACCCAGCAGCCGCTCCACTTTTTCCCAACCTTCGTCGGTAATCGTGGTAGCCCGGGCCTTTTCGTCAATCACGAAATCGCCGGTATAAATCTTGGGCTCCCCGGGCGGAGTGTCGAGTTCCTCGCCTTTTTTGAGATTGGGGACGATGCGGTTCACGCGCTCATATTTATCTGTGGACTCTTCGCTGGCGCCGCTGATGATCAGCGGTGTGCGGGCTTCATCAATCAGGATCGAGTCCACCTCGTCGACAATGGCGAAGTTGTGACCCCGCTGCACGCAATCCGCGAGGTTGAACTTCATGTTGTCGCGCAGATAATCGAAGCCAAACTCATTGTTGGTGCCGTAGGTGACGTCGGCAGCGTAAGCCTCGGTGCGTTCATCGTCATCCAATTCGTGCACAATCACGCCGACGCTCAGGCCAAGGAAGCGGTAGAGCTTGCCCATCCATTCCGAGTCGCGCTTGGCCAGGTAGTCATTTACGGTAACAACGTGCACGCCCTCACCCGCAAGCGCGTTCAAATACACAGGAAGAGTTGCGACCAGCGTTTTACCTTCGCCGGTCTTCATTTCAGAGATTTTGCCTTGATGGAGAACGATGCCGCCGATGAGTTGCACGTCGAAATGGCGCATGTTCAGGACTCGTCGGCCGGCTTCGCGCGCCACAGCAAAGGCCTCCGGAAGAATTTCCTCCAGAACCTCTTTTCGCGCAGTAACGCGTTCAGAGTCTTCTTCTATTCCCTCCAGACGCTCGCGAATGCGGCGGCGAAACTCGTCCGTCTTGGCGCGAAGCTGCTCGTCGCTGAGCTGCTTCATCTCCGGTTCCAGCACGTTTATCTGTCCAACCAGGGGACGAATTCGCTTGAGTTCGCGTTCGTTGGCGGTGCCAAAGACCTTGGCAGCTAATTTACCGATCAATGTAAGTCCTTCAGAATGAGTGCGTCAGCACTAAGCCTATCATATTGGATGCGCAGGGTTCCGGCGAGGAGCAAAAGATAAAGAGAGCAATTGGCAGTTAGCAATTGGCAAATGGAGGAGGTTGAACACTTCCAAAACGAATCGCCGCGCCTCATCTTGCATGCTGCGTCCAGAAAAAAGCCCCGGCGCATAGCACCAGGGCTGGCTGTGTGATCTTGGATTCAGCATCGAGGAACCTACCCATTCAGGCATCCGCCTCGAGACTGATCTGCTTGTAGAAGTAGGGACCTCTCTCTTCGTTCGAGGTAAAGTCCAAAAACCCCTACGCTGCCCGGCCACCACGCTTCCGGGGCTGCTCTTGTTCCTCCATGCCGCTCTGCTCCGGCTTGATCTTTTTTGCCAGGCCATCGAGCTTTTTCCATGTCGCCTGTTCTTCCTTCAGGTTCTGCTGCAACAGTTTTGTTGCTTTCGTGTGTCCCATCTCTCTGCTCAGACGAATCAGCGATTCGTAAGCATCGCTCTCATAGCTTTCCACCTTTTGCGCAGCGCCAATGCTGAACACATCCAGAATGTCCGGCGCGGGATCCTCCTGCTTGAAAGCTTCCACCTCTTCCAGCAACCCCTGGATGCCTTTGCACTCAGTATCCTGCGGCTGCTCTCCCAGTTCTTCGAATACCTGCTCCAGACGCTGCACCTGCTTTTCCGTTTGCGCCTGGTGAGCGGCAAATGCCTTTTGCAGTTGCGGGTTGGACGCGCCGCTGGCCTGCTCGCCCAGCGCCTCCACCAGTTTGCGCTCCCCATCGAGCATGTCTGCCAATTCATGTAGAAACAGTTCATGAGCTGTCTGCATCGTTCTCTCCTCCAGATGTTTTAAGAAATTTTGATATGAAATAGGATGCGATACTGTAGCGGAGGCTGCCTGTTTCGAGTGCGGCCGCTGGATATTGCCTCTTAGCCGAAGCGGATGTCCGTGGAATGACCACCAACACTGTCACTCTATATCGACCTGTGGGACAAGCAGAGCTGAACCTGATCGCCGCAAGTGAATATTCGGCCTTTCCACCGCGCCTTCCGGAGCAGCCCATTTTTTATCCGGTTCTGAATCGTGAATACGCAGAACAGATTGCGCGAGACTGGAACACTCAGGATGAAAGATCGGGTTATGTCGGGTACGTCGTGGAATTCGAGGTCGATTCCGATTACCTTGCCGGTTTTGAACGCAAAAAAGTCGGGGCAGCTCAGCACATCGAGTACTGGATCCCTGCGGAGGAACTTCAGAATTTCAATCTTCACATCAGAGGCAAGATCCGTCTAATTGCCAGCTATACCAGCCAATAAAAAACCGGCTCCTCACAGAAGCTCCGTCATCCCGAGGGTTCTCCACATAGTGGAGAATCGGAGGGACCTTGCGTTTGAGGAGCCGGTTTTGGTTTTGCTGACTACTAAATACTAAGTACTAATTACTGGTTAAACACAAAATGTGCCCGCCGGTTTTTCTGCCAGCAGGATTCGTCTTCTGCTGTGGTGCAGAACGGCTTCTCCTTGCCAAGGCTGATGATCTTGATGCGGTCAGGGCTGACTCCGCGATCAATCAGCTTCTGCCTCACTGCCGTGGCGCGGTTCTCGCCCAGGCCCATGTTGTAGACGTCTGATCCGCGCTCGTCGCAATGGCCTTCAATGACGAATTTGATGTCCGGATATTTAGCAAGAAACTGCGCGTCGGCATCGGCAGCTTGCGCGTCGTCAGGACGGATATCGAAGTTGTCGTAGCTGAAGAAGATGTCCTTGATATTCTGCTCGAACAACTGCTGTTTCGTACGACGGGAAGTGCTGTCATCGGGAATGTTTACCGTGACGCGGGCGTTGGCTTCAGTGTTACCGCCATCGCCTTTCGCGGTCAGATGATAAGTGGTGGAACTGGCAGGGGTGATCTTCTGCGAGCCCGATGCGGCCACTGTCCCGATGCCGTCAATCGTAATCGTGCTGGCATTCTGGGTATTCCAGCTGAGTTCAGCGGGCTGGCCGCGGTCGACTGTATCCGGCCTGACGGTCAGGGTCGCGGAAGGCGAAGGAGCGGTGATCTTGGGCGGCTGGGCATCATTCTTGACGACTGGGGCCTGATGATGACAGCCGGTAACAGTGATGGCAAACGCAACTGCAAGTAGAAGGGCGCAGTACTTATTGATGTTCATACATGATCTCCTCAAAATATCTTGTAAATGTCTTGGCAGCTTTGCTCAGCAGGGTTCAGGCAAAGCTCAGCAACGCAGGACAGCGTTGCAGTTGGCGACGGTGCCGGTGGTAACTTCCTGCCGGGAAGTCCGGCTCCGGCTTCGAAAACTCGGGAATGCGCATGGAATCAGGGCCGCAAAAGTGCGGAGCGCTGCCGTAATGATTGTTAGAACCAGCGCCACCAAGGCGCGCTTGGAGCGCAGGGCAGTGGTAGGTCCGTGCGTCGACTGGAAATTGCCGTGCGGCAGGGGAAAGAAAAACATCAACAGGACGCACACTACGGTAGAGACGCCTATGCACCGTCCAAACAGCGACGTCAGCATAAGCAAAGTATGATCCAGAGTAGCTGAATGGGTCAATAGGGTGTTTGCGGGAGTTTATCCCGAGGTCGCCGCGGCAACAGAGGATCGCTACCCTCTGTATTCAGTTTCAGGGCGCATGCCCGTTTTCGCTGTTCGCCCTGACTCTCCCGCGACACCGCAGCATGCTTCGTGTTCCAATAATGGAAGGGTTGAGGCTTTGAGACAGTTTTTCGCAGCTATTCTCTTTTTCGGCATGGCGCTAGCGCCATTTTCCTGGGCGCAAAAGAACTCTAAGCCTCCCGCCAACTTCACCCAGCGCGTGCAGAAGCAGGTGACACACGAGATTCTCATGCTGCCCAGATACGACGAGTTCGACGCCATCGGCTTCAAAGTGGAAGGCTATGACGTGATTCTGTTTGGGCACGTGTACCACGCGACGCTCAAGTCAGACGCCGAGCATGTAATCAAGAAGATTGAAGGCGTAGAAAAAGTCATTAATAACATCGAAATCCTGCCTCCTTCACCCATGGATGATCGCCTGCGCCTCCAGCTTTTTCGCGCCATCTATGGCTATGGCCCGCTGCAACGCTACGGCGTCGGCTCTAATCGGCCTATCCACATCATCGTCGATCGCGGGCATGTAACCCTCGAAGGAGCGGTGGATTCAACCGGCGATAAAAACCTGGTCAACATTCGCGCCAATCAGGTTCCCGGAGTTTTTTCAGTGACCAATAATCTACAAGTTCCCTCGCGAAAGCCGTCCAAAAGCAAATAGAATCATCAACGAAAACCAGAGGAGAGATTATGAAACTGAATTTCTTTGACCGCGCCGTTCTAACGCTGATCGCGATTTTCCTGGGAGTACTCGCGCTGCGTCCTTTAATTGCGCCCCGAACCGTATCTGCCCAACCGGAAGCGCATAACGTCTATATCGAACCGGGGACGACCATGTTGCACTCTCCAACGAAAGACAGACACGTGATTGGGAAAGTAATGGTTGACCTGAACACGGGAAAAATCTGGGGACTGCCAACCATTACGGACGCGCCTTATCCGATCGATTCCACCAAAACGACCCCTCCGGTTTCCACACCCATGTATCTAGGCAGATACGATCTCTCAGCCATTGATGGAGGCCAGTAGACGGATCTAGCCGCGAATTTAGGCGAGTGAACGCGAATAAGAAAAGTTCGGGACGGAGTAGCAACACTTAGCTCATAGACTTCGCGCTCTTTGCGCCCTTTGTGGTTAAATGGTTTTGATCTGCGTCGATCAGTGAAATCTGCGGCTGAAGCTCTGCTTCCTCAGTTCCTCTGTGTTGAAGATCTTTTTGAGATTCGCGTTGGTTCGCGTGAATTCGCGGCTAAAATCCCTCCATGGCTTTTCCCGCCACCTGGAACACCGCAGCCACCCTGGGACGGCATAACCGCCTCGCGACTGCGGGCATGGTGACGGTGGCCGTCTTTGTTCTTTTTGCTCTGTTCGCTCCGTTGATTGCGCCCAAAGATCCGGCAGCGATCAATTTGCCTTCTCGCCTTCAGCCTCCCACTGCAGCCCATTGGTTCGGAACCGATGAACTGGGGCGCGACATTCTTTCGCGCGTCATTTTCGGCGCCCGCATTTCCATGCTCGTAGGCAGCAGCGTGGTGGCAGGCTCGCTTTTCCTGGGACTCGTCTTCGGTTCCATTGCCGGTTATTATGGCGGCTTTACCGATCGGTTCTTTAACGTGATCGTGATGAATGCCTTTCTGTCATTTCCCGGGATTCTGCTGGCGATTGCATTTGTGGCTTTCCTTGGCCCCGGCATCCTCAACCTGATCCTGGCGCTTTGTATTGGCGGCTGGGTGGGCTACGCCCG
Source organism: Candidatus Angelobacter sp. (assembly GCA_036518395.1). Lineage (GTDB taxonomy): Bacteria > Acidobacteriota > Terriglobia > Terriglobales > Acidobacteriaceae > Angelobacter. Next base: position 20,230 of record DATDNH010000442.1, on the reverse strand, counting down.
CCTGGTGCGCGCCCAAGTCCTGGCGGTAAAGGAGAAAGAATTCGTAGAAGCAGCGCGCGCCCTCGGCGCCAGCGACTGGCGAATCATCACCCGCCATATCCTGCCCAACATTATTCAGCCAGTAATCGTGCAGGCCGCAATAGGAATGGCCGGAGCAGTGCTCGCCGAAGCAACGCTTAGCTTTCTAGGCCTGGGAGTGCCACCGCCAACGGCAAGCTGGGGCTCCATGCTAAATGACGGCCGCTCCCATCTCTTTGACGCACCTCACCTCGTCCTCTTCCCCGCCGCTGCCGTCATGCTCGCAGTGCTGTCCTTTAACTTTATTGGCGACGCCCTGCGCGATTACATGGACCCGAGATCACGAATTGAAGTCGGGTTGTAACAATTGAGAATCGTGGTATCGAGATATCGGTACATCGGCACATCGGAATAAGAGTTAAGCAGCCGTGACTCACCTCCTTTTGGACTGGCATTGTTGCTGTCATTTTGATGTCTCCTATTCGCAGCGGCGCCTTTCCGGGCGAGGCGAAAGTTTTCGCGCTCCGCGCACTTTTGCGGGGCTTCACGCTCGCCGCGGATTTTTTCAAAAGCTGCCTGGCGCTTTAGAAGCAAACGTCATTAGTAAGTAGTAAGTAGGGAAAACCCGACCTCTTTACTATGAGCGAAACTCTTAGCTTTCTGCGATGATTTTCGTGGGGGCCACGACCGAAAGACGCAGCCGGGGGCGGCAGCGCTCCAGACTCATTTTTCATTTGCGGCTTGCCGCGCTTGTTTCGGAACGACGCCCAAAATTTTTGTGAGCCGGCTTAATGATTGGTTGATCTAATGCTCTGAGGTGCGGACAATGCAACTGAAACCCTTCCTGCTGGATATGTGGCTGGACAGCTATGAGCACGACATCGAGTTCAACCTGGCAGCAAGCACCGGCCCATCCTGGACCCTGAACGAGATTCTGCGCCTGGCCGGGGATGAGGAGCGCGAGCGGTTCCTGAACCACAAAGTCGTTTACAGCCGTCCCGCGGGAGCCGAGAGCTTACGCGCAGCCATCGCCGAGATGCAGGGCGTGAAGATCGATACGGTACAAGTCGTCACCGGCGCGTCTGAGGCGCTGCTGGTCCTGATGTGGCTGGCTGCGGAGCCCGGAGCCAACGTCATACTGCCACAGCCGGGCTTTACCACCTTCTCGGCATTGCCTGAATCGCTCCAGGTTGAGGTTCGTAACTACCGTGTTCGGAAGGAGAACCATTTTCGCATCGACGTGGATGAGATCAGGAAGCTAGCGGATCAAAACACCAGGCTGATCCTGGTGAACAGTCCGCACAATCCCACGGGCGCCACAATCAGTGATGAGGAATTGGACAACTTGCACGAGTTCACCTCGTCGCGCGGGATTCAACTCATCAGCGATGAGGTTTACCACCCTATCTACCATGGGCTCCCGACAAAATCGGCTGCCCGTCTGCCCCATGCCACGGTGATCCATGATTTCTCCAAGGCTTTTCCTTTATCCGGAGTCCGGACCGGCTGGATGATCGAGCACGATCGCAAGCGGCGGGAGCGCTACTGGAACGCCCGCGCTTATTTTTCCATCAGCAACAATACTGCCGGAGAAATGCTGGCGGAGATCGCGATGCGCCACCGGAATACCGTTCTCGGCAGAACGCAGGAAACGGCGACGCGAAATCTTCGACGGCTTGACGCCTTCATGACGGAACATCGGGAAACGCTTGGCTGGATTCCGCCACGTGGCGGAATGACCGCATTTCCCTGGCTATTAAATGGCGAGGACAGCCGCCCGTTTTGCCAGGCCGCCGCAGAACAAGGCATCTTGCTGGCACCCGGCGACTGTTTCGATGAGCCTCAGCATTTCCGCCTTGGCTTCGCCGCCATGACCGACAAATTCCCTGAGGCCCTTGATCGGCTCGGGAAATTCGTCAAGAGTTGGTCGACCGCGAACATGGCCCATCAACATAGCGTCACTATCGAGTCATAATGACAGCAGAAACACATTCATAAGAATTTCACAAATCCAGAACAACGTCTCCCTCACCGCGGGCCACACACGCAAGAATGTAGCCCTGCGCCTTCAGTTCGGGGGACAATCCATCTTCTGACTCCATCTGAATTTCACCTCGCAACAGCCTTACGGCGCAGGTACCACACTGCCCTTGCCTGCAACTGGAAGGTATGGACACGCCACCAGATTCAGCCGTCTCAAGCAAAGTCCGGCTGTCAGAAATTGGGCAGCTTCTCCGAGAGCGCGCGAATTCCAGTGTTCCTGTAGTTCTGTGCGCCTCGGCAGGCCCGGGTGCCGGCGCCTTTCCTCCAAAACTTTCCCGCAGGATCTGCGCGTCCTGAACTCCCATCAAGTGAAGAATATTGCGGGCAGTCTCCATCAGCCCTTTTGGCCCGCAGAGAAAGAACGTAGAGGATTGCGGGCTGCTGATTTGCGCTTCCAGCAGCTCACGGCTCAGATGTCCCGTCGGACCCGCCCACCCCGGATCAGGCCGGCTTGTGATCACAACGTAATGGAAGTTTCGAATTGAAACGCGGAGCTGCGCGAGCTCATTTGCAAAGATGATGTCCCTGGGAGTCCTGACGAAATAGAGCAGGGTCACCTCTGTTGCCAGGCCCAGGTCATCTATGTAGCGCAGCATGCTCATCATAGGGGTGATGCCGCTGCCGCCTGCGATCAGGACAATTTTCTTGTGTTGTAGCTCGTCAAAACAAAACCTGCCGGAAGGCCCGTGCGCCTCCACCGCCAAACCGAGTTGTACATCCTGGTTGAGAAATCGAGAGACGCATCCTGCTTCCGCCCGCTTGACCGTGATCTCGAGATATCCCTTTTGCAGGGGCGAAGAGCAAATTGAATAAGACCTTGGTATTAGCTGGCCGCCTACCATCCAGTTGAACGTGAGAAATTGTCCGGGCCGCGGATAGAATCCGTTTCCCGATGGAAGAAGAAAACGCAGTGTTTTGCTGTCATGGGTCTGTTCCTGAATTCGTGACAAAAGTAAAATGAGCGACTTCCTGGCTGCCGGTTGTGAAGCCGTGCCTGCGTTCTGAATCGATTGACTGCCTGGGCTTACGCCCTTGTCGGCCAGCGCTGTCGAAGTGACAGCCGGCCGCCGGAATAACAATGCTCCGAAAATCAACAGAACCATCGAGATAAATGTGATCCAGAATGCCGGTGGGACGTTAGCAATCGTTAGTGCCGACCACAGCACAGGAAACGCTGTAATCGAGACCAGCAGGAATGAAACGACGAAAATGGCCAGGCCCAGGGCCAGCAGTGTGCCGGAATAATGTTTGTAATGGCGCGCAATCAGGACCTTCGCCAGCAGCAGTGGAACCAGCAAAAATGCCAGCGTGCTATGAAGGGTAATGGCGATGGGGAGCCCACGTTTTGTGCCCAGCACCCTGAAATTCATGTAAACGAACATCACGGAAAACAGAGCCAGGAATAAATAACCTCCCATCCTGTGGAGCCGCCGTAAAGTCGCTCGCCGGCCGGGGCTCTGCGAAGTCCACGAAGCCCTGAGCATCATCCAGACATTGGTTCCGGCAATTGCTACGAACAGAATTCCAATCGATACGCTGGCAATCGGGCTAAACATTTTCGCGCCTCGAGCATTTTTCAGCTTCCTCTGAGCTAAACCGCGCTGCACATGTTTTATTCCGGTGAACTGTGGCCGCCCCGCCACGGGAAAAATGGCGCGCTTTGGAAAACGCGGGCAGGCCCAACGATATGGTTTGCAGCGGCGGACGAGGGGCTGAAACGGCAGTGGGTCAGTCTGGCTGGACTGACCCACTGTCGCTGTGCAAAGCAAAAGCACTAACGCTAGCATTTTTGTGTCGACCCCTAGACTTCTATGTAGTCCGAATCGGCTTGGGGCACTTACGTCCTTACACCACGATTCAATCCAATGCTAGTTCGGTAATCGCGCCAGCTACGCTTTTGCACACCCGCTCCGCGCGTAGCAATCGCCGGCTTCAGGGAGTGACAGTGACCGTGTCGCCGGAACTGGCGCCTTTGTTATGACTGGGGCTGGAGTTGATGGTGTAAGTATCCAGTCCGCCCAGGACTTCCATCAGGAAGTACTGGTCGCCTTCATGCCTGAACCTCAGTTTGACGTCACTGGTTGAATCAGAAGGTGCTGCGGTAATGGCGTGAAAGAATGCTGCTTTGGTTCCATCTTTGCTGCGAATCAGCAGTTCGCTGGACGGGTCGTCAAATGCGCGGCTGATGGAATATGTTCCGGCAGGAAAAGTAGTATTCCCGACGACAAAATCAAATGGAATGTTAGACGTGGTAGTATCGCGCGACTCGGCAAAAGCCGAGCCTGCACTTACCAGCGTGAGGACAAGTGCAAATATGTATTTCATGTTTTTCCTTTCTTGACTACCTGAAAAGAACTCTCCCCGCCGGTTTTTATTCCTGAGCCGCACCTCGACACATTTTTCACTATGCGGCTGTTCGCAAACGAATCGACAAGTTTCTTAAAGGAATAAAAACCTCCGGCGCCGGTTATATCGGTGAACGGAGGACGCTATGAACCATCTGACATTTGAACAATCCAGCATGCGCAGGCATGCGCGTCGTCTGTCAACGGTATTGTTATTTTTGTGGGCGGCCCTTACGGTGGCCCAGGGCAAGGAAAAAACGTCTGGCGCAGTCAAAGTCGTCGCCAGCCTGACTTTTAATAACAAACTGCCGGCCGACATGCAGATCCAGGAATTCAAGGGGAAACCCTATCTCTTCGTGCAGATGGCAAATGCACAGGGAGTCGTGATCGTGGACATCAGCAAGCCCAACAAGCTCAAGATTGTGAGCTCTCTATCCAGTCCCGATGCGTGCGAAGCATGTCAACTCAGCGTCAATGGCAATGCTGCAGCAATCACCACAGTTGCCGTTGATGCCTCCTCACCGCCGGCCACTAAGGACGAGCTGGCCCTCTGGGACATTTCCAAACCCGGCAATCCTCGTGAGGTGCAACACTTCTCCGGCGTAGTGCGGGTTTTGCACGACGAACGCAATTACACCTATGTGCTGAACCAGGATGGGTTGTGGGTAGTTTTCGATAAGCAGACCGAGCCGGCCGACGAAGACAATAACTGGTTGCAGGGCATTTCCGGCGGATAGATTTTCATACGCGCGCGCTGGCGATTGCGTCACAAAGTGGCGCAGTCGCCAGGTATCAGCGTCTAGCGATCTGCTTGGCGGATCGCGGGCCTTTGAGGCAGACGTTGCGCCACTAAGTGGCGCAATCGCCAGGTATCTGAGCTGAAAGTGAACTAAGAAAATGGTCCTCGCTTCGGAAATCACGCAAGTCACTCGGGCGCCATCTCTGCCTGACCCGGACCTCCCGCTGGTGCAGGCTGCGAAAGAAGGCAGCATCACCGCCTTTGGCGAACTGGTAAAGCGGCATGAGCGCCAGATGTTCCGCATCGCCTGCAACCTGCTCCACAACCGTGAAGACGCGCAGGATGCCGTCCAGGAAGCGTTCCTGAAATCCTTTCAAAAGCTTTCCCAATTTCAAGCCAAGTCCAGATTTTCAACCTGGCTGACCCGCATTACGGTCAATGAAGCGCTTTCAAAGCTCCGCAAAGAGCCGGTCCAATGGAGTTCGCTCGCTGAAGAACGGCGCGATGATGATGGCTCGTTGCCCAAGGAAATCGTGGACTGGGCGCCGAGTCCGGAGACGCAATACAGCATTCTGGAGCTCCATGAAATCCTGGAGAAAACGTTGGCCAGGCTCAGGCCAGGACTGAGGGCAGTCTTCCTTCTGCGCGATATAGAAGGATTCTCCCTGGAAGAGGCTGCCCAGAGTCTCGGCCTGAGTGTGAGTGCGGTGAAGGCCAGATCATGTCGCGCTCGTCTTCAACTTCGCGAATGGCTGACCTGCTACTTCCGAAACCACGAGCATCCGCCGGTGTCGCAATCGCACACCGAGTATCTATCGTTGGGCGCCTGAGAAATGCGCTAGTCCCGACCCGCCAGCATCGAGTTTGTTGTAAAGATTGCGTAATCGAGTAATTTAGTAATTGATTAATTGAAAAATTCTGATCTCAATGATCATTGGTGTAATCTCCGATACCCACGGGCTATTGCGGCCTGAAGCTGTGAACGCGCTGCGCGGCTCGGAGCACATCATTCATGCCGGCGACATTGGCGCGCCTGAGATCATTCCTGCTCTCCAGAAAATTGCGCCAGTCACTGCGATTCGTGGGAATGTCGATCGCGAGCCCTGGGCAAAGCAGTTTCCTGAAACCGAAGTTGTCGAGCTGGGTGGAGTCCATATCTACGTGATTCATGACGTGAACACGATCGATCTGAATCCGCGAGCTGCGGGTTTTGCCGCTGTGATCAGCGGCCACTCTCACCAGCCGAAGCAGGAAGTGAAAGACGGTGTGCTGTACTTCAATGCCGGAAGCGCTGGACCACGAAGATTTCGGTTGCCGATCACGGTGGGAAGGCTGGAAATTGTGGATGGGAAAATAAGTGGAAAAATTATTGAATTGTTCTGAGTGAAAATAACTTTTTCCTTCGAGCTTCTCGTGGCGATAGGGATCCCTCTCTTCGCTCGGGATAAACTCAGAAAGTCAGGAACGCAAAACTTCAGCAATCCAACCGCCGCCCACCACGATGTCGCCATCGTAGAAAACCACGGCCTGACCCGGAGTAATTGCCCGCTGCGGTTCGTCAAAGGTTACGCGCACTTCGCCGTTTCCGGCATTCTCAACCGTAGCGGGCGCAGGTTCATGCCGGTGGCGGATCTTGGCATAAACTCGCATAGGTTTTTGCAGCTCGGATTCACACAGGGCAATCCAGTTCAGTTTGTGGGCAATCAAACTGCGCGACAGCAGGTCATCGTTGCCGCCGACGGTGACTTGCCCTTTTTCTCCGTCGATCTTGAGCACATACAGCGGCGAACCTGTAGCCACACCCAATCCCTTGCGCTGTCCCACGGTGAAGTTGTGAATGCCTTCGTGCTGGCCCAGGACTTCGCCTTTGCTGGTCACGATGTCACCCGATGTGTCGGGCAGAGACTCGCCCTGCTCAGACAGGTACGCGTCAATAAACTTCTTGTAGTCGCCACCAGGAACGAAGCAAATCTCCTGCGACTCCGGCTTCTCCGCCAGAGCGAGCTCATGGCGGCGCGCGCGGTCGCGGACTTCAGACTTGGTCATTTCGCCGAGCGGGAAACGAGTTCGGCTGAGCTGCTCCTGCGTGAGCCCAAAAAGAAAATATGTCTGGTCCTTGCTGAGATCGGCAGCGCGCTTCAGCAGCCAGCGATTGCGCTGCGGATCGAATTCGCAACGAGCATAATGACCGGTGGCCAGCAGGTCTGCACCGATCTGGCGAGCGGTGACCAGCAACTGATCAAACTTGAGATGGTTATTGCAGAGGCTGCACGGGATGGGCGTGCGTCCGGAGAGGTACTCCTCGACAAACGGACGCACCACATCATTCTCGAAACGCTCTTCGTGATTCACCACATAGTAAGGAATATCCAGATCTTCAGCTACACGGCGTGCATCGTAGACATCGTCAATCGAACAGCAGCGTCCCTGCACCTGCTCCGGCATGCCGGGATGAGCGGCCAGTCGCCGCTGGTTCCAGAGCTGCATGGTCAAGCCGACAACCTTGTGGCCTTCGGCGCGCAGCATGGCCGCAACGGTGGAAGAATCCACACCGCCGGACATGGCTACAGCTATGGTTTGAGTGGGCATGCGTCAATAAACAATAGACGGTGCGGAGCACCGTCTGTATTCATTATAGATGACATGGTCTCGGGGCGGTGCAAACCTGTTCGCGCTTGCGCGCGATAGACGCTCCCACCCCATCACGCGCAAAACCGGCGCGTGGAATGGGGACTCCGACGTTGCAATGCAACGTCTCTACCTGGGAATTTTCGATTGGGCTACACCCTTGCTGGAATTGGCCTAAGTAACAACTACCGTCTTCTTCTGGTACGTCGGCGAAAGCTCCCTCAACCGCGCAACAGTTTCCGGAATTACCTGGATGGCGAAATCAATGTCATCGCTGGTAGTCTGCTTGCCCAGGCTGAAGCGAAGGCTGCCTCGGGCGCGTTCGTGAGACAAGCCCATGGCCAGCAGGACGTGAGAAGGTTCAATCGCGCCGGAAGAACAGGCTGCTCCGCTGGATACGGACAATCCTTTCAAATCGAGAGCAATCACCAGCGCTTCACCTTCCACGTGATCGAAATAGATGCTTGCTGTATTCGGGACGCGCGGCGCTCCCAATCCATTCACGCCGGTAGCTTCCACCGAGTCGAGAACCGCATTTTCCAAACGGTCGCGCAGGGCCGCCATCTCTGCCGGCCCGTTGTGCTCCAGCCAGATTCTGGAAATCTCTGCCGCTGTCCCAATTCCCACAATACCAGGCAGGTTCTCCGTTCCGGCACGGCGCTGGCGCTCGTGGCTGCCGCCATAAATGAGCGGCTGGACCAGTGTCCCTTTCTTAATGAATAGCGCGCCTGTGCCCTGGGGAGCGTGTATCTTGTGTCCGGAAATGGAAAGCGCATCACACTGGATCTTCTGCGCGTCAACGGGAATCTTGCCGGCGGCCTGCACGGCGTCAGTATGGAAAAACACGTCCGCTTCCAGCGCAATCTTGCCGATCTCCTCGACCGGCTGCAAGACTCCGGATTCATTGTTGGCCATCATGATGGTGATCAGGCGGGTATTCGCGCGAATCGCCTTGCGCACATCATCCGGATCAATCTGTCCCCTATGGCCCACTCCGACATAGGTGACCTCAATGCCCATTTGCTCCAGGCGCTTGCAGCTATTGATGACCGCGCTGTGCTCGATGGTGGAGGTAATTATGTGGTCGCCGGCTCTGACCAGCCCGAAGATGGCCTGATTGTCAGACTCGGTGCCGCCGCTGGTGAAAACGATTTCCGCCGGACGCGCGTTCAGCAGCGCCGCCACCGAATTGCGCGCTCTTTCCACCGCCGCGCGCGCGTGCTGGCCATAATGATGGATGGACGATGGGTTCCCGAATCGCTCCAGATAGTATGGCCGCATGGCCTCAAATACCTCAGGCAATACGGGCGTGGAAGCGTTGTTGTCCAGATAAACGCGCTGCATGGTTATATTTTACGCCTTGCGCTAACCACAAAGGACACGAAGGGGCACGAAGGAAAAACAGCGAAAATTACTTCGTGTCTTAACGTTGCTCTATCGGGATATAGTGATTCGGATACGCTGGCCCGATGTATTCCGCGCGGGGGCGAATCAGGCGATTGTCATCGTGCTGTTCAATCACGTGGGCCGCCCATCCGCTGATGCGCGAAACGGCAAAAATCGGAGTGAACAGGTCTACGTCAATGCCCAGAGTGGTATAGGTCGAAGCAGAATAGAAATCAACGTTAGCGTTCAGGTGCTTGTCGCGCTTGATGTACTGCTCGATCTGGGCCGACATCTCATACCACTTGGGATTGGCTGACTGGCCCAGGTCATGCGACATCTGGCGCAGGTGCGTTGCCCGTGGATCTTCAGTGTGATAGACGCGATGGCCAAATCCGGAAATTTTCTTTTTCGCTGCGAGCATGTTCTTGACGTGCTCGACAGGGTCTTCACCTTTTTTGTCAATTTCAAACAGCAGACGCATAACGGCTTCATTCGCGCCACCGTGCAGCGGGCCTTTGAGCGCGCCGATACCGCTGGTAATGGCTGAATGCATGTCCGCCAATGTGGCAGCGGTCACGCGCGCGGCAAAGGTTGAAGCGTTGAATTCATGGTCGGCGTGCAAGATGAGCGCTACATCCAGCGCTTTTTCCGCCGTCGGAGAAGGTTTCTCGCCATTCAACATCAGCAGAAAGTTTGCTGCGTGCGAAAGCGAGGGATCGGGGTCAACCACCTCTTTGCCTTTGCGAATGCGGTCATAAGCGGTAACGATCATCGCGATCTGAGACGTGAGGCGAATTGATTTGGCCACATTGCTGTCATGATCGACTTTTTCCGCATCGGGATCGTAGAAAGAAAGGGCCGAGACGGCTGTACGCAGCACTTCCATAGGCAGCGCGGTTTTGGGAACCTCGCGCAACAATTGAAAGATCGCGGGATCCATCTTGCGCTCCGCGGCGAGCTTCTTGTTCAAATCGGCCAGCTCCGCGCGTGTAGGCAGCTTGCCAAACCACAGCAGGTAACAGGTCTCTTCAAAAGTGGATTTTTCGGCCAGTTCGTGGATATCAATGCCGCGATAGGCGAGCACTCCCGCATCGCCGTCGATGTAGCAAATGCTGGAATTAGCAGCAACTACCCCTTCCAAGCCTCTAGACATGGTCTTCCCTTCCAAGCCTTTGGGTTCAATCGTAGTAGTAGACATGATTTTCCCTTGCGCTGGGTGATTAATTCAGACTCACGGCGTGGCTCCTGATGCCGTGAGCACAACATTCTTTTATACTCCAAACCCCATGCGGTTTCCAATGTCTCTGAGACCGCTCACATGTGTATGTGACAGGCGTCACATATGCCGTAATTTCAGGCACGGATTCAAATAAGATTGCCCTGGCTCGCAGTGAAACCCGACGCCATTTTCGGCTACTTTCCGAAAATCCCCGGCCTGATTACGTTGTGCCCGGTCAATGCCTGGTAACCACCCAGCAGCAGGAATGGCAATAGTACCGCTGCGATCCAGAGTTTGGCCGATTTACGAATCTTCTCTTCTTTTTCCCAGCGAAACAGCTTTGTGCCGACCGTCAAACCGACCAGCGCGGTGATGACCAGCGCCACAACGGAGCGCCAGTCGTCCGCGAGGCCCTGCTGGCGCAGCATGATTCCGCGCATGCCGAATACCAGGTACGTTGCCGGTATGAAGTTAGAGATGATTTGGACGATTCGGGGAAAGAACTCAGCCGGAACGGTGGCGCCGCTCAGAAACAACATGGGAAAGTAGCAGAGCTGCACCAGGATGGTGCCCTCCTGCATGGTGTTGGCCACGGATGCAATCACCAGACCAATGGCGCGAAACGCAATGAGCCCTATTGTGATAAAGACCAGCAATGAGCCGAATTGTGCCGGCCATGGCATGTGGTAGATGAAGTGTGCCAGGCAAATTACCAGAAGAATGTACGGGATAAAAATGCACCAGCCCGTGATCATTGAAGCAACCAGGATGGGCACCGGAGTGATAGGCGTGACCTTGTAGCGACGCAGAATATTCAACTCCCGTTCCTGAAGCGTGCGAATACCGGCGCCGAACAATCCGTTGCCCAGCACACCCAACGAAACAGACATGGTAAGCACATAGGTCATGGCTGCCGGATCTTGTCGCGCCCTGAAGACGGCGGCAAAGATGAAAAAAACGATGAGCGGGAAGAGGTAGTTAAAAAAAATGACAATGCGCTGGCGCGCAGCCAGCTTCAAGTCAATAGCGATCAGAGACAAATACGTTTTCATGCTCTTATTTTTGTCGCTTCGCTCCAAACCGCCGGGGGCATTCTCCTCGACAAAATCCTCCTGCACCCGGAGCACGCGGCTGGGCGTGCAAGCCGGCCGCGCCGCGGATTATCAGTCGCGTAACTTCTTTCCTGTCAGTTCCACAAACACGTCTTCCAGTGTCGGCTTCTTGAGGTGAACGTCCTCAAGCTGCATTCCCTTTTGATCAAGCCACTTCATGATTTCAAAAAGCGTTCTTGCAGGACGAGCGGAATAGACGGTAAGACTGCGCCCATCGCCATCGACCGTCGTTTGCATCGCATCGGGCCACTGCGGCAACTGGTTAGGATCCAGAGGCGTTGCAGTTACGATTTGAATGCGCGACTGCTCCCGGCTCTTCTGCTGCAACTCCCGCGGTGTCCCCATGGCCACGATTCTGCCTTCATCCATGATGGCGACTCGGTCGCACAGCCGCTCTGCTTCTTCAATGTAATGTGTGGTCAGAACCACGGTTCGCACTTCCGCCTTGAGTTCTTCGATCAGCCCATGAATCTCGAGGCGAATCTGAGGATCGAGCCCGGTTGTTGGCTCGTCCAGAAACAATAATTGCGGGTCATTGACCAGCGATAAGGCAAGCGCGAGCCGCTGTTTTTGGCCGCCGGAAAGCGTTTCATAGTACGCGTTTCGTTTTTCCCATAGTTGCAGCCGCTTGAGCAGCTTTTCTGAACTGATGCTGCGGGAGTAGAACGACCCGAACAAGTCCAAAGCTTCCTGTGCACGGATCTTGGCAGGCAGGTTGGTAGCTTGTAAACAGACGCCTATGCGGTCTTTGAGTTGCTGCTTCTGCCGTTCAGGATCGTAGCCCAGCACTCGCGCCTCGCCGCCGGAACGCGGGCGCAGCCCCTCCAGAATTTCAACTGTTGTTGTCTTGCCGGCGCCGTTTGGGCCAAGTATCCCAAATACTTCTCCAGCCCTCACTTGAAAATCAATGCCCTTCACTGCTTCGACTTTGTCGTACGACTTGCGAAGAGCTTCTACGGCGATGATTGCCTCTGCATTCATGAGAGTTTTTATAACGTAATGGGCCGGGCTTATTGATGTCTAGTAATAAAAATGCAGCCGTTAGTAGTTTGTATTTACTTTTTAGCAAAAGCGGTGCGGCCTCGGGGCGGTCGTGATGGCAATTTTTGGCTAGAGCACCGCACGGGAAGGAGAACAATTGCATTCGATCCTATGTGGATTTAACCTTTTCGCGCTATGAAAAAGTTCCTGATTCTGGTTTTCGTGCTGCTTGCTCCGGCAATTCTTCACGCCCAAACCGCTGATCCGCAACTCCTGGCTGAGATCAACAAGATCAAAGCCATCGACAACCATTCCCATACTCCCAAGCTGGTCAGCCCGGGGGAAAAAGACGATGAATTTGATGCCCTGCCCTGTGATCCCCTGGAGCCAAATGATCCCACGACGATCAGCCGTCCGGACAATCGAGAATACCTGGTGGCATGGAAAGCGCTCTATGGCTACAAATACAACGACAATTCTCCGGAACATGTTCGCGAACTGGTTCAAATGAAGCAAATCGTCAAGCAGGAGCAGGGAGACAATTACCCGAATTGGGTCCTGGACCAGATCAGCATTGAAACCGAGCTCTCCAATCGCGTTGCCATGGGACGCGGGCTGAAGCCGCCGCGGTTCCGCTGGGTACCGTTTGATGATGCCTTGTTCCTGCCGCTGAACAACAGCAATCTGGCCAATGAAACTCCCGACCGCAAATTCTTTTACTCGCGCGAAGAGATGCTGCTCAAACGCTATCTCAAAGACCAGAACCTCGCTGCGACTCCGGCAACACTGCAGGAGTACACCTCCAGGGTGATCACGCCTACCCTGGAATCGCAGAAGCGCAACGGCGCGGTGGCAATCAAGTTTGAAGCGGCATATCTGCGCTCCCTTGACTTTGGGCCGATCCCGCTCGACCAGCAACAATACCTGAATCAGGCTCAGCAGATTTATTCGCGGTATGTGAAGGGCGGCGTGCCGCCAAATTCAGAGTATCTCCAGCTTCAGAATTACCTGATGCGATACATCGCTCGCGAAGCTGGGCGCCTCGGCCTTCCTGTCCACTTCCATACCGGTGGAGGCTGTGGGACCTACTTCATGCTGAATGGCTCGAACCCAGTGCTGCTTGACTCTCTGTTGAACGACGCTTCCCTACGCAAGACCACCTTCATTCTGCTCCACGGTGGCGCCGGCGCGTTTCCCAAGTACGTGGCTTATATGCTTATGAAGCCAAATGTTTATACTGACTTCTCCGAGCAGACTTGGCTGATTTCCACGCGCAAACTGAGTGAGGTTATCCGCGATTTCCTTGAATGGTATCCCGAAAAGACCCTGTTCGGAACTGATCTCTACCCCAATACGCCGGAAATCGACTGGGAAGAGATAGGCTGGCAAACTTCACAGTCGGCGCGGGAAGCCCTGGCCATTGCTCTCACTGGCATGATCCAGGACGGCGAGATTACCGGCGAGCGCGCTCTGGAGCTGGCCCGCATGGTACTCCACGACAACGCCGCCAAGCTCTATGGATGGCAAGCAAACTCGGTAACGCCAAGGCATTGAAAACAAAAGGCTTAATATGAAAAGCTAGCCCCGCCGGACATGCTGGCAGACTAACGTCCGGAGTAATTCCTGCGGGCCCTGAGTTCTGGGCGGCTGATAGGAGGAAAGCAGCCAATTTTGGGTATTCCTGCCGCAAAACAACCCTCATCGGTACAGAACTAAATGCACAACCACTCAACTTAACGCTTGACTTGCCAGTAAATGACTGCAAAACTCACACTTGTCCATCAGGGTACGTTGGGAGGTGTTTTCAGTTTTGGCTGAAGTTCGCTTACAAGAGGCTGAACCTCTTGAGAACGCGCTACGCCGCTTCAAACGCAAGGTCCAGCAAGAGGACATTATCAAAGAAGTAAAGCGGCATTCCTTCTACTTGAAACCTGGTGAAAAACGCCGCACGAAAGAAGCACTCGCGCGCCAACGCAATCGTAAGAAGGCAAGAAAAGAGCGGGATTGAATTACAACCTGGGCCGCTTCCTGGAGCGGCCTGGTAACTAATAGAAGCAACATCTGGACTCATAAGAGCTGTCTGCAGTAGTTGGAATCGAACCAGCAGTAACCACGTAAGTTGTGGCGGCCGAACCTGTAGTACGGGAATCACTCTGAAAATCTGATCTGGCCGCGATGTGACATCAGAATTTCAGGGTGGCAGGAAAGGGGCATCTCAATGGAGTTCCAGGACAAGATTCTCAAGTGCGTCGATTGTGGCGCTGATTTTGTTTTCACTGCCGGAGAACAACTCTTCTTCCACGATAAACAATTCAAGAACGAACCCAAACGCTGCAAAAACTGCAAATCCAAACGGGCCCACGCCCTGGGTTTACCGCATGGCGGCGGAGGCAATTACCAGCGGATTGAAACCAAGGCGATTTGCTCGGCGTGCCAGCGTGAGACTACGGTGCCGTTCAAGCCTACGCAAGGGCGTCCGGTGTATTGCCGCGAATGCTTCCAGCAGCGGAAATCTGCCGCGGCTTCTGCATAGTTTTCCCGAGTTTTTTCGACCTCAGAAAGAACCGCTTAGGAAGACGTGTGTCCCAAGATAGCAATTAGCGAAGAAGTGCTACACCTTTGCTGAAAGTTGCTCGGGTCAGGCGGGCTTTCTCACAACTTGCGACTTGCCGTTTTTCCCATTCTGGGTACGTGCAGCAGCGCGGCGGGCTTGTTGCTGTTTCAGGTCTTCGTGCTGGATTAAGAGCACCTCAATTTGCCGCAACAGGTCATCCGTGTTCATGGGCTTTACCAGCATGGACTGAGCGCCTTCCGACTTCCAGTCGCCGCCCAGCATTGGATATGCGGTGAGGATTGCGACTGCCGGATCATAGTCAGTCTTTTTGGCGGAACGGATCACGTCATAACCAGCGCGGTCGTGCTCCATCTTCATGTCGGTGATGACCATGTGATAGCTGTTGGCTTTCAGCTTGGATATGGCTTCTTTGCCGGACGCGGCAGTTTCCACGTCAAAGCCGTGAATTTCAAGAATGGTTTTGAGAGTCAGCAGGATGGCTAGCTCGTCATCGACAAGGAGAATACGACGTTTCATGAGGGCTCCGGAAAATCCTAAACCCACTTCAGGGTAAATCAGATGCCGACAGCCCCCTTCAAGGTTGTGAGTAGCTCCTTGAGTTGGCAGGGTTGGAGGCGCCAGCTCCCGTCAGGGGCTGGAATACTGATTGTTATAATACTCCAGTGTCAGCCTTTTTTGTTCAGAACTTTGGCTGTCGCGCCACGCAGGCGGATGGCGCGGCGATTGAACAGCAGCTAGCAAAGAAGGGACTCACACGCTCGGCCGGTCCGGCCGAAGCAGATATTGTCATCCTGAACACCTGCACGGTCACCGCCGCCGCGGATCAGGACGCGCGCGCCGCCATCCGCAGAGTCCACCGTGAAAATCCTGAAGCAAAAATCATGGTCACCGGTTGCTACGCTCAGCGTGCACCCGAGGAAATTGCATCCCTGCCCGGCGTAACCTGGGTTGTCGGCAATTCCCACAAGCACCAGGTGGCGGAAGTTGCATCTGGAACATTCAGCAACTTTGTGTCGCTCGAGAATGTGGTTCTCTCCGCGCCGCCATTCACCCTTGTGGGTGACATTTTTGCCCATACTGAACTGGTGGCTGCTCCGGTTTTCGCCGCCGAAGATGCTTTTTCGCGTACTCGTCCCAATTTGAAAGTGCAGGACGGCTGTAATAATCGCTGCTCATTCTGCATCATTCCCAGCGTCCGCGGGCAGAGCCGTTCCATGCCGCTGGATCGAGCGGTTATGGAAGCGCAGGCTCTTGCGGACGCCGGTTACCGCGAGATTGTTCTCAGCGGCATCAACCTTGGCCGCTGGGGGCGTGACCTCGTTCCGGGACGACGTTTTGAGCAGCTTCTGCGCGCTCTGCTCGAGCATACCGGCATTGAAAAAGTTCGCATCAGCTCCGTCGAGCCCATGGACTGGAGTGATGAATTGATTGAACTCGTCGCCGATTCTTCGAGGATTGCAAAGCACGCTCACGTGCCGCTACAGTCCGGCAGCGATCGGATTTTGCGGCGGATGCACCGCAGGTATCGTCCCTGGCATTACGCAGAAAAAATCAGAAAGATTCGTGGGGCCATGCCGAATGCCGCGATTGGCGCCGATGTAATGGTGGGCTTTCCCGGCGAGACTGATGAGTTATTCGAAGAGAGTCGCAGCTTCATCGAGCATCTGCCGTTCACCTATCTTCACGTGTTTACCTATTCTTCGCGCCCGGGAACGCCTTCAGCAATGATGGAAGACCAGGTTCCTGTTGCGATAGCGCGTGAACGCAATCGAGTTTTACGTGAACTTGGCGCGCAAAAAAATCTGGAATTCCGAAAGAGATTCCTGGGCGGAACTTTGGAAGCGATAACTTTGCAAGCTGTTGATGAGCTGTTCACCGAGGGGCTGACTGATAATTATTTGAAGGTCAGAATAGAAGGACGGCACACAGCAAATCAATGGATGATGGTTGAGGTACAAGAAATTGCTGCAGAAGATATGGTCGTGGTGGCGCAACCGGAACCGGTTCCAATCGCTTGATTTAGAAGAACCTGGCGGCCCGCCTGTTGTGCTTCCACTTGATGGTCCGAAGTGCTTCAGTGATAAGCCGTATCGTCTAAATGCTCCCGGGCCATTCTATGTAGGAGCGGGTGAGTGCCTGATATGCGGAGCGCCTCACGCGGTGGCCCCTGATTTGGTGGCCTGGGACTATGATGCCTCCATGCGGCCTGATCATTGCTATTTCAGGAAGCAGCCTGTTACGCCCGGCGAACTGGATCGCGCCATAAAAGCAATCGATAGTAGTTGCTGCGGCGCATTACGTTACAGCGGAGGTGATCCGGAAATTAAGAAAAGGCTTGGGATTTAATCATCTATAAAGAAAAAAGCCCTTCACCTGACATGCTATAATTTTCAAATCTTCCCGCGCCTTCGCCAGCGCGGATTTCCCCGAGGAGGATTGTATAGATAAGCGTTTTGTCCGCATGAATGAGCGCATCCGCGCGCGTGAGATACGCGTGATTGACGCGGAGGGGAATCAGCTTGGCATCATGCCTCCATACGAAGCGATCAGGAAGGCCCGAGAGGTCAACCTTGACCTGGTAGAAATCTCTCCCAACGCCGTTCCGCCGGTCTGCCGCATCATGGATTACGGCAAATATCTTTACGAACAGGAAAAGAAAGAGCGGGCGGCCAAGAAGCACCAGAAGCAGATCGTCCTCAAGGAAGTGAAATTCAGCGTCAACGTGGATGAGCACGATTACGTTACCAAGAGAAACCACGTGCTTCGTTTCCTGGGAGAAGGTGACAAGGTCAAAGCCAGCCTGCGCTTTCGCGGACGCGAGATGGCCCACCAGAACCTGGGCCGCAACGTTCTGGAGAGGCTGGTCACCGACGTTGGTGACAAAGGAATTGTAGAATTTCGGCCGCGCATGGAAGGAAATACCATGCACGTGATCCTGGCCCCGCCCCGGCAGGTGCCGGGCGGCAAGAAGCCGGAGAGGCCGGCGCAGTCACCGCAGCAACCATAACAAAACCTCCAGTCCACGGCCGGAAAACAAACTGGAACTTAGAAGTTAGTTGAAAGATTATGCCTAAATTGAAAACTCATAAAGGCGCAGCCAAGCGCTTCAAGAAGACTGCAACCGGAAAGGTCAAGCGCTACAGCGCCTTTAAGCGTCATATCCTTACCTCCAAGTCGAAAAAACGCAAGCGTCATCTGGGCGGCGGCACGCTGGTCAGCGATGCTGACGCCGCCAAGGTGCGGAGGATGATCCCGTACTAATAGAATCGGGACAGTGTTTGGCCCGCCTGAAAAATCAGCGCCGAGGCCAAACCTGAAATCAAGCGTGTGAAGAGGCGTTAAGGCTTACCAGCTCTGCCTCCAGCCGCAAACATCGCCCGCCGCGGCGGGCACATAAAAAAGGAGCATTCATGCCTCGCGTTAAACGTGGTACCAAGCGTCGTCAGCGCCGCAAGAAAATTCTGGAGCGCGCCAGCGGCTACTTTCTTACAAAATCAAAGTTGTATCGGGCCGCTAAGGAATCGGTAGAGCGCGGACTCAAGTTTGCCTATTCCGGCCGCCGCCAGAAGAAACGTCAGTTTCGTTCCATCTGGATCGTGCGCATCGGCGCCGCCGCCAAACAAAATGGCATCAGCTATAACCAGTTCATCAGTGGGCTCAAGAAGGCCGGCGTGGAACTTGATCGCAAAGTACTGGCCGATATTGCAGCCAACGATCCTGCTGGATTTAGCGCGTTAGCTGAGACGGCCAAGCGCGCACACGGCACTGCTGCGTAATCGTTAACATTGCCATGCTTTATGGGTAGGGACGTTGCATTGCAACGTCTCTCTTCTCAATGGCCTACACCGTTCCCCAACCCGAAGATTATTCGCCGGCGGCGCTCGACAAAGCCGTTGAGGAGTTACTCGCGGCTCTTCGCCGGGAAGCCGATGCGGTCGCCAATGAAGGCGAGTGGAAAGTATTCCGCGATCGCTGGCTGGCGCGCAAGAATGGCATCCTCACGCAGGTAAATGAGCTATGGTTGAAAGCGGCCCCGGGTCCGGCCAAGCGCGAGGTGGGAGCACGCGTAAATCGCTTGAAGGTTGAGGTTCCGCAACTTGTAGATTTGGCCCGGCAGCACATGAGCGGCGCAGCTTCGAAAGCCCGGCTTGAGTCCGAGCGCGTCGACATCACGCTGCCCGGCATTCATCGGCCGCTGGGCGCTGAACATCCTGTCATCAAAACGATGAACGAGATCGTCAGCGTTTTTCGAAATATTGGTTACTCTGTTGCTGAAGGCCCGGAAATTGAAACTGATTACTTCAATTTTGAAGCGCTGAACTTTCCGCCCAACCATCCGGCGCGCGATACGCAGGACACCATTTTCATCGCAGGCCAGGAGAAGAAACCGCAACGTGACCGGCTACTCCTGCGAACTCATACTTCTCCCGTGCAGATCCACGCCATGGAGCAGCAGCCTCCGCCCATTCGCGTTGTTGTGCCGGGCAAGGTGCATCGCGCCGATACTGCGGACGCGACGCACTCGCCGATCTTCCACCAGGTGGAAGGACTGGCGGTGGATACTAACATCACGTTCTGCGATTTGAAAGGCACGCTCGACCACGCAATGAAAGCGCTGTTCGGCTCCAACGTGAAGACCAGGTTCTTCCCGTCCTTCTTTCCGTTTACGGAACCGAGCGCGGATGTCTCCGTTACCTGCTTTAAGTGTGGCGGCAAAGGCTGTCGCCTGTGCAAGAACAGTGGATGGATCGAATTGCTGGGCTGCGGCATGGTAGACCCGGCGGTTTTCAAATTCGTGGAAAGCAATGGCTACAATTCGGCCAAAGTCAGCGGCTTTGCTTTTGGCATGGGCGTGGAACGCATCACCATGCTGAAGTATGAGATTGACGACATCCAGCTGTTTTTTCAAGGTGATGTCAGGTTCTTGGAGCAATTTGTGTAGAGAAGAAGCACTTAGCAGTCAGCACTCAGCATTCAGCCAAAGAGACGTGGCTTCTTAAATATGCGTACTGTAGTAGGAATATCGCTCTTGATCTTAGGCTCGATAGCGGTGGTGATAGGCAATTTTCAACACATGCTGGCCGAGGTGGAACTATTGGAGAAGCGGCCAGATCTTGCAAACTCGATCTATGGTAAGTGGCTCAGCCGGCCAAGTCCCTGGAAGGTTGAGAAGTTTTATAAATC
>DATDNH010000441.1:0-5466 GCA_036518395.1 Candidatus Angelobacter sp. | reverse complement strand
AACACCTGGCGCGAGGCCAGAAGGTCCCCAATGGGCTCTCAGGATTTCACAATCCGGAAAAGGCGCCGCTGGTGGAGCGGGCGCGTCCGGTGAGCTGGTATTTGCGGTTGACCGTGCGCGATCATCCGGGAATTCTGGCGCGCGTGGCGGAAGCGATTGCGCGAGAGGGGATCAACATTGATTCTGTGATCCAGGAGCCGCACATGGCGAAGGAGCGGCTGTCGTTTGTGATCACGCTCGAGCCTGTAGGGGAGAACGTGGCGCGACGCGCCGTCGAGAAGATTGATGGATTTGAGTTTATGTTGGAGCCGGTGCTGCTGTTGCCCGTAGCTCCTAGCTAAAAGCAACAGCAAGACCTTCAACACAGAGGAACTGAGGAAGCAGAGGAAATTTTTGGATTGTTGATTTTGGATTTTTGATTTGTGATTTGAAAATTTTGCATACGAAAACGTGAGATCGAACTTAGAAGACTGAAGATCAAATCAAGAGCAAAACTGAGAGCGCGGAGGAAGATCGAGAGAAGATAAAGCCATCAGCAATCTGAAGTGGGACCCTCTGGGTACAAACGGTTTGGTACTTTCCTCAGGGCAGCGGAGCAGATTCCTCGTCGCTACTCGCGCGCACGTTCCCCGTTCCTGCGCTCCGCTTAGTCACGGGGCCCCGAGTAAACGCGCGCTCCTTACGCTCTCTCGGAATGACACGGCTGAAAGTTCGTCACAGAAAGGATTGGTTCTTCAGGGAAACATCAAAAAATCAAAAATCAAAAATCAAAGATCAAAAATCCTCTGCTTACTCTTTTCCTCTGTGTTGAAGGTCTGGGGGTTCGGGTTCGGCGTTGCCGTCGGCGCGGGGATCGGAGCCGGCATAGTTCATTCCGGTTTTGGAATCGTGCAGGACGGCCTGGCCGCGTCCCATCAATGCCGTGAATTCTTTACGCACGTTCAGCTTGTGGCCTTTATCGCGGAGGGCCTGCAGGACGTCCGGCTTGATTCGCGATTCGATCACAATGTCGCAAGTCACCTGGTTGCCGGCGACGGTGAAGCGTGGCGCATCCAGCGCTCCCTGCACGTTCATTCCGTAATCAACGAAGTTGGAAACAAACTGCGCGTGGGCCAGCGGCTGATTGGCGCCGCCCATGATGCCGAAGCCGATATGGACGTCGCCGCGCTCCATGAATGCGGGAATGATGGTGTGGAAGGGGCGCTTGCGCGGCTGGAGCGCGTTGGGATGATTGCGGTCAAGCACGAAGAGCGCTCCCCGGTTTTGCAAGGCAAAGCCGAAGCCGTTGACCACAATCCCTGAGCCAAAGGCGGAGTAGTTGCTTTGAATCAGCGAGGCGATGTTTCCGTCTTTGTCTACGGCGGCGAGGTATGTGGTGTCGCTGGTGGCGGGATTGCCGGGGCCGGGATTGCAGTTGGCTTTGTCAGGATCGATCAACTTTGCGCGCTGCGCGCCATATTCCTTTGCGAGCAGGCCTTTCACCGGAACTTTGGCAAAGCGCGGATCGGCGTTGTAGCGATAAAGGTCGGCATAGGCCAGCTTCATGGCCTCAATTCTTTTGTGCAGTTCAGCGGTGCTTTGCGGTCCGTCTTTTTCCGGCTGGAAGTTGCTCATGATGCTGAGCATCTCCAGCGCGGCCATGCCCTGCACGTTGGGAGGGAGCTCGTAGATTTTCCAGCCACGATAGTCAATGGAGATGGGCTCAACCCATTCGGCGGAGAAGTCGGCCAGGTCATCGAGTTGCATGGCGCCGCCAAAGGCCGAGGAGGTCTGGACGATGGCCTGGGCGATCGCGCCTTTGTAGAAGGCGTCGCGTCCGTTTTCCGCCACCAGGCGCAAAGCTTTGGCCAGATCAGGATTTGTAAATTTCGCTCCCAATTCGGGAGCGTTGCCACCGGGAAGAAAGACGCGGCGCGCTTCTTCCGTCTTCTGCAGCTTGCCTACTTCCGGAGCCCAGTAATCGTGAACGATTTCCGGGACAGCGTAGCCGTGCTCAGCGTAAAAGATTGCGGGGGTGAAGAGGTCTTTCCAGGGCAGGCGTCCGAAGCGATGATGAGCCTGGCTCCAACCTTCGACTGCGCCGGGCACGGTGACGGAGTGAATGCCATCGTGCGGCATGGCGGTGGTAATGCCATGCTGGGCAAGAAAATCAATGGTCAACTTCTTCGGCGCCCAGCCGCTCGCGTTCAGGCCATAAAGTTTGCCGGATTTCGCGTCCCAGTAAATAAGGAAGAGATCGCCGCCCATGCCGTTCATCATGGGCTCGGTGACGCCTAAGACCGCGTTGGCGGCGATGGCGGCATCGATGGCAGAGCCGCCATGGGCGAGAATTTGCGCACCGGCCTGCGAAGCCAGATAGTGACTGGTGGCCACGATGCCTCGGTCAGTGATGACCATGGAGCGGCCATAGGAGCGGTCCTGGGGGTAGACGACGGCGGACATGCTAAGGACGAGTATAACGAGCGAGAACAGTGTGCGCAGCATGGGGAGACATTCTATCTTGATCGCGATATGGCCGTTGGCACTTAGCCTTTGGCACTTGGGAAGACCAACTGCAAAACCTTTCAACATAGAGGAAGGGAGGAAACGGAGGAAATTCTTGGATTGTCGAGTTGTGATTGTGGATTTGTGATTTTGCCCGCGCGATACAAAACTTCACAAGGACTTGAAAACCGAAAGTCAAAAGCAAACAAAACTGAGAGCGCGGAGGAAAATCGGGAGAAGATATAGACTGTGAGAACACCTTGAGACGGTATGGGCAGGATAAGTATTCTCGGGGTCCTTCGACTGCGCCTTCGCTTCCCGCAGAGCGGGATCACTCAGGCTGCGCTCAGGATGACAGGATTGAATGTTTTCCCGACAACAATAAGAAATCTGAAATCACAGATCTACTTTTTATCCCCTCCCAGAGGTTTGCGGGCGAAGTAATAGGCAGAGGCCATCAGCAAAACAAACATAAGGACGGAGATCAGGTTGCTTCCGCCGATCATCGGGTAGCGTGTTCCCAGCACCAGTGCGCCTTCCTTGATGTGATACCACTTATCGGCGGGGCTGTTTTCCAGCAGCTTCACAACAATTCCGATCAGGCCGACGACACCGCCGGCTGCGATCAGGCCGGAGGCATACAATGATCCAGGACTGACCTCGCTCTCATCCTTCTTTTCACCTGCCTTGGCAGCGGCCCGTTCTACCAGCCAGCGCACAATCCCGCCACAGAAGATGGCAAGCGTTGTGCCAATGGAAATGTAGAATCCCACAGCAAAAGAAAGAGAACGGATGCCCAGAAGCTCGACCCCAATCACAATAAAGACTCCAACCAGCACCAGATTCCAGGGCAGACGATGATCGATGATTCCGTTCACTACCGTTGCCATGAGATTGGCCTGGGGAGCGGGCGCCTTCTCACTGCCGATTCCCTGCACCCATTGCCGCTCAATTTTGCCAGTCGAAGGGTTGTAGAGATATTGGCCATTGGGCAGATGCTGTGCTCCCAGCGCGGTGATGAGCTGATATTTTTTGGGATCTTCTGTGGTAAGGACGTTTCCTTTTTCATCCACGATTTTGATTTCAGAACGTCCCAGCAGCGGATTGTATTCCGGAGCGACAACCCGCACGCCTTCTTCGAGCTTACTGAGGTCGAGGGTGACAGGGCCATAAGGCCGGAGTTGCTCCAGTCCTTTATTCATCAGCCCCAACGTGCCTCCGATGGCGAAAACTGAAATCAAGACGCCGACAACCAGAGCGATCTGCTGCTTTTTGGGAGTGGCTCCAACCAGGAAACCCGTTTTCAAGTCCTGCGAAGTATTCCCGGCATTGGCTGAAGCGATACAAACCACGCCGCCGATGGAAATCACCAGTGCTTTGTAAGCAGCAGTTTTCCAGCCGATCAGCAGGAACATCACGCATGTCGCCATCATGGTAGCGATGGCCATACCGGAAATGGGATTGGAGGAAGTACCAATCAATCCCGTAATGCGCGAAGAGACGGTCACGAAAAGGAAGCCGAAGATGACTACAAAAATAGCGGCGGCGATATTGGCAATCACGCTGGTTGAGGTGCCGGGAACCGGTTTCCAGATCAACATGGCAATGAGCATGAGCAACACCAAAACCGTTCCGGCCAGAGCGTGCTTCATGCTGAGATCCAGATCAGTGCGCCGCGTGCTGAGTACGGTAGCTGCTCCTTTTTTCAAGTCTGCCGCACCCGCCCGAAGCGCGTTCACGATCGTTGGTATGGTTTTAATGAGCGTAATCAGACCGGCTGCGGCAACCGCGCCGGCCCCCATCGGCCTTATATAAGCGCCGTAGAGTTCACTTACGGACATTTGTGAAATCAATTTCTGTGCCGGATAGAGGGGCGAGGTGAGCGAGCCGCCAAAAAACTTGATGGCCGGCATCACCACGAGCCAGGCAAAAACACCTCCGGCAAAAATCACTCCGGCAATGCGAGGACCAATGATGTAGCCAACTCCCAGGTATTCGGTCGTGGTGTTGGCGCGAATTGCGCTGCCCGGATACCATTTGGGCTGGTAATCCGCGGTGCTGGGCCAGAGTCCGAAAAGATTCTCATTTTGGAAAAGGGTGTAGAGGCTACCGAGCCCTAAGCCAGTGAAAACGCGGCCGGCAAATGAGCCGCCGCGGTCGCCGGCGATCAAGACGTCCGCGCAGGCGGTGCCTTCGGGGTACAACAGGTTGCCGTGTTCCTTGACGATCAATTGGCGGCGCAGAGGAATCATGAAGAAAACGCCGAGCCATCCTCCGATCAGGGCGAGAAGGAAAATGCGACCGTACTCCAGGGGAAAACCCATGAAGATCAGCGCAGGAATGGTGAAAATCACACCCCCGGCCACCGATTCGCCTGCTGACCCGGTGGTCTGGACAATGTTGTTTTCCAGAATGCTGGCCTTACCCAAAACGCGAAGGATACTGATGGAGAGGACGGCAATGGGAATGGAGGCTGCAACCGTAAGCCCAGCCCGCAGGCCGACGTATACGGTGACGGCTCCAAAGATCAGGCCGAAGAGTCCTCCGAGCAAAACCGCGCGCGGGGTAAATTCCGGCAGGACTTCTCCCGGCGGCACATACGGCTGAAATTTTGGTTCGGCTGCTGGCGCTTCAAGAGTTTCGGCCACGCGGTTCCTCCGGTAGGTTGAGTCGATAGAACTTAGCACCGCGATTGTATCGAAAACCAGCCATTCGTACTTAGTTTTTACTATTCAGAACCGGGTCGCGCCTTCGGCGCGGAGACGGTGCTCTCACCCCATCACGCGCAAAATCAAAACCGCGCGTGCCGGGGACCCGGGCTGAGCACCGTCTGTACTTTGGGGCCAGTTCAAGCCTTTGCGCCGAGGCGGTATTCCTGGCGAGAGCAGACTTTCATTGCGTGTGGAGAAGCAACACAGCTATACTTAGTGTTGCGAGTTCCTGCGCTGGTTCGCTAGGAGGATCGTCTTCAGCAGTAGCGGT
>DATDNH010000440.1:0-5673 GCA_036518395.1 Candidatus Angelobacter sp. | reverse complement strand
TCCTGCGTGGCCACGGTAGAGGTCAAGCCTCTGCCCAAGCCGCCGGAAGTGGTCAGCGAAACCCTGGCCGGGGAGTGCCAGTTCAAGAACGCGCGCCGTACCTCGCGGGTGGACAATGAGTGCAAGGCGGCCCTGGACGATATTTCCCTGCGCCTGCAGCGCGAGCCCAACAGCAAACTGGTTGTGGTGGGCTACGCCAACACGGAAGAAAAGGGAGATGCGGAGAAGCTGGCCGCCCTGCGCGCCATCAACACCAAGAACTACCTGACCAAGGGCGAGGGCAAGCAGCAGATTGACGCCGGCCGCATCGAGGTCCGCCGGGCCGGCAGCGACAAGGGCAAGGCCGAGTTCTACTTCCTGCCCGAAGGCGCCACCTTCACCAAAACCGACACCGTGGTGGTGGACGAATCCCAGTTCCAGGGCAAGCACGGCGGGGGCAAGTAGCAGTCCCACCCGCCGTTGGCAGCAGTCGGGGTCGGTTGATGGTTATCAGCTGGCCCCGTTTTTGTTTGTGGCATGAATTTACAGCGAGTTACGCAAGTTAACGGCAAGCAGGGTCCAGGAATGGAAATGAAATGTGCTCGAAGGACAACGACCAGCGGCAAAGGCAATTCTTGTTGGTTGCTGACTGTTCCTCCGCTGTTTCGGGACACTGTCGGCATCTGGCAGAATGCAGGCCCTTGAATGAATTACACGGATACATCGTGAGCCGAAGGGGGAGAGTGATTGACCATACACGACCCGAACAGCAGACACTCTGATGGTAAAACTAGTGACGGTATTGTCACTGTCACAATTACCGTTAAACACGAGGCTTCAAAACCAAAAAGGGCTCTGACTCCGCGCTTCTAGAATTCACTTCAACCTTTCTGCGCCTTTTGACAGTTCGTGCAATAGCACTGCGCGCTAACACTAATGGTTGTTCTTTAACTAGGAAACGCGGCTAAGCCGGTTCGCGGCGTGAGTCAGAACTTTCGTTTTCAGTGCGCACGCACATGCAAGTGGGACATATTGCGCGGGTCTTGGCAGTGGCGTTGGTGATGGGAGGAACCGCCGTGCCGGACTCGGCCCAATCCGGTTTAATGCCAGGCCCAGAACCGCTACGAACCGCCACGCCGATTGTGCCCATGGCGCATACGGGGGGAGTCGGCCTTGTGGCGCCATCCAACCTGGTCGGCATTGAGCCAGCATTAGCGCGAACATTGCCAAATGCGCCCTCCTACGCTGCGCTTAGCGGCCAGCAAAAGTTTCACATTTTCCTGCGCCAGGCTTATTCGCCCTTTACCTTCGTAACAACTGCCTTCGACGCCGGCCTGGCCCAACTCAGCGACGGCTGGCCAGCCTATGGCCAGGGGATGGAAGGATACGGAAAGCGCTACGGTGCGATGCTGGCTAACCATGAGGCAGCCAGCTTCTTTCAAAGGTTCCTATTGCCTGCAGTTTTTCATCAGGATCCCAGATATTTTCGCCGGGGCTCCCAGGAGCCCTTCTTGCCCAGAGTGGGGTACTCGGCCAGCCGCGTGTTCATAACCCGCGCGGATAACGGTCATGCCACCTTCAATACCTCGTTGGTGCTGGGCTTGCTGCTGGTTGCCAGTGTGACAAATAGCTACTATCCGCGGCCGCAACGGGGTTTGGAAGAAACGATGAGCCGTTTTGGTGGCGGGCTTATTTCCAACGCGCAAGACAACCTCCTCCGTGAGTTCTGGCCTGATTTCACACGCTTGTTCCACAGCCATGAGCCGGAAGAGCTTAAGATAATCGAAAAGCTGGCGAAGCAGGTGCCGTTTTCGGGCAAGCTGGGGTCGCCCCCTGACTCTACGGTCGTGCAGCCTACGGCTCCGGCCGATAGCCTCAATTCCGGCCAGTTCTCGGGCGCTCCGGCCTCTCTCGGTAAGAAGTAATCTCTTTTCGACTCTTTAAGCAGCGGATATTAGGTAGGTGGGTGGATGATCCTGTAGCGGCCGGGTGAGCATTTGGAAGATGACTTTTCGGGCATGTCAATCCTCGCAAAAGACAAAAGGAAGACTGCCTCCAGCCCCAAGCTGGGGAGGCGGCTAGCGTCCGAGGCAAACCACGCAATTCACTCTCTGAGTGGCGCCAAAGGTGAATTGACCTCAAGCGACCGAGAAGTTTGGGAAGCTGATCTGCTTAGACCAGCTTCCCTGCAAGGCCGGTCATTGGGTATTGGGTCCAACGTCCTGACCGAATCGGAATACCAGCCCGGCAGAATAGCGTATGTTGTTCTGCCAGTTTGTATTGTTGTTGACTCCTATTGTGGACAAGCCTGGGATGTTGAATGGTGAGAAGTGGCTTGGGAGGTAATCCAGTTGGAAGGGTCGAACGCCGAACCTTCTCGAGATGTTAACGTCGAACCCTCCGCCTATAGTCATTGCATATGCGTTCTGGCTGGTGCGGAAGCGCGTAGTCTGTGGGTTCACCTCTGCAGTCACTCCCGGTGGAACAACGGCACCTGGGGGAATGAGCACGTTTGGCACGGCAAAGCTCCTCGACTCGTGCGCTCCACCGATGAGGAAATGACCGAAGGGAGCAATCCGCCCCAGTTTGCGCCATGTAATGCGAGGACCGAACTGGTAAGTGAAATACGTCTGGTCTAAGCTACTGAGCTCTGGTCCCCTGATGCTGACGTTCCCAGCAACAAATCCTCCGAGTTCAGCTACCAACGAGAGATACTCGTTGAGATTGACTTGCGCTTCGCCCAAACCACCGTTATTGTTGAATGCGTTCACTTGGCTTCCAGTAGCCACTCGGACGTAGGAGTAGCCGAGAAAGACCTCCCCTCGGGGCACCTCCTGAGCAGCTGCCATCAGGGCAAGCAAACACATAATCCCGGTAACGAACGAGATCTTTCTCATATGTTCGACTCTCCTGTGATCAAATTTGTGGTTGCGGGCCTGAACATCTCAAAAGAGTGCATGCAAACCACTCTTTCAATCTAGGAAGCAGTGCTTGCTGGCTGTACTGTCAAAAGGCGCAGGTTTCAAACGCTTCCCGGGGACGGGAAAAAATATTGGCCTTCCATCTGTTAGAAGTTCTAGTTTCTGGCGGACTTTGGTGGAGGATTGGAACAGTTGAGCAGGCGGAGCAGTCGTGAGAGTCGCTATTCCGGTTCTGATTTTGGGTGAACCTGATCCTGGATTTTGTCCCCAACCATGTGGCACCTGACCATCCGTTGGTTGCCGAGCACCTGGAGTACTTCATTCGAGGCTATACCCAGGATCTGAAGAACGACCTCCTCACTTTCTGCAGTCGGCTGAGACGGCTTTTGCCTGTGGCAGAGACCTCTAGTCTCCAGCTCGGCCGGGTTGGACCTGGCACAAGGATGACGAGCGATACCAGATTATCGTCAATCTCAGCGACTGTTACGTGCAAGCCATGTACACGTTCCCTGGGGGGGTGGCAGATCCTGGCGGTTGATTAACCTTCTGGCTGGACCTACTACTTCTTCCAGTGTCAACACACCCAGCAGATCTAGGACTATAGAACTGGTAAATAATCTTCAAGATTAGTTGTAGCCACGAGTGTGAGCTCAGTAAGCAAGAAAGGAAAAGTCATGAACCCGCCGCCCCAGAAGTCTCCCATTACGTATATCGAAACCAAAGAGCAGAAACGACTGAATGATGCCCGTGAGACTGGTGTTCCGTGGAAGAAGTGGGGACCGTACCTCAGCGAAAGGCAGTGGGGCACGGTGCGTGAGGACTATAGTCAGGACGGCAATGCCTGGGATTACTTCAGCCACGACCAGGCACGCTCGCGTGCGTACCGCTGGGGCGAAGACGGTTTGGCCGGCATTTCCGACGACAAGCAGCAGCTCTGCTTCGCTATCGCGCTGTGGAACGGCCGGGATCCGATCCTGAAAGAGCGTCTGTTCGGACTCACCAATAGTGAGGGGAATCACGGGGAAGACGTCAAGGAATATTACTTTTACCTCGATAGCACGCCGACGCATTCTTACATGAAGTATCTCTATAAGTATCCACAGCGAGAATTTCCATACGGGGATCTGGTCGAAAGCAACCGCCGCCGATCGCGCGAAGAGTTCGAATATGAACTGCTCGATACGGGCATCTTCGATGATGACCGCTATTTTGACGTATTTGTCGAATACGCCAAGGCCGATCCCGAAGATCTGCTAATCCGTATCACGGTGCACAATCGTGGCCCGGAGAGCGCGGAGCTTCACCTGTTACCCACCCTCTGGTTCCGTAACACCTGGTCATGGGACAAGGATGCGCACAAACCCGCGTTGGCCCAGGCAGGAAAGGGAACAATCGCTGCTTCACATGAAAAGCTCGGCGAGCGCACGCTTCACTGCGAAGACAACCCCGATCTTTTATTTACCGACAACGAGTCCAACGCCAGCCGGCTCTGGGGACAGCCCAATCCATCCCCCTACGTCAAAGACGCATTTCATGAGTGCGTGGTCGCAGGCAAGCTGGATGCTGTGAATCCTTCCAACAGAGGAACGAAAGCGGCTGCGCATTATCGCCTAGAAGTCCCTGCAGGCGGCAATAAAGTTGTCCGCCTCCGACTGAGTGCAAAACCCGACGCCAAGGCATTCGGTACGTTTAATCAAATATTTGCGGAGCGTCTTGCGGATGCAGAGGAGTTCTACAACCGCATCACCCCGCGCTCTTTGAGTGACGATGAACGTCGAGTTCACCGTCAGGCGCTGGCCGGCATGCTGTGGAGCAAGCAGTACTACTATTTCGATCTCGATCGCTGGCTGGAGGAGCACGACGCTCATCCCATGACGGGCACTGTTCATCGCAATATTCGAAATACGGAATGGTTCCACATGCTGAACAGCGACATCATTTCCATGCCTGACAAGTGGGAGTATCCCTGGTACGCGGCATGGGATCTCGCGTTTCACACCGTTGCGCTCTCGCTGGTGGACTTCGATTTTGCCAAGGACCAGCTCCTGCTCATGCTGCGGAACCTCTACGCCCACCCCAATGGGCAGATCCCAGCCTACGAGTGGAATTTCAGCGATGTGAACCCGCCGGTACACGCCTGGGCCACATTGTTTCTTTACAACATCGAGAAAGAGCTAGGCCGCTCGGACCTGCGCTTCCTGGAGCGATCGTTCCAGGGCCTGATGCAGAATTTCAACTGGTGGGTTAACAGGAAAGATCCATCAGGGAAGAACGTCTTCGCCGGTGGTTTTCTGGGTCTGGACAACATCGGCGTTTTCGATCGCAGTG
Source organism: Candidatus Angelobacter sp. (assembly GCA_036518395.1). Lineage (GTDB taxonomy): Bacteria > Acidobacteriota > Terriglobia > Terriglobales > Acidobacteriaceae > Angelobacter. The sequence continues at coordinate 445 of DATDNH010000440.1, read as the reverse complement.
CTCAACTCCCCACGGGCGGTCACCTGGATCAGGCCGACGGCACCGCGTGGATGGCTTTCTACTGTCAATGCATGCTGGAGATCGCCCTCATTTTAACGGATTATGACTCCGTTTATGAGGATGTAGCCTACCGTTTCGCAGAACATTTTATCTGGATCACGTACGCCATGGACCGGATTGGCGAAAACCATGACGAGATGTGGGATTCGCAAGATGGCTTCTTCTACGACCTGCTCCATTTCCCCAATGGCGACGCCATGCGACTGAAAGTTCGGTCCATGGTAGGCCTGCTTCCGCTCTGTGCTTCAAGCGTATTTGAGCCCACAGGTGTACTGGAGCGCCATCCCCGGTTGGTGGAATTGATCGAGTTGTTCAAGAAGCGCCATCCCGATTTGCTGAAGCACATGGCTCCGGCGGACGGCAAGTTCAAAGGGTACGCTGACCG
>DATDNH010000439.1:0-9827 GCA_036518395.1 Candidatus Angelobacter sp. | reverse complement strand
GCTATTGCCCGGCAAAATCCCAAGGCGCAGATTTATGCGCTGGATTGGGCCAACGTCCTGCAGGTGGCGCAGGAGAATGCCCGGAAGAACGGCGTTGCCGACCGCCATCACTTGATTCCGGGCAGCGCTTTTGATGCCGAGATCGGCAAAGGCTACGATGCGGTCCTGGTCACGAATTTCCTTCACCACTTTGACCCTGCAACCAACGAATCTCTGCTGAAGCGATTTTTTGGCGCGATGAATCCCGGGGGCCAACTCGTGATTCTGGAATTCGTTCCCAATGAAGACCGGATTTCGCCCGCGGCCGCGGCCTTGTTCAGCCTGATCATGCTGGCCAACACCGACCATGGCGATGCCTACACGTTTGCTGAGCTGGCACGCATGTGCGGAAATGCCGGATTCAAGAATGCTGAACTGGTGCCGCTGGAAGCTGGGCCGAATGCGCTGGTGGTGGCGAGGAAGCAGTAATCAGCAAATAGTAAATAGCCAACAGTAAATAGCAAACAGTAACTAGCTGGGGCCTTGCGCCAAGGGCGCAGTGTGTGGAAGGCTGATGACTGTGGCGAGTTGCTAAGAATCGGGTTATCGGTGCATCGGAAAAGCAACTCCAAATCTTGAGCAATCAAAAATCTGGCAGGGCAATAGTATTCCCCCCACTATCGGTGGCCATTTGGTTTCGTCAAGTGAAAGCCGTCAGTAAGGCAGAGCTGTTTCGTGAGAACGCCTTGATACTGCATGGTGAGCGCTGGAATGCTCGGGGTCTTTCGACTTCGTCCTCGCTTCTCCGCAAAGCGGGATCGCTCGAACTCCGCTCAAGATGACAGTCACAGTGTGTTGTTTTATCCCGAAAGACAATTTCTTCCCGCACCTCTATAGTCGCGTGCCCTGATACAAGCCCGCGCTCAGTCGCTACGCTCATCCTTCGGCGTCGCGAGCTCGCCTCGAGGACAGGCTAAAAGTTGTGCCCCTGATACAAGGCTGATCGTCGCAAGAGGCATTTTTCCTCAAGCTCGGAGGTCATGCTCCGATACAAGCCTCACGCTCATTCGCTACGCTCACGTCTGCCTAAAGGCCCGCGATTCGCGAGCGAATCGCTAGAGGCTGACACTCGGCGCTTGCGCCGCTGGCGGCTCAAGCGCCGGCTGATTGTTCCAATGCTCTGGCCGAAACTGCTTCTACTCCGCTCAAGGCTTCAATAAAGTGGTTGTCCTGCGCCAAACGCTTTGCTATGCAGTGACCAAGCTGCCGATAACTTTCAAACTGCAATTCCGTGAACCATTGATCGGCGGTGGATTCATGCGGGTAGGCTGGATGGGCGCGCTGGTAGCTGGCCAGTTCCACTGATTCCTTGCCCGTCAATGAGGCCTTCACATAAATAATCACGCCGGTATGATTGGCGTCGTAGCGGATGGCGCCAAAAGCGTAATGCGAGTTGCTGTAGATGGAGTCTTTTGCAGGACGGATTTCCTCCACGCATCCAAGATCAATCTCGACGCTGAAATCAGTGCGGCATTTCTCGATTGCGCCGGCAAGGTCTTCAAAGTGGAACTCGCCGTCCTGGGAGGCGTCGCAAACCATGATCAGGCGGCAACGGCGGCGAACCAGTTCGTAGAGTCCGAGATTCTCGAAGTGCCCGCCGTCAGAGAGATAAACGAAGCCGCTGGTGTCATCGGTGCGTCCGAGCAGTTCGTTGAACAGGTAGATGAGACCGAGGCGGGGGGCGGAAAGACGCCAGGTGTCCTCATCCCGCGGATTTCCCATCCACCAGCCGAGACGCACATTGAAGACGGTGAGCAAGACTCCCATGGCGGGAGAGGAGTGATAGCCCATATTGGGAGAAGCGGCGGCGCCGGAGATGGAAATTGCGGTGCCCAGGTAGGGCCCTCCGCCGGAATAGCCGTATTGTAAGGTGGGCCGATATGCCTGGGGAGAGAGGCGGGAATTCTCCGCTGTATGTCCGGTGTGCTGGGCGTTAAATCCGCAAAACAGCGGAGTAAAGATGAAGGATTCGGCTTTGCGTTGCTGCCACGACAGCTCTTTTCCATGGACCAGATTGAGCGCGGTGTTCACGATGGGGTACGGACCTTCATAACCGGCCGAAGGGGCCAGCCCCGCGAGTGAGAGATTGTCATCCGGATCAAATCCGGTAAACGGCTGAGGGCGCCGGTTGGAATGAGAAGCGCCGAGATAACAGCGCACCAGCCGGTTCCCATACAGAGCGTGCATAGAGAAAAGATTCACGTCCACCCGGCTGGAAAGCAGGACACTCAGGAGGGCACAGGCAAGACACACGACGATGTCCCATTGGGAAGGGTGCCACTGGTTGGAAATCCGCCAGTGGATCGTGTTAATGAGCTTAGCCAGCAGCACCAGGAGTCCAATGACAAACAGATAAGGAGCAACAGCGGCAATCAGCTTCCTGAGTGGGTTGCCTCCATTCCCATTATCGGAATCTTTCTTTCGCACTAAGAGCAGGCCGGCGCTGGTTGAACCAAGCCATACGAAGATGCCGGAGAGATCTTTGACCAGGCCGTGAATGCCGTCTGCAAGCATGGGGGAGGCCAGGAGAAAGAGAGCGGCCCATGCCAAAAGGTTGACGATGAGATAACCGCACAGGCGGCTGAACCACTCGCGAGCCTCCTCCGATGTGCGCCTGCCGGTGACGCCAATCTGAATGAAAAAAAAGACGACGATTACGCCGATCAGCAATGGTGGAAGCCAACCGACAATGAACCAGGTTGGGTGTGCAGTACCTGGCCTGATGAAATACATGGCCAAAGCCTCCAGCCTCCACAAGAGCAATCCTGTGGTTATGGAACTGGCGATGACGGCCACAAATTGCCAGAGCAGGGTTGGGGCCAACCTTTTCAGCGAGGTGTCTTCATCGCTGGCGCCCCAGGTCAGCACCGAACCAAATGCCCAGACACCAACGCCAACCTCAATCACATGCCTGATCCAGAAAACAGCATTTTGGTAGGGATGCTCGGCAGCAAAAACCACGTAGGCGTGGTGATTCCTGGAAGAAAATGCATAGATCCAGACGCTATAGAACCATGCGGACAGGAACAGCGGCAGCACGATGGTCAGTTGGATCCCCTTTTCGCTGCTAAAGCGCGCGAATGACTCCCTGGGGCCGTTGAGCGCCGTCACGTTCCTGATGATGACGGTCACTGCAATGATCAGAGAAACGATGGCCAGCCACACCAGCGCGGGATCACCCTCATTCAGCATCCAGTTGTAAATCCAGCGATGTCTCTGGTCGTCGACCAGTTTCCAACGTATGTACCTGGTAATGAAATCCATGATGTACGGCAACAGCAAAACCGATGTCAGCGCGGAAACCAGAATGAGAAGATTCAGAAACAGGTTGCGGACGTAAGTACTAATGAAGGCCCAGGTGTCTCCGGCAAACAAGCCGACTCTGGGAGTGAGGTAGTTGCTATAGTCGCGCAGGAAAGTCACGGCCGCGGGCTCATTGCTGGTTGAGGCCGGGCCTTCCGCAGGGAGCAAAACTTTTTCCACCTTAGGCCGGTGATTGCCATGGGTTTGCAGGCGCTTAACGCATCCTGCAAACCATCCTCCGATGTATCCGCCGCCGGAGACGGTGGACAAGTAGTCAAAGCGGCGCAAGATTTTGGCCTCGGCCAGCCCCTGCAGAATGCCGAGATTGAAGGTGGCGCTGCGGATGCCTCCGCCGCTGAATGCGAGGCCGGCGAGATTCGACCCGTCCGCGCGGGCAAAGGATTGATCATCGGCAGCGCGCGGCGCCACCGGCTCCGAAACCTGGCGATATCGCCGTGAAATTTCGATCTGGTCGAGTTCAGCATTCAGGACGCCTGGAAAAGAGCTGGCGTCCCGATTTGGGATTGAAGGATTTTCCCCTGATGGAACGGGCGCTGTAAGCTGGTTTGATAACTGCTCTTCTGTTGCCATGAGTCCCCCGGAATGCAATCCTGGCATCAAGCCATTACGACCGGAACACGCACACAAGCTGAGGAAACTGACGGATTGAGAGAGAAATCCTTCCGTAGCCTGATCTGTCACCAGTCAGGAAGTTTTTTCGAACACTTCCATCAGGCCGATCGACAGCTTGAGGGTTCGTTTGGCCTGCTCCAGTATCCCGGGAGATCTCTGCCTTCGCGCAAACAGATCGACTGGCCAGCGGGTTCACTGGCGTGCTTTCAGGATCGGGTCACCCTGACTCCAACTTAAGAGCCAGGAAACCCAGCGATGGCAGCAGATCGTTTGGCGTATTGTAAGTCTCTCGGCGGGCAACTACAACAGCTTTGTTCGGTCATTTCCGTCAAGTTGGTGCACTTGCCTGATATAGGGTTCATCGCATTCGCGATGACGTCTGTCGGCACCCCACCACGCGCAAAAGAAAACCAGCGCGTGTCGGGGACCCCGCACAGGCCCGCGAGTTGCAAGCAACTCACTAGACGCTGACACTGATATCTGGTCAGTTTTTACCCACAACTGACCAGTTACCCAAGCACCTTGTTCGGGTCATTTCATTGCCACGGGCATCCAATAGGAGAGCTCAACGTGTGGAATTTTTGACACGTTGTCCATTTCGCTTCGCTCATCCTTCGGCTTCGCGAACTCGCCTCGAGGACAGGCTAAGAGCTTATCTAAAGGCCCACGATTTGCAAGCGAATCGTTAGACGCTGATACAGGGCAATAGCTCAAACTGAGCTACTGCCCTTTACACAACATTTTTCCAGCAATTACACTAACCAGTTTGCCGTTTACGAGCGGGAAATTGCATGGCGAGAGTCGGAGAGAGGATTACGGCCGCGCAAATTGCCGCTAATACGATTTGATTCCATTGAGAAGCATGCCAAGTCGGTGAAGCAGTAGCCAATCACCGCTGCGCAAGAGAAGGAGACTTGAATCCATGCCAACAGCAGTTGAAGAAAAAGTAAAGTCGATCATTGTCGAGCAGCTTGGAGTCGATGAAGGTGAAGTCACTCCCAACGCCTCCTTCGTGGACGATCTGGGGGCTGACTCACTCGACACGGTAGAGCTGGTTATGGCTTTTGAAGAAGCTTTCGACATTGAGATCCCGGATGAGGACGCGGAGAAGATCCGCACCGTAAAGGACGCCATCGAGTACATTGACAAGCACGCGAAAGGCGGGAAGTAGTTGGCGCGAAGGGTTGTCGTTACGGGCCTGGGCCTCATCTGTGGAGTCGGCAATACGTCCGCCGAGGTCTGGAAAAATATTGTCGCGGGAAAGAGCGGGGTAACGAAGATCACGCACTTCGATGCTTCGCGGTTTGCCTGCCAGATCGCCGCCGAAGTCAAAGGCTTCGATCCCCTCAATTTCATCGAAAAAAAAGAAATCAAAAAAATGGGGCGGTTCATTCATCTGGCCATCGCTGCTGCGGATGAGGCGATGAAGATGTGCGGCCTGAAGATCACCCCGGAAAACGCGGAGCGAGTAGGAGTACACATCGGCTCCGGCGTCGGCGGGTTCGACATCATTGAGCGCGAACACCAGGAGCTTCTGGAACACGGCCCGCGCAAGATGTCACCCTTCTTCATTCCGGCGGCCATCGTCAATCTGGCTGCCGGACAAGTGAGCATCCGTTACGGCGCGAAGGGCCCGAACGAAGCCACGGCAACCGCCTGCACTACCAGCGCGCACGCGGTCGGCGATGCTTATGAGATCATCCAGCGCTGCGATGCTGATGTGATGATTGCCGGCGGCTCTGAAGCGCCCATCACTCCGATGGGAGTGGGCGGTTTTGGCGCCATGCGCGCGCTTTCCGTGCGCAACGACGCTCCGGAGAAGGCCAGCCGGCCGTGGGACGCCGGGCGGGACGGGTTTGTGGTGGGCGAAGGCGCAGGCATTCTGGTGCTGGAAGGTCTGGAGCATGCCAGGCGCCGTGAAGCGCCCATTCTGGGGGAAATTATTGGCTACGGCATGGGGGCGGATGCCTACCATATCACGCAGCCGGCTGAAGGCGGCGAGGGCGGCTATCGAGTAATGATGAACGCCATCCACGACGCCAAAATATCTCCCGCAGACATCGATTACGTGAATGCTCACGGCACCTCGACGCCGATTGGTGATGTTCTTGAAACCAAGGCCATCAAGAAGACCTTTGGCGAGCAAACCAAAGTTCCAGTCAGCTCCACCAAGTCCATGACCGGACACCTGCTGGGGGGAGCTGGAGGGCTGGAAGCAGGGATCACCATCCTGGCACTTCGCGACCAGATCCTTCCGCCCACCATCAACCTGGAGAATCCGAGCCCTGACTGCGACCTGGATTACGTTCCTAATGCAGCCCGTAAAGCCGAGGTCAACATTGCGCTCTCAAATTCGTTTGGATTTGGGGGAACGAATGGGTCACTGATTTTCAGGAGATGGACGGAATAAGGAGCAGAAGTCAGGAGTCAGAAGTCAGAATTTCGGCCCACCGGGGTCTTCGACATTCAGCCCGCGCAGCATTTTTGATTCATGACGGCGTATCGTGTGCATGGTTAGTTGGCCGCCACGACCTCGGGAGAAGCATATCAGGGCAGGAATTCATTCTTGCCAAGCAGATTTCAGTCTGCGTTAAACGAACTAGAATAGCGGCGGCATTAGCCCCTGTTTATGACAGCCGCCCTACATCCTCAGTCCTGATTTTTTTCCACATTTCACTCCCGTTTCGAGACGCAATGCACTTTGTGTCACTTATTTCTTGAAATCTCAAAAAACGGGAAGTAATATTCCGACTTGTCTTCCACCAGATGACGCAGTTCTCAGTAAACAGGCCGGGAGGCGCCGGGATTTCGCGGCAATGACATCCGGGTATTGTGAGCAATGACAATTTCGGACCCTCCAACGACCACCACGAGCATGACAACCACTGAAGGTGCGCTTCGTCTCTGGACAGAGATTGTGCGCGGCCTGCAGGCGGCCGGCTATTCCAGGGTGGTACCGGAATACCTGAAGTTGAGCCGCGTGCTGGCTCAAGTAAGGATGACGGAACTACTTCAGGGACAAGCGGAGGCCGGGCATTGGAGCGAGCTTCGAAGATTGGCAGCCGAAGCGCTGGAAAGCCTGAACCCCCTGGTGGAAGCAGCCAGGATTCTGGCTGAGTTGCCGACTGAGATTCGGGGAATACATGAAGTTGCGCCAGCCGCAGAGTCAGTGGAGCAGCCGGAGGTGCAAGGGACTGCGATTCTCCTGGCGAATGAAACCATCGTTAGTGATGTTCCCGCAAAAACTCTCCGCAGGACCAAGGCGGTGCGGAAACCTTCCAGCTCTAAACCCGGCATGCCGGCGAAGACAAAATCGCGTAAATCCGCTGTCTCAAAACCCAAAGCTCGCGCCAAGCGCAGAGCGCACTAATTCTTAGGAGGCAAACATGCCAATTGATATCGGAAGAGAGATGGCATTGCCGATGGAGCAGATCATAGGAGGTCCGCTTCAGGCCATTGTCAAAGCGCAGAGTCTGGCGGCAAGTGCGACGGCCGCTTTTATCAACCAGGTAGGTCTCCTGCCGCTGGATCCGAACAAGCCGGAAGCAGGATCTGTGGCCAGAACTGTGGACTTTTCATTCAAGCGGCTCAAACCACCGCCCGACGACAAATCGCAGCCAACGCAGGAGACCGTTGATCTCACGGTGCCGCTGCTGACCATTGTGCCGGTGCCGTTTATCCGGATAGAAGAAGCGACCATCGATTTCGAGTGCAAGGTGTCGAGCAGCACCTTGGATACGAGCGAGCATAAGGTGGGCGTGGAAGCCTCGGCGTCAGGAGGATTCTGGGGAGTAAATTTCTCTGTGAAAGCCTCCTATAGCTTCCAATCAACCCACAAGGACCAGGTTGACAAGAGCGCGACCTTGAAAGTGCATGTGAAGGCAGTCCAGGATGATATGCCGGGTGGACTGAAGAAGATGCTGGAAATCCTGGAAACTGCGGTGGTTGACGGTCTCAAGCCGCTGCCGCCGGCACCGGCACCGAAACCCGCATAAAACTGAAGCAGTGCACAAGAACAGCCGATGCGGTCGGACCCGATTCTTCGCTATGGAGGGCATGGCAGAATAAGGTCTGACCGAAGGCCGTTCGGAGGTAATTGTGCCCGATCCCAAGCCGCCAGCAGCCGCACCGGAGCCAATCACGCTCAGAGATTTGATCGAGTTGTTTGCCTCGACCGTGGTAAGCACGAGCCAGCAACTTGATCAGGCCAGTGTCGATCTGCGCAACTTATATCTCAACTCCGGAAATGCCGCGCTGGCGACTCTGGTGCCCCCACGATACATACTTGATCAGATAAGCATTGACCTGTCTTTCATCGTGGTGCAGGCAAAGCCCGAGGTTTCAGGAAACAAATTGCCCGACGCGCATAAACTCGTCCTGAAGGACCCGGTCGCGATAGAAGATCCTGAATTCCTGCATTCGAAGCTCGCTGATGTCGCCAAGTCGGATGCGGTCCCTGGAGCCAAGGCGAGAAGCAGCCAAATCCAGGCACAAATTGAGGCGCACAAGAGGGAGCTGGCCGCCGCAGAAGCGAATCTCAAGAGCGCGGCGGCGCAGGCGGAGAAGATTGGAAGGGAAGCAACGAGCGGGCCTCCGCAACAAAGGATCGCAGCGGTGGCCCGCCTCCAAGCGGCCCAGGGCGCTCTTGGGGCTGCGCATGGGAGGTTTAACGAGGCTAATGCCCGGTTGAACCCGCAAATCTCAGCATTGACCGCCTTGAGGAAGCAATATGACGATGCCATTGCGCTGCTTTCCGGAAAAGATCCTCTTACAGAGCAAAAACTGGCTGATCTGCAGAGAATCGGCGTCCCGGTGGCCCGGCTGGGCACGATGTGGGACAACTTTTATCAGAAGTATCTTTCTTTGAAGAGCGGCTACGACAGCTCAGTAAAAGCATTTCAGGAACAAAGCGGCTTTCCCAAATTGCCGGACTTTCAGCTCTCCGATGCAGATCAGCAGATCCTGGATAAGATACAAGCGATCTCAGGAGATCCCGGCGAGAAACGCGACTGGAACAAGGTTAAGAAAAGCGCGGCTGCGATCCGCGATGATTACGTAAAGACGCTGGATGCGCTGAACGCATTGGTGCGGTTGGTGGCGGACATTAAGGGGTCAGGGCTGCAAGTTCGGGTCGATCCCAAGGCACTGACAGAGGTGCCGCCGGAAGCGCGGCAGAAATTGCATCTGACCTTCCATGGGCAGACGCAGGAGAAAGTCAAGATTGGCGAGAAAGACGTGGATGTGACTTAAAGGAGAACTACGATGCCAGATGATCCGCAAGGACGAGGCGAAGCGAAACTCATTGAACATTTGGTTGGTTCGGTTCTGAGTTCAATCGTCAAAGCCCAGGGACTGGCGGCAAGCCAGCTCGTCGACATGGTGGAGAGAGTCGGTTTCGAGGCTCCATCTCCGGGCGTTCCACGCAAGGTGCGGACCTTCACATTTGATTTCTTTCGCACGGAAGTGGATCCGACGACGAACCAGGTTGTGCGCAACAAGATCACCGCTTCAGTTCCGCTGCTGACGCTTATTAATCTGCCGTCAATCTCCATTCAGGAAGCTACCATCGATATGGATCTGCAACTCGTCGCGCACGAGCCAGGGGCCAAATCCGAAGGCCCGTTGAATCTCTGGGTGGTTCCCGCCAGGAAGCAGTTGGTCAGGACGCCGGATCAGGCCCTGGCGCTGGATGCCGCGGGAACGATCAAACTTCACGTTGTGATGCGCCAGGAGAGTCCTCTGGGACTGGACAAGATTCAGTCGCTATTGGATAGCGGGTCAGAAGAGAGCCCGTCGCCGCAGGCGCCGCCCACTCCAGCGGTGCTGCCGAATCCCTAAAGCTCAACCGCTGG
>DATDNH010000438.1:0-4212 GCA_036518395.1 Candidatus Angelobacter sp. | reverse complement strand
GTCCGGCCTTTTTGTTTGGACCCTTTCTGAATCAAATCCGCATCGGCATGACGATGTAGCGGTATTTGTACTCGCTATCGGGGGCTTCGTCGGGGCGGAGCTGGCCGGCGGACTGGGCGTCTTTGAATTCAAAGCGGACGTCGCCTGCGCCCACCACCCTCAGGAACTCCAGGATGTATTGGGAGTTGAAGCCAATCACGAGCCACGGTCGTTGATAAACGCCTGCAGGCCCAGGGCGGCGCTGGCGTCGCAAGCTACAGCTACGATCCGGCCGGAAATCTCTCAGGCTACCTCCATCCCAACACTGTGCAGACCAGCTACACCTACGACACCTTAAACCGTCTGACCAACATGCAGAGCTCTTGTGGGACGGGAGCCACCGGCTGCACAGCGCCCGGGTCGCCGCTCGCCAGCTTTGCCTACACCCTCGGCCCGGCCGGGAACCGCACCAATGTGGTTGAGTTGAGCCCACGCACCGTGACCTACAGCTACGACAACGATTACCGGCTTAAGTCGGAGACGATCACCGGCGACGCTTCCCAGAACGGGACCGTTTCTTACCTCTACGATCCGGCGGGCAACCGCACGCAGATCACCTCCAGTGTGCCTGCGATTCCTACCAGTGGCACGCTGACTTATGACGCCAATGACCGCAGTATCCCTGATCCCTACGACAAGAACGGCAATCTGCTGAACAGCGGAACGGGAACGAACGTGTGGGATTTTGAGAATCGGCTGATTCAGGACGGCAGCGTCAATGTCGTTTACGACGGAGATGGCAACCGCGTCTCCGAAACCGTCGCCGGTGTGACCACCACTTATCTTGTGGACACCTTGAATCCCACGGGCTACGCCCAGGTGGTGGACGAGTTGGTGAACGGCTCGGTCACCCGGACATACGCCTACGGCCTGCAGCGCATCAGCGAGAACCAGCTCATCAGCGGGGTGTGGACGCCGAGCTTCTATGGCTACGACGGGCACGGCAGCGTGCGCTTCTTAACCAATTCCAGCTCAACTGTGACCGACACTTACGCTTACGATGCCTTCGGCAACCTGCTGGATCGCACCGGCTCTACAGCGAACAACTATCTGTTCGCCAGCGAGCAGTTCGATCCTGCATTGAGTATGTATCAGATGCGGGCCAGGTGGTACAGAGAAGTCACGGGGCGGTTTATCAGCCGGGATCCTTTGGAGGGCACATGTTGTAAACCTCTGACGTGGAATCCGTATATTTACACTTGGGACAATCCGGTAAATCGGGTCGATCCAACCGGACGCGGCATACTCGATGAGGCTTATCTAATTGCCGAAGTGGTCTATCAACTTGGTGTGGTACCGACAATTGAGAGGGCCGCCATACTCATCCGGATTGGAGCTTCTCGCGAGTTGGCTCCGCAGTTGGCCGTGGACATTCTCACTGCACTCTGCTACGAACTGAGTTTTATTTCGGTCATTGATAAGATTTTCGATACGCATGCAGTGCCGGCTATCCCCAGCGGTATCTGTTTTCTCTTTAACGCCGGGAAGGTAGGCGGTATATTCTAACGTTCGGTGATTACGAACGATGGATCAAGGATCGGGAAAATCGTCGTGGTGGCATCCCCGGCCATTGAAGAGCAGAAGAGAATACATTACCTTTTCTTTTTTTTCTTTGCTCTGGATTTACTCATTCTCCAAGGGCCTCTTCGATCGACGGTTGGATAGCGGTGAACATCTTGCCAATGTGATGCTCCTTCTGGGCTGGGGGTGCCTGCTCGCTTTTGCGGTTCACAGACGGTTGCTTTATCTCGGTTTTTCACCTTGGTGGGGGTTGCCCATCGTAGCCATTAGCTTTGGTGCGACGACACTTTTAACTATTTTTGCCCAGGTGCAGCTCTGGATCCTGCCCCTGATTTATTTTGTTCCTCAGGTGCCACTGATAACCGGCAAGACTGAAGAGCCACACCCACGGCCTAAGTTTCCATTCCCACGCGTCGAATACACCCTTAAGGTTCTGGTGCTGGTTGACCTGCCTTTCAGCTGGCTGATGCAGACCCCAAAGCAGTTTTGGGTCGTTGCCTCAGTTTGTGGTCCTGTCATGGTTTATCTCACAGCAGGGAGGTTTCGCGATATCGGCTTTGCGCACTGGTCAGCGCTGCCTTATACGCTGATCGCACTCAGTCCCTACCTCCAGTTTTATCTTCGACCCGGCATGAGCCGTTGGAGCCTGGTGCTTGCCGCGATTGTATTGCAGACCCCTGCAATGTTCCTGCGGAAGCGATGGGTCTCTGAGTCTACGTGAGAAGGTGCCACGCGAAAATAGTTCCCACGAAGCGCTCGGCTGTCCATTCAAACAAAGAATTTGATTTGGCCCTAGTTTCTACGCGGTAAGTCTCAGATCCGCATCGGCATCACGATGTAGCGGTATTTATATTCGCTGTCAGGCGCCTCGTCGGGGCGGAGCTGGCCGGCGGATTGGGCGTCTTTGAATTCGAAGCGGACGTCGCCTGCGCCCACCACCTTCAGGAACTCCAGGATGTATTGCGAGTTGAAGCCGATCACCATGGCATCGCCCACATACCTGGTCTCGATTGAATCTTCGGATTCGCCAATCTCAGTATTGGAAGAGGAAACTTTCAGCTCGTCTTTTTCCAGCTTCATCCGGATGGCGTTGGAGCGCTCATCGGCAAACTGGGCCACCCGCTGAATGGCTGCCGAAAGCTCATCACAGTGCACTGTGACGGACTTGTTGTTGTCGCGCGGAAGCACTGCTTCATAGTTGGGAAATTGCCCAGTAAGCTGGCGTGAGGTGAGCAGGCGATTGCCAATGCGGAAAAACAGCGTTGACTCGTCCTTGGCGAACTCGATTGCCTCAGCATCCGTCACGCTCAACAGTGAACTCAGCTCAGACATCGCCTTCTTCGGCACCAGGATCTTCATCTCACCGCTGACCGGCAGCCTGGAATTCAAATGCTCCACATGGGCAAGGCGATGGCCGTCCGTGGCCACCATGGTGATGCTCTCCGGCTTTAGCACCAGCAGGGCGCCATTCAGGGTGTAACGGGATTCTTCATTCGAGATGGAGAAAATGGTCTTGGCGATCAGATTGTGCAACACCTGGGCTGGCAGCTTGATGGCGGATTCAGCGGGAAAGAGAGGCAGCGCGGGAAAATTTGCCCTCGCCATGCCCACCATCTTGGTGTTGGAGCGGCCGCTGCGAATCTGCACCCAATGGTTTTCCAGCAGCTTGATGCTGATATCGCCGTCACCCAGCAGTTTCACGTAATCATAAAGCTTGCGCGCGGGAATGGTGCAGGAGCCGTCCTTTTTCACCTTGGCCGAACAGGAAGTACGCAGGCTCAAATCCAAATCTGTGGCTGTAATAGAGAGCTTGTCGCCGGAGACCTCAAACAGAAAATTGGAAAGAATGGGTATGGTGGTCTTGCGTTCGACCACACCTTGCGTCGCCGTAAGCTCTCTCAACAGATCCAGCTTATTGACCGTTATTTCCATCGCGGCTCCCGCCTCTGCACCTGCGGAAGAAGGCATAGTACCTGGCCCCCCTGGAAGAATACTTACTCTACTTATATCAAATTAAACTGCTTAATTGCTTAAAGTTTCCGTCAATTTGTTCAGCAGCCGGTTCAAGTCCTTGTCTGCCTGGCGCTGATCATCGATCTTGCCGATAGAGTGCATCACCGTGGTGTGATGTTTGCCGCCAAACTGACGGCCAATCTCCGGCAGAGACGCCTCCGTCATCTGTTTGGCAAGAAACATGGCAATCTGGCGGGGAAAGACGATCGCGCGCGAATTGCTCTTCTGCTTGATTTCGGTCACGCGCAGCCCAAACTGCTCGGCAACGGCCTTCTGGATGGCATCAATGGTGATCTTGCGCGCCTGGGAGTCGATAAAGTTCTTGAGCACCTGCTGGGCGGTGGGAAGGTTGATCTCCGCTCCAGTCAAAGAACAGTAAGCCATCAGGCGAATAAGCGCGCCCTCGAGCTCGCGCACGTTGGTACGAACGTTGGAAGCAATGTATAACGCGAGGTCCGTGGTCAGGGTCACGCGCTCCGACTCTGCTTTCTTTTGCAGGATTGCCACCTTGGTCTCCAGGTCGGGTGGCTGAATATCTGCGATCAGTCCCCATTCAAAGCGCGAGCGCAGCCGGTCCTCAATCTCTGCCAGTTCCTTGGGCGAGCGGTCGCTGGCTATCACGATCTGCTTCATGGATTC
>DATDNH010000437.1:0-2912 GCA_036518395.1 Candidatus Angelobacter sp. | reverse complement strand
GGGCTATATGAACGGCGATATGGGCCTCGGCAAAACCTTCGATATGCCTTGGGACGACAAGCAGAAGCTGCAGCTCCGCTGGGACGTGTTCAACGTGGCCAACTATCAACCGTTTGGCGCGATTGACAACAGCCGGTCGGGCTTCGGTGTAGCTCGCGATCCCAAGCTGCGTAATTTAACGCCCCCAAGTAACTGGTCAAACTTCACGGCCATCCAGGGTTCTCCGCGGGAGATGCAGGTCGCACTGCGGTACTCCTTCTAGCTGCGAAAAGCCCGGGTTCTGTAGAGGTTTCAACCCGCCGCGTAGTGGGTCACTTTCAATGAAAGTGGCCCACTATCGAGTTATCACGTCTGGCGATTCGCTTGGAGCGAGGCACGGTACGATTTGGCAACCTGCGGAAACTGGGTGTGAGAATGACTTGGCGTGGACAACCGCTGGCAGTGCTCATGGCCCTTGGCGCATTGCGCAAGTAGCCCCGCCTTACACATTGCGTTACCCAATGCCTATTTAGATTCGCTCGCCCTTCCGCGACTGCAAGGATAGTCCAACTTTGTCGAATCGCCGTATGCGAACCCGCATGTAAGGTGGTGTGGCAGGGGGAGGACCGGTGATTGCGAGCGCATAAGATTGGCGTTTCTTGTTGATTCATTCGCCGTCGATGAACGTCTGCCTAAAGGCTCGTGCTTCGCAAGCGAATCACTCGACGCTGATGCCCGCCTTTTTCAGCCACATGTGGCTTAAAACATCGGCGGCGCTTATAATGACAACATCAGGTTCCGATCGCTTTCGGCCTACGGGCATACCCGGCTGTGAGCGGCGGCTCCTTGCTGAAGGTTTGCAGGGACAAGGGTTCGACGTGGAAACACTCGGGCCTCCCGCACATCCGCTGGATGTGCATTGGAAAGGAACTGGCAGGCAGTTTTGCCTCCCTTCCTTCTTGCAAAATCAGCAAATAGTAAAAACAGTAAATAGTAAACAATGGTCGAGTTTTAGGACCAAGTACTAATTACTGGGTTTCCCCATGCGCCTGCGCGACAAACACGGCCGCTTCATTACTGACCTCCGCGTCAGCATCACTGACCGGTGCAATTACAAGTGTGTCTATTGCCGCACCGGAAATGAAGGGGCGCTCTATTCCGATTTGCCGTTTTCCGACTACCTGCGCCTGGTCAGGATTTTCGTCCAACTGGGGATTGAGAAAGTGCGGATCACCGGCGGCGAGCCTTTGCTGCGCAACGGATTAGTGGACTTCGTTCGCGAATTGAGCAGGGTGCGCACTGTGGATGGTTCAGCGCTTGATCTCGCTGTTACCACCAACGGACACCTGCTGGCTGATCTGGCAGCGCCGCTGAAAGCCGCCGGGCTCAGACGTGTAACGGTAAGCATGGACGCGGTTGATCCTGGCCGCTTTGCCCGCATCACTCGTGTTGCCAACGGTTTTGAAAATGTGCTGGCGGGAATTCGGGCAGCCAAAAGCGCCGGACTCGAACCGGTGAAGGTGAACTGTGTATTGCTGCGCGGCTTCAATGAAGATCAGATTGTCGAATTTGCACGCTTCTCGCGTGAAGAACGCGTGGTGGTTCGCTTCATCGAATTCATGCCGCTGGAAGAAGATCGCGTGTGGTCGCCGGAAGTGGTAGTCACGATGGACGAAATCCTTCGCGCGCTGAACTCATTTCGTCCTGTGCGCGAGCTTCCGCATGGCCTGAGCGAAACAGCGCGCCGTTATACGTTTGACGACGGCCTGGGAGAGATCGGAATTATCGCGCCGGTGTCCCATCCGTTTTGCGGTCACTGCTCGCGCATCCGCCTGACCTCCGATGGCAAGATCAGGACCTGTCTCTTCTCTCTTTTTGACCACGATCTGGCCACGCGTATGTACGCCGGCGACACTGACGCGGAACTGGCCGCCTACATCCACTCCGTTGTCGACGTTAAGGAAGCGCGCCACCACATCGGTGAGCCCGGCTTTGTAAAGCCTTCCCGCAGCATGGTCCACATTGGTGGATGAAATCTATTATTGAGTTTGATCTTTGAATTATTGATTGAAAACCAGGTCACTGCGTCCATTCGAGACGCGCATAAATAGCGAACAACTCTGCCTTTTATTGAATTCCAGGCTTCAGAATTCCAGTGCTCTGTGCGGCAATCAATGATAAATTTTCAGAACGATGTCACTGGCAGTCGAGGTTGCCGCAAAGAGCGATGTCGGGTGTGTCCGCAGCAACAACGAAGATAACTTCGGCTACGACGTGGAAGCCGGAATCTTTGTCGTATGCGACGGCATGGGCGGACAAGCTGCGGGCGAAGTCGCGAGCAAGCTGGGCATAGACGTCCTGCTCAAGTATTTTCGCCAGGCTGCCGAATCGGGAGAATACCCGGCGGTGGGCGCGCCGGTGGATGGCATTTCACGTGAGGGCGCCGCGCTGGCCAGCGCTATCCGGCTTGCAAATCAGACCATTTATGAGACCGGCCAGCAAAAAGAATCCATTGCCGGCATGGGATCCACCATCGTTGCCGCCTTGATTAAAGGAAATGCGCTCGCCATAGCCAACGTGGGAGACAGCCGCATTTACCTGATACGGCAGGGAATCATCCAGCAGCTCACTCAGGACCATTCGCTGGTCATGGAACAGGTGAGGCGCGGGTATCTGACGCGCGAGCAGGCCGAGCAATCAGATATGCAAAACATCATCTTGAAAGCGCTCGGCTCGGAAGAGACAGTGGAGCCGGATGTGGAGGACCTGATCGTAGTGCCAGAGGACATTCTGCTCCTGTGCTCAGATGGGCTCACCAAGTATGTTCGTGATGAGGAAATTCTGGCGCTGGTCGCTTCCGCTACGACCCTCGAGCAAACCTGCGATTCCCTCATTCAGACCGCAAAAGATCGCGGCGGCGACGACTATGTAAC
>DATDNH010000436.1:0-10349 GCA_036518395.1 Candidatus Angelobacter sp. | reverse complement strand
AGCAGAAAGAACTCAAGAGCAATCGTGAAGGCGTAGCCACCGATTCGCCCGGCAGCCGTAGATGCTTCGCCGCGGTGCGTGGCGAATGAACTTGCGGTGAACAAGGAATTAGCGAGCACGATCACCACAATCAGAATCGTGTGCCATACAGGTGCGATCAGCCGTGGCTTGTCTGCTGATGGCGGCGGCTGAGCGGGTTGGGTTTCGGGTAAAACAGGGAATTGAGCTGTTGGTTGTGTTTCAGAATCCATGATGGCTGGCTGTCATCTTATAATGAAAGGTTTGAAATAGCATAAGGAGTCTTTATGGAAGACGTCGTCATCATTAGCGGAGTGCGTACGGGAATCGGAAAGTTTCAGGGAGCGCTGGAGCCTCTTTCCGCGCCGCAGCTCGGAGCCATCGCTGTGCGTGAAGCGGTGAAGCGGGCCAAGGTTGCTCCAGACAAAGTTGATGAGTGCATCATGGGGCTGGTCGTCGCGGCGGGACTGGGACAGAATCCTGCGCGTCAGGCCGCGTTGAATGGCGGATTGCCTCCTACCGTGGGCGCGATGACCGTCAACAAGGTGTGCGGCTCAGGATTGAAAGCCGTTGCTCTGGCCGCACAGGCTATTCAGACCGGCAACGCTGAGATCGTTGTCGCCGGCGGCATGGAGTCCATGACGAATGCTCCTTATCTTTTGCCGCAGGCGCGCAAGGGCTACCGCCTCGGCAATTCGCAGATTATCGACTCTGTGGTGAACGATGGCCTCTGGGACATCTACAACAACTACCACATGGGTATGACCGGCGAAAACGTTGCCGACAAATATAAAGTCACGCGCGAGCAGCAGGACGAATACGCTGCGAACTCGCACCGCAAAGCCGTGCAGGCGTGGAAGGAATGCCGCTTCAAGAGCCAGATTGTTCCCGTCGAGCTGCCAGCAAAGAAAAAGGGCGAAGCGCCGGTCGTGTTCGAAAAAGATGAAGGGCCGCGTGAGGATACCTCAGCCGATCTTCTTCGCAACCTGAAACCGGTTTTCAAGAAAGATGGCACCGTGACTGCGGGCAATGCCTCCACGATGAACGATGGCGGGGCTGCGGTCGTCGTGACGACTCGCAGCAAAGCCAAAGAGCTGGGCACGCAACCGATGGTGCGCATTGTGGCGCAGGCCACCAGCGGTATTGATCCCGCGTGGGTGATGATGGCGCCGGTCGACGGCATTCGCAAGATCTGGGCCAAAACGGGATGGAAGCCCGATGATGTTGATCTCTACGAAATTAACGAAGCATTTTCCGTGCAGTCTGTTGCTGTGATCAAAGAGTTGGGCCTCGATCCTGATCGCGTGAACGTGAACGGTGGCGCCGTGGCCCTGGGCCATCCCATCGGTGCAAGCGGAACGCGAATTCTGGTCACACTGATCTACGAGTTGCTTCGCCGCAATGCCCACCGCGGCATCGCAGCTCTCTGTTTGGGTGGCGGCAATTCGGTGGCGATGGCAGTGGAGAGAGCATAGATAATTCAATGGCGAGTCATTCCGAACGTGCGTAAAGCGAGCGCGCGTTCTTCAGCGCGCGAGTAACATGGAGGAATCTGCTCCGCCCAAGGCGAGCTTGCATCATGCGGTCCGCTTATCACGGCCTGCCTTATGTCCCTCCCGTTTCCTCGATTCCTCCCGCACTACTATATGAGCCAAATTCTTTTGGTTCTGCGACGCTTGTCGTTGGTTCCTAACCCCAAGACGCAGCCGGGGGCGGCTGCGCTCCACACTTATTTTCTTTCTATCAACCTACCCAACTCTCGTTTATTCCCCGCAGGCAAATCCATCAACGCGGACCTGACCAGCGCGCGATAGACGTCGCTTGCGCCCGGCACGCGCTCCAGTTCGCGCAAGTGATGGCGGACCGTATTCAGATCGCCGCGCTTAATCGGTCCGCTGAAAGCCGCGGCGGGCCCGCGACGCAAATAATTCGTGACGGTTTGTAAAAGAATGCGCGTCATTACCTTCTTCACCTGTTGTGGCGAAAGGCCGGCAGCCTTGCCCACGCGCTCGGCCGTGACCAGCGTCGCCACCACCATGGGAGAAGAGAACGAGCCCAGCGCGTGATACAGCACTTTTGATTCTTTGCGAATTTCGAAGATCGGAGCTTTCAGGCGGCGGACAATTTTCCTGGCTGCGGCAACTGCGCGCCGGTCGCCTTCCACCGTGAACGGAACTTTTTCCATGTCGGGGGCCGTTCCTGGCACGAACGTCATCATGGGATGCAAGGATGCGGTGTACGCGCCTGCGCGCCGCAAGGGCAGAAGAACTTGACTGGTCAGCGCGCCACTGGAATGAAAGACGATCTTATTTTTCCAGTCTGGTTGGCGCGCGAGCGCAGTCGCGGTACCCGCCAGGGCGTCGTCGGTATGACAGAGCCAGACAATTTCTGAGCTTATTTGAAATTTTTCCAGCGTGAGGGATGTAGTTCCGAGCTGCTTTGCCAAAGCCAGCGCGCGTGCGCGCGATTCAGGCAAAGACCGGCTGACAACAGATTGAATTTTGAATCCCGCACGTTTGAGCGCGGGCCCCAGCGCATGCGCCAGACTTCCGGCGCCAATCAGCGTGATACTCGGCGGGTTTTTCCGGGGGGTTGGCACGACGCGAGAATAGCAGAATCGCCGTGATCCCGGCGATCACGTTGCGATCCTGGCGATCACGTGCGATTACCCCTCTGCTATATTTCTCCAATGCCTGTTCGAGCAAAGCTGGCCAAAGTTATATCGTCGAAAACTGTGTTCCAGGGCCGCGTCTTCAGCGTGACCTCGGATGAGGTGGAAGAGCCCGGCGGAGTGAAGGTGCAGCGCGACGTTGTTCGCCATCCGGGATCAGTGGTGGTGATGGCGGTAGATGATTCCGGCACGCACAAGAAAAAACTTCTTCTGCTGGAGCGCCAATACCGCTACGCTGCCGACGCCCGTTTGTGGGAAGTGCCCGCCGGCCGGATCGATCCGGGTGAGAGTCATCTGGCAGCCGCGAAGCGGGAGTTGCTGGAAGAAACCGGATTCACCGGTACAAAGTGGCGCCGGGTTCTCAAGTTTTATCCCAGCCCTGGTTTCCTTGATGAAGTGATGCATCTGTTCCTGGCGCGCGGGCTGAAGAAAGGCAAGGCGCGTCCGGAAGATGATGAGCGCATCACGGTGCGCTTTTTTCCGCTGCAACAGGCAATCAAGATGGCAATGTCCGGCAAAATTATCGACGGCAAGACCCTGGCTTCAATCTTCTGGCTGGAAAAGTTTTTCTCCTGAGCTACTTGTAGGCCCATCCTGTTTTACCATTTGAACTGGCCAGAGCGGTTTGATATCGTTGCCGCGCACTTTTTGCGAGCTTTGCTGATGATTCACACGGGCCGACATTTCCTCCAGATTCCCGGTCCCACCAACCTACCTGACCGGGTACTTCGGGCCATGGCTCGCCCAGTCATTGACCATCGTGGGCCCGAATTTGCCAGGCTGGGGCAGGAGGTGCTGGTGGGACTGCGTCCCATCTTTCAGACCAACGGCCCGGTAGTGATTTATCCATCTTCAGGCTCGGGTGCGTGGGAAGCAGCCATTGTGAATACCCTTTCTCCGGGTGATCGCGTCCTGATGTTCGAGACAGGACACTTCTCGAATTTGTGGCGCGACATTGCGCGGCGCATGGGAATCGAGGTCGAATACGTGCCCGGGAACTGGCGACGTGGCGCTTCGCCGGAAGAAGTCGAAGCAAGGCTCTCAGAAGACAAAGGCCATTTGATCAAAGCCGTTATGGTCGTTCATAACGAAACCTCGACCGGCGTGACCAGCCGTATTGCCGAAATTCGGCGCAGCATGAACAGCGCTCATCATCAGGCATTGTTGATGGTGGACACAATTTCGTCACTCGGCTCCATGGATTATCGTCACGACGAGTGGGGAGTGGATGTGACGGTGGGCGGTTCACAAAAGGGCCTGATGCTGCCGCCAGGGCTCAGCTTCAACGCGATCTCTGAGAAAGCGCTTGCAGTCAATAAGACAGCAAAGCTGCCACGCTACTACTGGGACTGGCAGGAGATGCTTAAGCCAAACCGTGTTGGCTTTTTTCCCTACACGCCGGCAACGAATTTGCTCTATGCATTGCGTGAAGCGTTGTCGATGCTCCAGGAAGAAGGCCTGAACAATGTTTTTCGCCGGCACGCGCGTCATGGCGAAGCAACACGCGTCGCAGTCAGGGCCTGGGGCCTGGAAATTGTGTGCGAAGATTCGCGCGAATACTCAAATTCACTCACGGCCGTATTTATGCCTGAAGGCCACGATGCCGACCGCCTGCGCGAAATTATTTTGCAGAATTTCGACATGTCTCTGGGAACCGGACTCTCGAAGCTTGCAGCCAAGGTGTTTCGTATTGGACATCTGGGAAGTTTCAATGACCTCATGCTTGCGGGAACGCTCGGCGGCATCGAGATGGGATTAGAACTTGCAGGCGTTCCTTACAAGCCAGGCGGAGTGATGGCTGGACTGAAGAGCCTGGCGAGCAATTACACACATGCAGAACAGAGCGGCGTAAGAGAAGAAGAGCTGTCCGGACGAAAAGCGTAAGTCAAAAAATTCGGTGCCACAAAGGATAAATCAATGACAACTCCTTCATTGAATCCGAGTACCAGCAGGGAAGCAGGCGCACGGCCAGGACTGTTTTCGGCCAGCAATATGGTGCTCCTGATGGTCTGCCTGATGTATGCCCTCACATACATCGATCGCATTAATGTGAATACCGCGAGCCTGGTCTTCGCGGGTCCCAAAGAACTGAATCTTGATGCCAAGCACCTTGGGTGGGTGTTTTCTGCTTTCGGTTGGGCCTATCTCGCCTTACAGGTGCATGGCGGCTGGTTAAGCGACCGGTTTGGCGCGCGCAGGACTTTAACGGTTTGCGGGATCATCTGGGCGGGCGCGACGATTATGATGGGATTGTCGGGTGGCCTGGCATCCATGCTGGTCGCGCGCGTGATCCTCGGCCTGGGTGAAGGCGCAACCTTCCCCACCGCTACGCGAGCTTTGTCCGACTGGGCGCCCGCCAGCCTGCGTGGTTTTGTGCAGGGCATCACGCATGCATTCTCCCGGCTCGGTAACACGCTCACGCCTCCGCTGGTCGCATGGCTGATTTGGAAGACTTCATGGCGAGGGTCGTTCATCGCGCTCGGAATTGTGAGCCTGGTTTGGGCCATCGTGTGGTGGATCTATTTCCGCGATGATCCTGCGCAACATCGCGGCATCACTCCGCAGGAACTCGAGAAGCTGCCGAATTATGCTGCGCGAATTGCCAGGGGGAAGGAGCCGGTCCCCTGGGGCCCGCTGGTCAAGCGCATATCGCCCGTCACCGCGGTTTATTTCTGCTATGGATGGACGCTGTGGCTTTATCTCACGTGGCTTCCACAATTCTTTAAGAATACTTACAAGCTGGACCTGAAGAAATCGGCGCTGTTTTCTACCGGTGTGTTCCTTGCCGGTGTGCTGGGCGATACCGTGGGCGGAATCGTAAGCGATTACGTGCTGCATCGGACCGGCAACCGCAATCGCGCGCGTCGCGATTTGATTGTCATTGGCTTTCTGGCTTCAGCGGCTTTCATGATCCCGGTCATCGTGATCGGCTTGCGCGCAACATCGATGACTCCGGCTGCCATGTCCCAGTACATGAATCTGGTAGCCATCTGCCTGAGCGCAGCCTTCTTCTTTGCTGAATGCACCATTGGACCCTTCTGGGCCATTCCCATGGACATTGCTCCGCGTTACTCCGGCGCCGCCAGCGGATTGATGAACGTCGGATCGGCTCTGGCGGCCGCCGTCTCGCCACTGGTCGCGGGTTATGTGATCGCCTGGACAAAGAATTACAGCTTGCCGTTCATCGGCAGCATGGGATTGCTGCTGCTGGGCGCAATTATTGCGTTCTGGATGAAACCAAACGAGCCGCTGCCCGGGGCCGAAGCGACACCAAGCCGGGCGTAAAAACAGGGTACAGGTTACAGGGCACAGGTGACAGGGAGCGCAGGGCCAACTCAATAAGTCTCCAAGGCCAGAACGGCTAAATCAACAATCAAAAATCAGAAATCAAAACTGAGGCCTGTAACCCTATTCCCAGTCCCTGCTTTTCCCGCTCACCCTTTCCGGCCTTGACCGTCTTTATCTAGGCATAGATAATCTAGGTCTTGGTATTCTATGGCTAAGAATGAAATGCTTCCCGGTACTTTGGGCATGCTGGTCCTGCGGGTGCTGCAACATGGGCCGCTGCACGGCTACGCCATCGCCCAGCGCATCCATCACGTCTCCAACGACCTGCTTCAGGTGGAAGAAGGTTCGCTCTATCCCGCGCTTCAGCGCATGCTGCTGAAAGGCTGGGTCAAGGCGGAGTGGGGAATTTCAGAGACCAACCGCAAAGTGCGCTTCTACCGGCTGACTGCGGACGGACGCAAGCAGTTGCAATCTGAAATCAGCGACTACGATCGCGTTACCCAGGGCATTCAAGCTGTGCTGTCCAAGGCCTGAGCGGAGGAGTTATGCGCGAATTTTTCCGGCGGATTTATTACCTGCTCAACCGGCGCAGGCTGGAACGCGAGCTTGCCAATGATATTCAAGTCCATCGCGAGATGATGGGCGAGGAATCAAAGAAAGATTTCGGCAACGCGCTCAGAGTGCAGGAACAGGCACGCGAGGCGTGGGGCTGGAGCTGGCTGGATCATCTTTTCCAGGACGTGCGCTACGGCTTCCGCATGCTGCGCAAGAATCCCGGCTTCACCACAGTTGCGATCGCGGCATTAGCGCTCGGCATCGGCGCGAATACGGCATTGTTCAGCGTGGTATACGGCGTTCTTCTGAAACCGCTGCCCTATGCGCAGGGGCAGGACTTGGTCGTTTTGCATCAGGAATTTTCCAAAGGAAACAAGCAAAACATTTTCTTCTCGGTAAAAGAGATCAACGATTACCGCCAGCAGAGCAAAGCGTTGGCGGAGGTTGAGGAATATCACCAGATGGGCTTCATTCTGCTGGACGGCCAGGAGCCGATGCAGGTGCGCACTGGAGTGGTATCCGCGCATTTCTTTGACCTGCTCGGACTCAAGCCATATGTGGGACGCTTCTTCTACGACTCTGACGATAAACCTGATGCCGACCCAGTTCTCGTTCTCAGTTACAACTACTGGATGACCCACTACGGTGGGGACCGCGGAATCATTGGCCGGCACTTCCGCATGAACGACAAAGTCCACACGGTGATTGGCGTGCTCCCGCCGATCCCGCAATATCCGCGAGAGAACGATGTGTACATGCCCACGGTTGCCTGTCCCTACCGTTCAAGCCCAATGATGATCGAGAGTCGCGATGACCACATGATGCGCCTCTTTGGCCGGCTGAAACCTGGGACCAGCGTGCAGGCGGGTGTAACCGATGTATCTTCGATTGCTTCGCGACTGGGACAAACGTATCCGGAAAGCTATCCTGCCGCGCGTGGTTTCACGGCGGGAATGGACCAACTGCAGCAGCAGCTCACGCAGCAGGTCCGGCCGATGCTGTGGATCCTTCTCACGACCGCGGGTATGGTTCTGTTAATTGCCTGCGCCAACGTCGCCAACCTTACGCTGGCGCGGACCATGCGGCGCGAGCAGGAACTGGCGGTGCGCGCGGCCATGGGCGCAAACCGCGGCCGGCTTGTGCGGCAGTTGCTCACGGAGAGCACTCTGCTCAGCCTCGCAGGGGGCGCGCTCGGGCTCGTCCTCGCTTCCACCTGCCTGGATCTGCTGGTGAAGTTTGTTTCGCGCTTCACCACCCGCGCCGCGGAGGTGAGCATCAGCACCCCGGTCCTTATTTTTACATTAGTGGTTTCGATTTTGACCGGCCTTGCCTTCGGATCAGTGCCGGCATTCTTTCAGCGGCTGGATCTGATCCATTCCCTGAAGGAAGGCAGCAGTTCCAGCGTAAAGGCAAACCGAAACACCGTGCGCAACGTGCTGGTGATGGGACAGGTGGCTATGAGCTTCTTCGTGTTGATTGTGGCCGGGCTCATGGTCCGCAGCTTCATCAAATTGCAGCAGGTAAAGGCCGGCTACAATGCGGAAAACGTCCTCACCGCCGATATTCCGCTCAATTTCAGCAAATATAAAGGGGATAAAGAAATAAGAATTTTCTTCGATCGCCTGGAACAAAGATTGCAGGGCGCTCCGGGAGTCCAGGCTGTGGCTGTCACAGCGCCGCCGCTCTCCCCCGGTTATAAGCCCGGCAATCAGCCTTTCGTCATTGAAGGCAAGCCTGTGCTGGACAAGGCATCCAGACCAGTTGCCGATACGACCATCGCCAGTCCCGATGCTTTCGGATTGCTGGGCATTCCATTGCTGCGTGGAAGATTGTTTACCCGTAGCGATACCGAGAAGAACCCTGTTGTGGTCATTAACCGTTCGCTGGAGCGGCGCTATTTCCCGAATGAGGACCCGATCGGAAAACGCATCTCTGGTGATGATGGCAAACACTGGGCGACCATTATTGGTATTGCCGGCGACGTGAGGCAGTATGGCCTGGCCCAGGAACCCGTCGAGACGGTCTATGTGCCTTTTGCGCTGGACGCAATGATGAGCAGTATCCTGGTGAAGACTTCAGACGATCCGCTCAATCACGTCAGGCAATTGCGCGAAGCTGTCTACGCCATCGATCCGGAACAACCCACGACAAACATGAAGACCCTGAGCGAACTGCGCGGCGATTCCATGGCGCAAACCCGCCTTACCAGCATTCTGCTGCTCTTGTTTGGCGGACTGGCTCTGGCCATTGCCGCGACCGGACTGGCCGGCGTGACAGCGTTGCTGGTCAGCCAGCGCACGCGCGAGATCGGAATACGCTTGGCCCTGGGCGCGCAGCGCACCAACGTGCTGAACCTGTTTGTGCTGCAGGCGATGAAGGTGATTGCCGTGGGATTGGCGACAGGGATTGTGGTTGCCTTGCTGGGGTCACGGCTGATTCAGACTCTGTTGTTCAGCACTCCGCCAACCGATCCGCTGACGTTTCTGGGTGTAGCGCTGACTTTTGTTGCTGTGGCACTGGTCGCCAGCTACATTCCCGCGCGCCGCGTGACCAAGGTGAGCCCGCTGATCGCGCTACGATCAGAATAGGGAATAGCTCTGCCACCGGCCGACCGGATTGAACAGGCTGTGACTCCGCGTAAACAGTTTTTGCTGGCGCCAGCAATCGCCGTGATCGCACGTGATCGCCGTGATCGCGCGTGATCGGAAACCCGTATAGCTATCGCGAACGATGCAGCGAGAAGGCGTTCGACCCATGACGTTTGCGTCAGAATGCCCGGCAGCGGCATGCGGGCGTAAGCAGCGTGGGGATCCTTCGGCTTCGCGCTCGAGAACTTAGAAGATCGAGAATTTCTCGAGGCGCTTCGCTCAGGATGACAGACACATTCAGTACAGAAAAGGGAAGAAGCAAAGATGAAACAAATTTCGGTAATTCTTGCTTTGGTTATGGTCTCGCTGTTTGCAGTGCTGTCAAGTAGACACAACGTCATGGCCAGCGCGACAGCCACAAATCTGCCCGTCTACACGACCAATGGCAAACTCGCACTGCCGGCGAACTACCGTGACTGGACGTTTCTCACGTCCGGTTTCGGCATGAATTATTCAAACGGCACGAGCTCAAATCCGATGTTTACCAATGTCTTTGTGACGCCGGAAGCTCTGCAGGAATTCAAGGCCACGGGCAAATGGCCGGACAAGAGCATGTTTGTGGTGGAGATCTATTCTCCAGCGAGTCGTGGATCGATCAACAAATCCGGACAATACCAGGATAGGTTCCAGGGCCTGGATATTGAGGTCAAGGATTCATCACGTCCGCAGGAGTGGAGCTATTACAACTTCGATCCAGGGACTACCACGGCCAAAGCGCTTGGGCCCGGGTGTAATAACTGCCACAGCCAGCACGGCGCCGTGGAAAACACGTTTGTCCAGTTTTATCCCACACTGCTGGATTTTGCCGTTAAGAAGAATCTGATCAAGCCGGGTGTCAGCATCCGATAAAGCAGGCAACTGGCAACAGGCAAAAGGCAACAGCAAAACCGCTTCGCGCTTCGCGCGAGATCCTTCAGCTACGGCCTTGCCTCACTTCCCACGGCACGCCGGGGCAGGCGAGGGCAGCCTACGGGAGCACCGTCTCTACGTTCGGATTTCTTTAGGAAACGGCTGAGCACTGCTTTTCTGTATTGGCGGCCTGCTCGGCTTTCTTCTTTTCCATTTCGGATCTAGCGGCGGCGCGGAGTTCGTGGAAGCGGGCTAGTGCTACCTGCACCCTTTCCTTTGGCTCCAGCGTGACCGGCCAGCGCGCGTTTTTGAAGTCGCCG
>DATDNH010000435.1:0-5796 GCA_036518395.1 Candidatus Angelobacter sp. | reverse complement strand
ATGCATGTTGCGATATAAAGCGTTTTTGCTGCCCTCGCCGCTGTTGCACACGTAAATGTCGTCCCATCCATCACGATCAAAATCAACGATGGAGACGGCCGCTCCCATCGAGGCCACTAAGGGCATGATGTGGTCAAGCTTGTGGTCCAGCGTGGGCGCTTGATGAACAAAATTAATCCCTGCGGACCGTGAAACTTCTTCCAGGTAAAACCCGTGGTGGTCCAGCGCGCCTTTGGGGTCCACCTTGGAAACATTCGGCTGGCTGCTATGCATCTCCGCACGGCGCACCAGGAGCAGCCCCGCCAACGTGCCCAGGAAGAGCACGACGATTACAGCTTTGACTACTCGCTTCATTGCACGTTTCTCAAGGCGTTTCGAAATACGTCAGGCGTGATGTAGCGCGTCTGGAAATTCTGCCAGTCCTCCGGATGATGGCGATAAACCCATTCATCTTCCAGCCTGCCCGGCGGATCAATGTATTGCTGCTTCGCATGATATGGCAGCGGCACCACGGTCTTGGAGAATGTCGAATTGTAATCGCCGTCCTTGATCCAGCCATCCCCCGCGATCACATAATCTCGCACCCAGCCTTCCGCCGGCGGCGGAGGTGCAGCAAAGCGAAACGACATTTCGTCGCCCGCGTTCATGATCACGTAACGATCGTCGATGCGCGCCAGCAATTCCCGCACATCTCCATATCGGGTGTAGTATCCGATCAAATCGCACCAGATTTGCTTGCTGCCAGAGATGTGGTTGTAGTCAGGCACTTCGGGTGACGAACTGTTCGGCTGGTTGATGACCGAATACCCGCGATAGTGCAGGTCCGCCACCTCAGGCGCAAGCCGTGTAATCCTGAGTGGAGTTTCAGGGAGACCCCTGGCCCATTCAATCGAGTCCCAATAGACTTCAAGGTTGGTCCGCAGCCGCACACGATGTGGCGTTCCAGGTCGAAACACTCCCGCCAGGTCAATAAGGCATATCTTCTTACGCCCGGCAGGAAAACCGAGATTGGGCCGAGCAACGAGCCATCCACCATGACCATCGGGGACTTCCAGGCTCAATGGCCGGGCCTGCACAGTATGCCCCTGGCTGATGGCAACATTAATAGAGGAGTCCGTGGGGTGCATCCAGCCCTTCACAATCAACCACAACGGTCCCTCAGTCGGTACATCATTGCCAAGGTCCACTTCTACATAGTGGTCACGCGTCACTCCTTGATATTGGCCGCGCCCGAAGGTGTCCAGATATTTCCCATCGAGTTTGCTGACAATTTCAGTAACATCATGGCCATTGTCATCCACGGCGCGCGCGATTTTGTGCGGCGACTCCACCGCCGTAATTTGCAGCTTTGCCGGAGGAATAACAAATCGTTCGTCCACAAAAATGTCAGTGCCTTTGGGATGGTCCACCGTCATCAGTGCCAGATAATCGTAGTAGTAGGTTTCCCACAGCTCAGCAGTAATCCGCAAATCGTAGTAGCCATCCCGTGGCACCAGTTCGTCGCCGCCGATCTTGTACCACTCCTCCGTCGCTTCCACTCTTGCCGTGCCAATCGTGTTGATGCGCAGTCCAATCGCGGAACTCCAGGGCACCGCATCCTTCACAAATTCCATCTTCTTGCCATTGAAGGCAAACAGGAATGGGCACGAACCTTTGAGCCGCTGCTCGGTCACCACCTCCTGGTCCGCCTTTATGGCAAACTCAGCGCGCACACTGCCGTTAGGCCAAATCACCCGCACTACGTCAGCCGTCTGGCCCTCTCCCAAACCAAAATGGATCTGAGGTCCAGTGATTGGCTGCACCTGAACCAGCAAACCCGCGCGGACCTCCATCTGGCCGCCGATGCCGAATGGGTTGATGCGCTGGTCGCCTTCCGCTTGTTGTGCATGCGGCCGCACGACTGCCCAGTGATAATTCTTCGATCCGTGATTTATTCCCTGAACCGCCTGGCGGCTGCCATCCACGCCCAATAGATCGAGCCGGCCGTCGCCGTTCATATCAGCAACGTCAAACACCTGCGCCGGACCGACCGGATGCGGTAGCGGAATGAATCCGCCCTTCTCATCGCCCAGCCATATCAATGCGCCGTCGCCGTTCGCCGGTGCGACGGGCATGAGAGTCAAATCAACTGCACCATTGTTGTCCAGATCAGCCGTGCGCACCCGCACGACTCCCGCCAGACGCTTTGCCGGCTCTGGCACACTGGCGATCACGGCTACATCCCAGGCTTGTCCTTCATCTTTATCGGAAAGCCGGACAATGGCGCCATCTGCCTGAACAGCCACCAGATCGAGTACGCCGTCATTGTTGACGTCCGCGACGGTGATCGCTTTCACAACCGGCAGATTGGGAAGCGCGCGCTCTCGAAATTGTCCCCCACGCTCGTTGGTAAAAACATGGAGATGTCCAGCGCCATCAATGAGGGCGGCATCCGGGGCGCCATCGGCGTCGAAATCTGCCCAGGCAAATCCCAGCAGCCCGGAGATTCCCGAAAAGGGATAAATCACGCTGAAGGTGTCGTCACCATTATTTCTCAGCACGGTGGGGGGCCCCTGCCGTTTGCCCAGCACGATGTCCAAGTCGCCGTCCGCTTCGATATCCACAGCCCAAGCGCCGGTGTAATTGCCATTGAGAATATTCTTCGGCAGTTTTGTCTTCGCAGTGACATCCGTAAATAATGCGGGACTTTCCTGCCGGAACAAGCGCACCCCGCCCGCGCCAGCCAGCACAAGGTCGGTTTTGAAATCGTAATTTAAATCCGCGGGCAAAATGGATTCAGGTCCGGGAGGAGTCTCCGGGTGGCCACCCGGGTATGGAAGGCACGCGCCGCTCGACAAACACACAGTGTGGCCGTTTGCCTTGGCGGATACCGGATTTCCCGTGATACCCAGCGAGATGGCTCCGACCCAATCCCACTTTTCGTTGCCAGACTTCCCATCACCGGAAAGTTGTTCCGATGTAAACGCAAGACTGGTATCGGCTGGCGCGGGAGAGGAACCGGGCGTCTCCATCTTTAGAAAACGCGTAAATGGCTGTGCCCCCTCGCCTGGCGCAGGCTTGATTCGGGAGAGGTCGCGCCGGTATTCGGGAACACGCACCAGAACATTGCGCAGAAAAATAGTTCTGGTTCCGGCCGCTCGCGGATCAGGACCGGCAATTGCCGCCTGGAGAGCCGCGAGTTGTTGCTTGACCTCCGGAGGCCAGTTCTCCGACCGGCTGCTGATTTTTGTCACGGCCGACCTGAGTGTCGTTACGTCCCCGCGCTTGGCGGCGATGCGGGCTAACTCGAGCAGTGCAGCCAGATTGTCCGGATCGGCTGCGAGAATCTGCTCGATCGCGCGCTGAAAATCCGCGTCGCTGTTATCGCCGCCGCCTCGCTCGATCTCTTCGGCCAGTGCATATCTGGCTCGCCCGTCTCTGGTATCCAACTCTGCTGCCCTGCGGAATTCCTGGAGCGCTTGCGCGGAATTTCCTCGTTCGCTTTCAAGAAGACCCTGGAGGTAGTGAATTTGGCTATTTTCTGGAACAATCTTTCCGGCGCGTTCCATCCTCTGAGCGGCGGCATTGTAATCTCTTTGCCGGAGGGCCAGAATTCCCCAGTTCGCCCAGCCGGCAGGCTCGCCCGGGGCCAGTTGTGTGAACTGCGGCAGTGCGCTGTCAGCATGCACATCATCGCCAACTTGCAGCGCGGCTAATCCAACATAGAAAGTTGAAACAGCTTCAGAATATTGCGGTGATGATCTCGCCGGCACTTTGTCGCCCGAGCTACACGCCGTCAGAAGACAGGCACACACTGAGAGAAAGATGATTGCGACGGAACTTTTTGTCATGGCGGGTCAGCCACTCTTGAACGTGCCCTTGCGCGCAACCGTCATGTCCCGAAAATCAAGAGTGATGAGACCTAGAATACGATATCCCTCCAACCAGGCGCAGTCTGTTAGCTCTTTGACCGCGTAACCCGTCAGCTCACGCCGCACTGGCGGCTGCTTTTGATCGCCAGGCACAAGAGCAGGCAGCATGGGCTGTTTCTGTCTTCGGCGGAAACATGTGGTAGTACATGCCAATCACCATCGGGATGAAAACAACGGTGTTATAGAAGAGATGCAGCTCCACCCTCGGAAACATTAACTGAAGAATGCTGGTCGGCACTGCTGCGCCAAAGAAGTTATGGTGCAGTGTGGCTTGCGTAATCAACAGTGCGTGCTCAATGTGGTGCCAGAACTGGATGACCAGCGCGACCGTCCACCACTTCCTTGAGGTACCCGTGAACCCCTTGCGAAGCACCCAGATCCCGATCAACATCACCAATGCATAGCCATAGTGGAGTACCTCCGTGTGCACGAGCCACGGATAATACATGCCCAGAAAGCCGTTTGCCATGTGAGGGTGCATGCCCATGACGTAAATCTGCCAGGCCTGCGCCACATGCTCCGCCCAGTGCGCCAGCACGACAAGCATGAAAATCCAGAGCGCTCGCCTATGCCAGCGCGTGTTGAGCTTTTCGTAAAAACTGAGGTGGTTCGCCGGAACAGCTGGATGTTGGATCGTAGCCGGTGCCGCCATTGTGCCTCCTGATAGATTACGGGAATTGCGGGCTGAAATATTACCACCAGACCATGGCATTTGAAAAGCAATTTTATGCAGCCGAAACGTTTAAGTTAGGCCTTCCCGAGAGTTAGGACACACTTAATCCTTAGACAATCAAGGCGTATTTTTTTGCGCGGCTGCGAGGTAATTTTGTGAAGGAACGCCGAAGGCATCGGCAACCCGGTTAAAGAATGCGAACAGCGAGATAACGTATACCGCCTCCGCAATTTGCTCCTCTTTCCAGCCCAGGTCACGAAGTTTCTGGACGTCTTCCCCTGTGGAGCGGTACGCCGCTTCAGTTATCAACCTGGCATACTCGAGCAGCGCTCGTTCGGCTGCCGTCAGGCCCGCCTCCTCCACCTTGCCTTGCAAGATTGCCTCAACGCACTCATCTGTTGCTCCCTGAACCCGCAGGAAGTAGGCATGACTGTCCAGTCAATAAGGGCACCGGTTCAGATAGGAGACATAGGCGGCCAGCATTTCCTTGTGCCGGCGGCAAAGATGTCCTTCTGAAAAGTGCACGCTATTTGAGAATTCGACTACCTGCCGCAGAAAGTCCGGGCGAGCGCCGAAACACTTGATGATGCCTGGCACCTTCTCCCGTCCTGATCCGGCACGCCAAAAATCATAGGCGCGGGCAGTTTCGCCTGCTGCGTCCTCATCCTCGATAATCTTGATCTTCGTCGCTGGCTTTCCCACTGCGAAACCGTCCGAGGAGTTCCCCATGTGCGTCTCCATTCAGTGCTCTGCAAAGGAGTATTCTACTTTGACGCTATCCGAATTTAAGAATCTATCACGCGTGAGGACCGTGCCAGCATCACCACAACAGCAAATCCTGCCGCGGGCCGATGCGGGCGAACTCGGTCGCCAACTCGGACTTGGGGCCGCCACGGCCGCGGTAGCCGGAGAAGCAATTGCCGTCGGTATATTTCTCACTCCCGCTGGCATGGCTCGCATGCTGGGCGCACCAGCCTTAATTGCGCTTGTATGGGCTGGGATGGGCATGACCGCGCTGTTCGGCGCACTCTGCTATGGCGATTTGGCCTCTCGTTTTCCTGCGGCAGGTGGTGGATACGTTTACTTGCGAGAATCATACGGCGAATTGGTCGCATTCCTATACGGCTGGCTGTCGCTGTTGGTCATGGATCCGGGACTCACCGCAGCGCTTACAGTCGGTCTTGTGAGCTATATCGCTTACATTGTTCCGGT
>DATDNH010000434.1:0-5132 GCA_036518395.1 Candidatus Angelobacter sp. | reverse complement strand
AACGAGAGTTGCTGCCGTGACCAACGTCATCAATTTTTCTCTTGACTTCAATTTTCAATATCTCTATACAATCATCAGTTGCGGTTTTTTCACTAGACCGCATATCCATGAAAAATGGAAAAGGGAGAATAGAAAAATGGCAGCAAAGAAAAAAGGTGGTTCGAAAAAGGGTGGCAAGAAAAAGAAGTAACGCCCTTTAAAAAGCTGAGAGGGAACGCGCAAAGCGTTCCCTCTTTTTTGGGGTTTTTGTAGTTTATCCCGAGCGGAGCGAGGGAACCCTGCCGGCATATATGCACTCGCAGGGCGGACGCCATCATTCATTGCTTGCTCGTTGCGATGACCCGATGGTGCATTCGATCGCTTTTTGTGTGAGTAGGGATCCCTCGCGTTCGCTCGGGATAAACTCGAACAGAGCGATTTACGAAGTTCCCGCCCGCAACGATTTTCTCTCATCGGCAAACAGCTCGGCCTGTTCGGCGCCGTTGCCGGCCAGGCTCTCCACCCGCAGTTCCACTTTGGTAAGGAGCTTGGCGCCTTCCTCGAGTTTCGCCGATGCATTGCGGATGTGCTGTCCGACCGTGTCGTAAGCTTTGACAAACTTCTCCAATTCAATGCGCAGCGACTCAATCTCGCGCACGATGATGTCCGCGCGCTGGCTCACCTGAAGGCCTTTCAAGCCCACCAGAATGGTTTGCAGATAGGCATAGAAGGAGTTGGGAGAAACCGGCACCACGCGCTTCTCCAGGCAATAGCGGTAAAGCTGGTACCCTTCATCGTCGCGAATGATGGTTTCGTAATAGACGTTTTCTGCCGGCACATACATCAGGGCAAAAGGCAGCGTGCCTTCGGCAGGACGGATGTAGCGCGCGGCAATCTCGTCCACGCGTCTCTTCACGTCACGAAGAAAATCCCGGCGCGAAGATTTTTTTTCATCTTCTGTCGGCGCTTCGGCAATGCGGCGAAAGTTTTCCAAAGGGAATTTGGAGTCGACGGCAACGTTGCCCGGAGGAAGCAAGAGAAGCGCGTCAGCAACTTCGCCCGAAGCAAACCGGTATTGCAATGCAAACTGATGCTTGGCGAAGACCATGGCCAGCAACGCCTCCAGCTGCTCTTCGCCAAAGTTCCCGCGCATCTTGGGTGCGCGCAGAACGTGCTCAATCGCGGTGACGGATTTTGACAGCTCGGAAAGATGTCGCGCCTGTGCCGTCATCTCGCCTACCTGCTTTTGCAGTCCGGCGAATGTGCTC
Organism: Candidatus Angelobacter sp.; assembly: GCA_036518395.1. Classification (GTDB taxonomy): domain Bacteria; phylum Acidobacteriota; class Terriglobia; order Terriglobales; family Acidobacteriaceae; genus Angelobacter. The sequence continues at coordinate 3,885 of DATDNH010000434.1, read as the reverse complement.
TGGACATCCGCAACGTGCCTGCTCACTGCGTCCGTGCTGGCATTCATCACGGTAGCACTCTGGTTCAACTGCTCCGTCACCTGGCGATTGATGGAGTCGAGCCGTGTGCCAAGCTGCGACGTTACATCCGCCAGTGACTTCTGCACCTGAGCCGTCACCTGCTGCAACTGCGATCCCAGCGCAGTCACATTCTGCACGGAGCCCTCTGTGCTGGCGCGAAGCGACTGCACGTCCATGCGAAGCTCCGCCACAGCGGGGTCCTGGCTTTCCGGTCGGTTGCGGAAGATGAGCAGAGCAGCCAGCACGGCCGCGATGCCGATGGCGATTCCCAGCGCGATCGTCATGCGTCGACTCCGGCGGTCAGCGCCCTGAGTGGGACCAGCACACGCTGCTCGGTTGCCGGGCAGAGCCGCGCAAACGCGCACCACTTGCAATGTAGCCCGGGCCGGGGATCAAATTCACCGGCGGCGATTCCTTCCGCCGCTTCTTCAATCCTGCGCCGAGCTCTCTCGAGTTGAGCGGGAGTGCGGCCGGTGACTATTTCTTCATTGCCGCGAACGTTCAGCAGCACGAGTTCGCGCGCGGCATATTTCAACTCTGCCGCGCCCATGGCATAGATGGAAAGTTGCAGGCTGTCATCGGCATCTTTCTGGTTCCACGGTTTGCCGGTCTTGTAATCGATCACGCGAACACAGTTGCCTTCAATGCGGTCCATGCGGTCGATGCGTCCGGTAATTTTCAGCTTGCCCAGAGTGAAATCGAACCGAAGTTCTGCGGCAATCACTTCCATTGAGCCTCGCGGCTTTGACGTGACGAGCCGCTCCAGGTGCCGTCTTCCCTGCTCTTCATAGAGCTGCCGCTGCACTGCGTCTTCGATCATGGCTTTGGCAAACTCGTGGCGGAAGGCCGTTACCACATCTGCCACGCTTTGTTGGGGCACGATCGGCGATGGGTCATAATAATTCTTCAAGACCGTGTGCACGGCATTGCCAAATTGCATAGCCGCCGACGCGTCGCCGGGAATCCGCCAATCGCGTTCGAGCTTGAACTTCAGCGGACAGGTCGAGTAACTTTCGACCGCATTGGCGCTGAGCGTAACTTCTGAAGTCACAAATGCCGGCGACAGGAGCATCCAGGAAGCCATCGTCGAAACCTGCGTGAATGGGCCGGGAGCCATGGGAGCATGGCGCGCGTCACGCTTCCGTAAGCTCGAATTCAAGGTCCGGTTCTGCAACAGCGGGCGCAGAAATCCCGGCGGCGTGGGGTCCTGCCCGCGACCGGGACGAGAGCAGAGCGTGAGCCGGTCGCGCGCGCGCGTGATCGCGACATAAAAGAGCCGCCGCTCTTCCTGCTCGTTGATTTCTTTGCCGTCGCCGATCGCGATGCACCTGCGCAATGCTGGAGGAAACTCAAACAGCGATTCGCGATATTGTGTGGGAAACGATGGCGAAGTCACGCGCAGCACCCACACATGAGAGAACTCGAGACCTTTTGCGCCGTGGACCGTCATGAGCTGGACTGCATCGGGGTTTTCAATAGCGGCCTGCTCGAGTTGTTCCTCGGTCAGCAGCGGGACCACGCCTCCGGCTTCGTCAAAATATTCCACATACTGCAAAAATGCCGGCAATGATTTGTCGTGCGTGTAGGGCTTTTGCTCCCACTCGCCAATAAAGCGCAGCAGCGCCTTAAGCGCCGGATCATCGCTTGGCAGTTCAAACTCGCGGACAAGGTAATCGAAGATTCCGCCTACCGTGATTTTCTGTTGTGCAATGAAGTTCCGCGCCGACTCCACGGCGGCCAGGATGCGATTTCCTCCGTCCAGATTATTCAGGATCGCCCTGAAGGTGCTTTTGTTGGCTGCGCCGGAAAGCTTTTCGCGCAGCTCTTTGGCGTCCATGGCAAACTGCGGAAACGCACACATGCGAAACAGACTTTCCGCATCCGCGTCATTGGCCACGGCCCGCGCCACCGCCAATAGATCGCGCACCACGGCTGTATCCAGAACATCCATTCCCTTCACCATGAAAGGAATATCGCGCGCGGCCAGCTCCTCCATCAGTTTTTCCCGGTTGAAGTGTGAGCGGTAGAGCACGGCCATGGAATATGGCTCGCGAGGACTTCTGGCCATCTGCAAATGAACGATCTCTTCCGCGATATCAGCGGCTTCGCGCGCGTCCGACGAGCTGATTGCAACCTCCACCGGGTCGTCAAAAACCAGGCGGCCGCTTTGCTGATCGCGCAGGTCGCGAGCAGACTGAAGGGGCGAGCGGCGAAAGTGGAGGTCCGCTCGTCCGGATGAAATATCAGGGTTCTGGCTGATCGCGGCAAAGGCCACGCGCAGGATGTTTCCTCGCGAGCGCTGGTTTTCGTCGAGCGTGACGCGCCGCGTCTGGGGAAAACGCTTTTGAAACTCTTCAAACGCCGCGCTGGAGGCGCCGCGAAAACGATAGATGGCCTGATCGGGGTCGCCCACGGCAAAAATGTTTTTCTCGTCTCCGGCGATTAGTTGGGTCAGGATGATGTTGCTGGAATTGCAGTCCTGAAATTCGTCGACCAGGATAAAGCGCGCGCGTTTGCGTTCCCGAACCAGAAGGTTCGCATCATTCAGAAGCAATCGTACCGCCCTGCTGATCTGCATGCCGAACGTGCCCAGGTTCTCTTCTTCGAGCAAACGCATGGCATTTGAGTAGACGCGCGCGATCTCCTGCCAGCGATTGATGATCTCCTGCGGGCCAACCTTATCTATGTCTTTGGAACGGCAGTTGCGCGGCAGATCGGGCCCGGGCTGAAGCGTGTCGATGTATTGCTGAAAATCCTTCGGCTCAACCAGCTCTTCATGGCAGCGATCAAAAAAAGTGCGCAGGTCGTAGAGGAACTCGCCCACGTCGGCCGGTTTGATGAAGCGCTCGAGCTCCAGCTTCTCGATGTTCTGGCGCAGGAAAACGTAAACGTCTTCAGGAATGAGAACAGAAAAATCCCGGCGGTTGCGCTTGAGAATTCCCTGGCAGTAAGCGTTAAAGGTTGCTGCGGAGATAGCGGTTTTGCGCCGCAGCCGACTGGCCACGCGCTCCTTCATTTCCGCCGCCGCATTGTCGGTGAAGGTGATGGCGAGGATTTCCTCGGGCGCAGCATGACCGTTTTCGATCAGCCATGCAATGCGTTCCACCAACACTGAGGTCTTGCCTGTGCCCGCGCCGGCCAGCACCAGCATGGGGCCGTGGATGTGCTCGATTGCCTGCTTCTGCTTCGCGTTGGGGATGAACGTCTTGGCCACGAATTGTCAGCGGAGAGTGCCGCTTGGAATTATGTGAAAAAAAAGCGAAAGAAGCAATGAGGAAAAACCTTATATCGCCTGACTAACAGCAGCGATTTCCACAGATGCGTCGAAACCAAGCCTTCTTGGCTCACGCGATGCTGCAGCGGAGCAGATCCTTCCGCATGATCGTGCTTTGCCCGATCATGTCTCAGGATGACGCGGTTTAGAGATGGTCGTCGAAAATTCCGTCATGGTGATGGCCACGGCGGCGATGGCGGCGGTTTCAGTGCGAAGGATTGTATTGCCGAGAGACGCCGCTCTCCAGCGACCTTCGGTGAACAGTTGTAACTCTTCTGAGGTCCAGCCGCCTTCGGGGCCGAAGGCCAGAAAAATCGGTGGTGCGCTTTCGGAGAAGACTGATTTCAGCGCGGTTTCTTTTTCTAACTCAGAAAGAACGATGCGGCAGCCGCTGGCCATTTCAATTGCTTTTTTGAGCGGAACAGCAGTCAAAATTTCCGGCGGCGCTTCTCGTCGCGCCTGTTGTGCCGCTTCCCTTGCGATTTTGCGCCAGCGTTCCACGCGCTTCTCTGCAGCTTTGGCCAGATGCGGCTCTGTGCGCCGCGCAATCA
>DATDNH010000433.1:0-53305 GCA_036518395.1 Candidatus Angelobacter sp. | reverse complement strand
AAAACCGTTGGCCAGCAAAAAATCACGAGTAGCGGGATCGCCCGCATCCAGCGCCGGATTCGGTCCGCCGGGAGGGAAATACATGTGGTTGTAAAGCAGCAGAGTCCCATTCCAGGGCGACGGAACGTCAATCAGGTACGTAGCTCCATCAGCCAACGTACCGGTTAAGGTGGTGGTTGCGGCCTGCACTGGGCTCGCACCCAAACAGAACAGCAACAAGACAGAAGCCAGTGCCAATCTAAAGCGTACAGATTTGTTCAACATTGAAAAAGCTCCTTATTGAGAGAATTGAATTTAGGAAATGAAAGAGGGCCACATAACGCATGGAAAAGCGCTTATGAAGAGATCGTCTTGTCTGTTCTTGACAGGTTCTGCGGAACATCAGACGTTACTTTTCGTGGCAAAAACCCAAGCTGAATGTGGCCGTGGTATGCGCGGCAAGAACGGAGTCCCGAAATGACACTATGAGGGGGGTTAGATCAGGCTGCTGTGACCGGCATCACGCCGTGTTGTGATCACGCCAGGGGACGCGTCGGCCCGACCGAAGCCGTGTCCTGATACGGGTCCCGCTTTGGCGCATCATTTCCGGTCTAACTGGCAATGGCTTCACTTTTGATATCCCGAGTAGTCAGAAGTCAGAAGGCAGGGGGCGGAACTGAGTCGGACTGAAGAACAGACAACGGGCGACAGCTAGGGAATAGGGAATAGAAATCAACCGCAAAACCAAAGGCAAGACCGAGCGGTGCGTTCCACACTGAGTGAAGTGTTCAGGTAAATAAGAATTCTTTTGCTCTTAGCTCGCGGACGGTATCGCGCAGCTTTGCGGCTTTTTCGAACTCGAATCTCTTGGCGGCTTCGCGCATGTCTGCCTCCAGTTTGGCGATGTAGGAATCGAGTTCTTCCTGGGACTTGAAGTCTGGCAGGCCGTCGGCGGCTTCGCTTATGTCTACATAATCGGCTTCGGCTATGCCGGCCAGCGACATGGCAACCGGGCGGATGATGGTTTCGGGAATGATGCCGTGCTGCTGGTTGTATGCCTGCTGGATGGCGCGGCGGCGCTCGGTTTCGTCCATGGCTCGCTGCATGGATTCGGTTACACGATCAGCGTAGAGAATAGCCCTGCCATTCACGTTGCGGGCGCAGCGGCCCATGGTTTGAATCAGTGATCCGCTGGAGCGCAGGAAGCCTTCTTTATCGGCGTCGAGCACAGCAACTAAAGAAACCTCCGGCAAATCGAGGCCTTCGCGCAGCAGGTTGATGCCGATCAGAACGTCGTATTCGCCTTTGCGCAGATCGCGCAGAAGTTTGATTCGCTCCAGAGTCTCGATTTCCGAGTGCATATAGCGGCAGCGCACTCCTACTTCCGCATAGTATTCGGCCAGATCTTCCGCCATGCGCTTGGTCAGAGTAGTGACCAGCACGCGCTCAGCCTTGCTCACGCGATCGCGAATTTCGTGCAGCAGATCGTCAATCTGGCCCTTTACGGGACGCACCTCTACTGGGGGATCAACCAGTCCGGTGGGACGGATGATCTGCTCCACCACAACTCCCGCGGATTTCGTAAGCTCGTAAGGGCCGGGCGTGGCTGAGACGTAGATGGCTTGGTTTACCCGCTCTTCAAATTCTTCGAACTTCAATGGACGGTTATCCAGCGCAGACGGCAGACGGAATCCGTATTGCACGAGATTCTCTTTGCGCGAGCGGTCGCCGTGCCACATGGCGTGCAACTGCGGTACCGTCTGGTGCGATTCGTCAATGAACATGATGAAGTCGCGCGGGAAATAATCCAGTAGCGTGGGCGGAGGCTCTCCGGGCAGGCGTCCGGAAAAATGGCGCGAGTAATTCTCAATCCCGTGGCAGTAGCCGACAGACTTGATCATCTCCAGATCGAAACGCGTGCGCTGGTGGATGCGCTGCGCTTCCACCAGCCGGCCTTCCTTTTCCAGTTCTTTTTCCCACCATGCCAGCTCTTCCAGGATCGTCTCCATGGCGTGACTGCGCTGGTCCTGCGACATTACGTAATGGCTCTTGGGATAGATGGGCAGGCGCGTGTATTTCTGTTTGACCGTGCCGAAAAGAGGATCAATCTGGGAGAGCGAGTCAACTTCGTCGCCGAAGAGTTCGATTCGATAAGCGTTGTCGTCGTAAGTGGGGAAGACCTCGATGACGTCGCCGCGAACGCGGAAGGTGCCTCGGCGGAAATCGACGTCGTTGCGCTCGTAGAGAATCTCGACGAGCTTGCTGAAAATATCGTTGCGACGGATGCGCTGGCCTTTTTCCAGAAACAGCAGCATGCCGTAATACGCCTCGGGAGAGCCGAGGCCGTAGATGCAGCTTACCGAGGCTACGATGATTGAGTCGCGGCGCTCGAAAAGCGAGCGCGTGGCGGAGAGGCGGAGCTTATCCAGTTCGTCGTTGATGGTGGCGTCTTTTTCTATGTAGACGTCGCTGGCGGGAATGTAGGCTTCCGGCTGGTAATAATCGTAGTAAGAGACAAAATATTCGACTGCGTTATTGGGGAAAAACTGCTTGAACTCATGATAGAGCTGCGCCGCCAGGGTCTTGTTGTGGGCCAGGACAAGCGCTGGGCGATTCAACTGCTCGATCACTTTGGCCATGGTGTAGGTCTTGCCTGAGCCGGTTACACCGAGCAGCACCTGGTGCTTATCTCCGGCGTAGATACCCCGGGTGAGCTCTTCAATGGCGGTGACCTGGTCGCCTTTGGGTTTGTAGTCGCTGATGAGACGGAAGTCCATAACGAAGCATTTAGCACTCGGCAGTCAGCACTCAGCCCGCGAACGTTGTGGACCAAGTGGAGAGCATGGTCGGCATGGCCAAATTCTTATCCCGCTACGCTCTGACTGCGATTTCACATCGTGTAAATCTCTTTATTATAACGTGCGTGGCTGGAGGACAAAGTCTTGGCGGAACATGCTAACTTGGCTTACGCGAAACTGCAGCCTGCACCCCATCACGCGCAACCAAGAAAACCGCGCGCGCTGGGGGCCCCGCCAGAGCAGATCCTCACGGCACGATCGTGCTTTGCCCGATCATGCCTCAGGATGACAGGGTGGATGAGGTTTGGCGGCTAAGAACTAAATACTAAGTACTAAGTACTGGTTTTACTCACTGATTCATGGCTGCGGCGGCGGGGATGGATTTGATTGGGTAGGTGAAGCGGTAGCTTTGCTGGTTGATTTCTTTGCGCAGGTCTTCCCAGATGGTGTCCGGCATTTGTAGGAACACGCGCACGACCTCGGGATCAAATTGCCTGCCGGAAAAGCGAATGATCTCTTCGCGCGCAGCGGTAACGGATTGGGCCGCCCGATACGGGCGATCAGAGGTCATGGCGTCCAGGGTATCGGCTACGGAGAAGATCCTTGCCCCCAGGGGAATGTCTTCGCCACGAAGACCCCGTGGATAGCCGGTGCCATCATAGCGTTCCTGGTGGGCGTAGACGATCTCTGAGGCTTCCGAGAGAAACGGAATTTTGCGCAGCATCTGATAACCACGGAAGCAGTGCTCGCGCATGATGGCAACCTCTTCCGGCGTAAGCGCGCCGGGCTTGCGCAAAATGGCGTCTGGAATGGCCATCTTGCCGATGTCGTGGAGGAACGCGCCCCGGGCGATCACGCGAATGCGGTCGCCGGAGAGCCCCATGGCGCGAGCAATGGCGATGGTAAATGCCGTCACGCGCTTGGAGTGGCCTTCCGTTTCGGCGTCTTTCAAGTCGAGCGCGTCGCCCAGGGCTTCGAGCGTGATGTCATACGAGCGTTCCAGGTCGTTCATTGCCTGGCGAAGCTGTTCAGTGCGCGCGGCGACCAGCGATTCTAGGTTTGACTGATAAGCACGGTTCTCCAGCTTCAGGCGGCGATGTTCCAACGCGCGGCGCACGATGGCCAGAAGCTGTTCGCGCTCAAATGGTTTGAGCAGGTAATCATAGGCGCCATTACGGATGGCGGCCAGCGCCACGGAAATATCGTGCACGGCAGTGACCATGATGACCGGCATGTCAGGATATTTTTCTTTTACGCGCTCCAGGAGGGCGATGCCATCCAGTTCTGCCATCATCAGGTCAGAGAGCACCAATTCGAATTCGCCATTGGCGTTCAGCATGGCGAGGGCTTCCATGCCGGAGGATGCCTGCCGGGTCTTGTAGCCCGCGGCGCTCAGCATGGACGAGATGATCTCCCTGATCGGTTCCTCGTCGTCGACAACCAGAATGCGCTCTGTGGTCATGAAAGCAGTAATTAGTATTTAGTACTTAGTAATGAGCTGTTCCGCGCGACCATTTCCTTGTTGCTCAAATCACGTTCGACGGCTGATGCTGAGTCGTGCTCTGATACAAGTCTTGCTTCGGCAGGATTCGGCACTTGCGTAAGTGCCCTAACACAGCTTTTCTCCGGGGGAAGGCTACACTGTAACCCAGAGTCTCTGGAAAAACAATTGATTTTACGTGGTCGCTATTACCTTCGGTTTGCGTTGGACCGCGGCCAAATGGGAGCCCTTCGCTTGTGAATTTCAGGCGCCTGAACGCATTCATGCGGTCATTACTATGGCGTGAACCGTGGCCGAAAAACCCCACGAAATAGCCGGAATCCGTGGTACAAAAGTGCATAACCCTCGTACTCCATTGACATTCAGGTTATTGGCGACAAATGTACCCGGAACTGCAATCCGCGTTTCTGGCTGAGGCTTCGGCACCCCTGATTCTGCTGGGGGCGGCGGTGCTGTTGTATCGCAGCTTCCGGCAGAAATATCTGCTGCCGTGGATCGCGGGATGGGCTGTTTACAGTATGGCCAAGCTCTTTCTGGCCATCAGCCTGTCACACCGGGAAGTGACGTGGCTGGCGCTGGGCAACGCGGGTTTTGTGCTGGCGGTTGGGCTTTTTTCGGCCGCTATCTTCTATTACATTTACCCGCCGCGTTTTCCTTTTTACCTGCAAGGCTTAATCGTTGTCGTCCTGCTGCTGGGTGTGCTTCAGGGAGCATGGTTTGCGCACACGGGCGTCCCCGGGTTGATCTTTGCGATTGCATGGCGAGCGATCACATGGACCACGGCATTGCGGTTGATCCTGTTCGCGCAGGGAAGGGGGAACACTGGGGCATGGTTGCTTGGCGCCGCGCTGGTTTTATTGTGCCAATACCACCCGACTCTGTCCTACGGGATTCTGGTGGATGTGCTGCTGGGCATCAGCATGATGATGATAGTGCTGGATGACTCGCGCCTGCAGACACGGCGACTGGACACTGTGAACCGGATCAGCAGCGTCATATCAGGAACCGATGATTTTCTGCCGATTGTCAACGCCACGCTGACTGAGCTTATACAGATCACCGGCGCAAAAGCCGGCTGGTTCAGGTTTCTTGAGGATGAGAAGTTGCGGCTGGCAGTCCAGCGTGGGCTTCCGGATGAGGTTGCGAACGAGATCAGCGAGATCGACCTGGCGAGGAGCATCAGCGGGCAACTGCTGGCCCAGAGCGAAGTGGGAACGATCAAACTCGCCGAGATGATTCCTTCAACACAGCCGGCATTGAAGGCATGTGGCATCGAGCACATTGTGGTTGTTCCCGTGATCGGCAAGAGTTCACGAATCGGTGTGCTGTCCCTGGGTATGAGCTGGAACCGGACGTACACGGAAGAGGACAAGCAGTTTCTGAAGGCTGCGGCGAGCCAACTGGGGCTGGCAGCAGAGAATCGCAGGCTGGTGCAGCAACTGGTGCGCTCTGTCCACGACCTCACGGAAATCAAGGCCGCGGAGGAGCACTACAAAACGCTGTTCGATCATATGCAGGAGGGCGTGTTCATATCGTCGCCCGAAGGCCGCATTCTGGATTGCAATGAGGCGTTTGTCTCCATGCTGGGTTACTCCACGAAAGAAGAGCTGTTGCAGATGCAGGACGTGGCGAGGTGCCTCTATGTGGACATCAGCGATCGCTGCAAATTTGTGACGGAAATGGAAGAGCACGGGTTTGTGAAAAATTTTGAATTTTCCCTGCAGCGCAAAGATGGGCGGCAAATCAGCGTGATCGAGAGCAGCTTTGCCGCACCTGATCCCAGCGGCCCCGGCAGGCTGTATCAAGGCGTGGTGCTTGATATCACGGAAAAGAAACAGGCAGAAGACGAGATTCGCAGGAGAAACCGCGAACTCTCTGCTCTGAATGCGATTGCCGTGACCTTCAACCAGTCTTTCGACCTGGATGAAATCCTAGAGGCTACGTTGCTGAAAATTGTCGAGCTATTCGGGACAGATACGGCTGCGGTGTATCTCTTTGATGAGCAGACCAACACGTTGCGCAAACGCTCCAGTTACGGCCATCGCAGCACATGGCTGCAGGACAATACCGAATTTGTCATGCCGGCTGAACTGGTGGAAAGCATCAAAGCGGACCACACTGAGATCATCAAGGACCAGGGAGCTATTGTTACGGCGCCCTTTCCGGGAAAATTTATTGAGGCCGAAGGGCTTAAGGCCCTGCTGTGGATGATTCTTTGGCGAAAAGACCAGATTCTGGGCGTTCTGGGCACGAGCAGCAGGTCAGCGCGCGAATTTGGCCCGGCGGATGACAACGTGATGGTGGCAGTGGGCCGCCAGCTTGCGACCACCATCGACAAGATCCAGCTTTATGAAGAAACTCGCAAGGCCTATGAGGACCTGCGCCGCACCCAGGAACAGCTTCTGCAGAGCGAAAAAATGTCTGCCGTGGGCCGGTTGATTTCCGGCGTGGCCCACGAAATGAATAACCCTTTGACTGCAATCAGCGGATACACGCAGTTGCTGGAAAGTGAGCAACTGGAGCCCCGGATACGCGAGTTCCTGCAAAAACTGCACAAGCAGACGGACCGGGCGCAGAGAATCGTGCAGAATTTGCTCTCGTTTTCGCGCCAGCACAGGCCGCAACGCATCCACGTGGACTTGCGCAGAGTGATGGAAGACACAATTGCTCTGCGCGATTACGAACTGAAAACCAACAACATTGTCCTGGAGAAAGACTTCGATTCTACTTTGCCGTTTGTCGTGGCCGACCCGCATCAACTTGAGCAGGTGTTTTTGAACATCATCAACAATGCCGTGGATGCGATCCTGGATCATGGCCGCGGAGGCAGGCTGCGAATCAGCATTGCCGCGGATGCCGGCTACGTGGTTTGCGAGTTCCATGATTCCGGTCCGGGCATGGTGGATCCGAAACATGTATTTGATCCGTTTTACACCACAAAAGGTGTGGGCAAAGGCACAGGACTGGGCCTGAGCATCTGCTATGGAATCGTGAAAGAGCATGGCGGAGAGATTTCGGCCCTGAATCATTCCCGCGGAGGCGCGTTAGTTCGCGTGCGTTTGCCCATTGCGGTGGGTGAGAAGCCAATGACGGAACGCGAGCGGATCCTGGCAAGGCGCGAGTCATCGGTGCAGGGGCGGGTGCTTCTGGTGGACGACGAGAGTGCGCTCAATTTTGAACGTGAAGTGCTGGCAACCGCTGGCTTTGATGTTGTGGCGCTTGACTCCGGCGAGAAGGCGCTGGAACTGCTCAAGCAGCAGAACTTCGACATTGTGTTGCTGGACAGCAAGACATCGGGTCCGGTAAGCAGTGACGAGCTTATGCGCTGGATGCGGGAGACACGCCCGGAAATCGCGGCGCGAACCGTTCTGATGCTGACCAATGGCGTTGATTCAGGGTCGCGCAGTTTTATTAACGCGACCCAGCAGTTGTGCTTTGTGAAGCCGTTCGAGGCGGCAGAGCTGCTGGGAGTGCTGAGGAGAGTGCTGCGGTCAGCGGCAACGAGGGCGGCGGGAAATTAGAACCAGGCAACAGGCAACAGCAAAACCGCAAACGTCAAAACCAAAACCTTACCACTGAGCACAACTGATTGGACTGATCTCCAGTTACGCCTTCACACGCGTGCTGCGCACGATGGCTTTTGCGAATGGTCTCAAACCTACGAGGCTGACCAGCAGCGAGCGAATTGCCGGCGGCGCTGAAACCATCATGCGAACGCGGGCTGCATTGCGGAATGCCGGGGCAAATCGTTTTAAGTAGGCTGCTCGATATTGCTGGGCCGCTTCGGACAAAGAGCACTTGCCTTGAAAATGCGGGAGAAGAGACTCAGCGGCCACAGTTCCGCTGTGCAGCGCGAGCGAGATGCCGTCTCCGGCAAAGGGGTCTATGAAGGCAGCGGCATCGCCCGCCATGAGCATGTTATTCGATTCGGGTTGCGGCGAGCGAAAATACAATGGGGAAGTAGTGATTGTGGGGAATAGCGGCTCCCAGCTGCGGCTGCGCTGCCACAAATCAGGTTCGCGGGAGAATACTTCTTCGAGGGAATGTGCGGCATCAGACTGCACCATGGCACAGGCATTCACAGCGTCTTTGCCGACCGGCTGCACTCCGCAGTAACCACCATCGAAAAAGTACAAGTCCACTGTAGGGGAAGGCCGGGCTTCACGATAATGCGCTTTCAGACCGATCCATTTATGTCCCTTGACTTCCGCAGGCTGCGTGAGCTGCGACCAGCGTCCGGTAGAGTTCACAACTGCACGCGCAGTGAAGGATTTCTGGGCTTCAATTGTCGTGCCGGAGACAGTGGAGAGCACAATCTGTACTCTTACATTGTTGTTGTCGGCCATCAGCTCGAGGTTGCGGACCGTTGTTTGCTCTTTCACGTCTACTCCCGTGTGGCGGGCCATCTGGAGCAGTGCCTGGTCGAGTTCAAATCGGGAAATGCTTCGGGCTGGAGGAGAGATGGGGAGTGCGACGATCTTTCGTCCAGAGAAAACGCGGGCCGAGCCGATCTGGGGCTTGTCGTTAAAACTGTTAAAGTTTTCTCCCAGCAGTGATTCGAGCAGGTGAAGAGATTCCGGAGAGACGAACTCGCCGCAGACTTTGTGTCGTGGGAGTTTGTCTTTTTCCAGAAGCAGCACTCGGGCGCCACCCCGCGCGGCAGTAATGGCACACGCAGAGCCCGCCGGTCCTGCTCCGGCGACGATCAGGTCGTAGTCAGCTGCTTCCAAGCAATGACTCCCATGCGAAAAGGAAAAAAGCGGCGTACTTCAATGGTGGAGGCGCATGTCTGGCGCAACATATCCTCGATCTCGGCGATGGTGTAGGCACGACGTACAGAAGCTACAGAATCGTGGCGCGTCAGACGACTTCGATAAAGAGTGTATCCAGCATACGCAAGCGCCACATGCAGCGGGTGGCGAATGAGATCGTTAATCAGCACGGCATAGCGGGCAATGCGCAAGGCTTCACTTGTGAATTGAACAACCTGAGCTGGTTCGAGATGATGCACAAACAGGCAGGAGCTGACCACATCGAAACTGTCCACCTTGAAGGGGAGGGCGAGGGCGTCGCCCGCAATCGAAAGATAGCGGCCATTGCTGGTTGGGGTTCCCTGAATCGGCCCGGATGCCGGCGTGCTCATGTGTCCAGGCATGCGATCCAGCAAAACCGGTTGCAATTGTATGCCGCGTTTGGAAAGTGAGTCAGTGGTCAAGGCTGCCAGATCGCCTGTGGCTCCTGCTACGTCCAGCCAGGACAAAGATGTTTTTTGTTGCTTTGTCGCGACTTCAGATATCAGCTCCGTCATGGTGTGCAGGCCACCGAAATAGCGATTGATGGTCTTGAGATCGGCGAGCGAATCCTGAATCTCGCGCGGAGTTCCCGCGTCGGTATCGAGGAGTTCGGGGATGATGTGACGGTGCATAAGCCGACCCACCGCTTACGCGGTGGGCCCAGTAATTCCGCGCCTGTGGCGCTCTAACCTACACTTGCGCCAGTTCTTCTTCCAGAAGCTGTTTATTGTACAAGTCGGTGTAATAGCCGTTTCGGGCGAGCAACTCGTCGTGGGTACCGACTTCAACAATCCGCCCTTGATGCAGCACTGCAATTTTATCCGCGGCCTGGACGGTAGAAACGCGGTGCGAGATGAAAATGGTGGTGCGGCCGCGCATGATCTGGCGCAGGTGATTTAGGATTCGCTCTTCAGTATAGGTGTCCACGCTGGAGAGAGCGTCATCGAGAATCAAGATGCGGGGATTGCGAATGATGGCGCGGGCGATCGCGGTCCGCTGCTTCTGGCCTCCTGAAAGAGTGATGCCGCGCTCGCCGACAATGGTTTCATATTGGGCAGGAAAGGCTTCAATATCGGCAGCGATGCTGGCGGCCTCGGCGGCGGCGCGCACTTCTTCATCGGTGGCTTTTTCAGTGCCGAACGCGATATTTCCCCGGACTGTGTCGCTGAACAAAAATGTTTCCTGCGGGACAAACCCGATATTGCGGCGTAAAGTTTCCAACTGATATTCGCGGATAGGGCGGCCATCGATCAGAACTGATGCGGGAGCTGCGTCGTAAATTCTCGGAATCAGGCTGACTAGAGTGGTCTTGCCTGACCCGGTTGGGCCGACAATGGCAAGACTGCTGCCTGCAGGAATGTGCAGATTGATGTCCTGAAGAACGGGAACGCCGTTGTAGCTGAAATTGAGATTACGCAGCTCAACTTCGCCGGCGATGACTTCACGGTCCTCGAGATCCGGAGCAGCGTCGGCATTCGTGATTTCCGGCTTTGCAGCCAGGATTTCATTGATGCGGCCCATAGATGCGGTTCCACGCTGGAAGATATTGATGACCCATCCGAGAGCGATGACCGGCCATGTCAGTTGAACGATATAGGTGTAGAAGGCGGTGAATTGTCCCAGAGTCATGCGTTGGAGCAGGACCTCGCGTCCGCCGAGCCACAACACCAGCACGATGGCGAACCCGAGCATGATTTCCAGGCTGGGCCAGAGCATGCCCATCAGTCGCGCCAGAGGCAGACTGCGCGCGACATATTCCTGATTGGATTTTTCGAAGCGGGCAATCTCCGGTTCTTCCTGCGCATAGGCGCGGATCACACGCGCGCCGGAAAAATTCTCCTGGGCCAGTGCGGAGATATCGGAAAACTGCGCCTGGATGCGCTCAAAGCGCTCGTGAATTTTACGGCCAAAATATTGGATCAGAATGCTGGCGAGTGGAAGAGGTACAAATGCATACAACGTGAGCCGCGGACTGGTGCGCCACATGAAGAACAGAGCTGCGGCCGTAAACACGATGGTGTTGGCGGAATACATGATCGCCGGCCCCAGCAGCATGCGGACAGCGTTCAGATCATTGGTAGCGCGGGCCATGATGTCGCCGGTGCGGGTCTTCTGGTAGTAGGAGTAAGAAAGGCCTTCCAGGTGGCGGAAAAGATCATTGCGCAGATCGTACTCGACCTCGCGTGAGACGCCGATCATCAGCCAGCGAGTCAGGAACTGGAAAATGCTCTTGCTGAAGGCTATGGCCAGCATGAGCAGGCAATAAACAAGAAGCTCGCGGCGGACGACGGAAGAGAGAACGTCACGTTGTTTTACGTGGCCGTTCAGCGCATCCGTGGCGCGCTGGATCACCTGCGGAAAGAGCACCCAGATTCCGTTCATGAGCAAAACCGAGATTGCCCCGATAAACAAAGTGCCCTTGTATTTCCACAGATAGGGATACAGCGGCTTGAGGTTCTTGTGCATGAAGCTTAATAGATGATTCTAAATGCAGCCACGATGGAATAAGTTGGATTGACCAGCCCTTAGCCATTGGCCTTTGGTCCTTGGGAACAAGCTGCCAGCTTCCAGCTATTAGCTCCTACAAAACCAACCCCAATTGCCTCGTGCAAAATATGCGATGTGATCGCATATTTTGCACGCTGTCGCTCCACCATTTCTCGAGTGTTTTCATCGCAGAAATAACCCATTGCGACAGCTACTTGCTCCAGCTAACGCTACGAGGGTGTCTTCAGAACCAAATATCCGCCGGCGAGGCAGAAGATCACATCTGGAGACCAGGCAGCGAGGGCTGGGGGTAACTGGTTGACGTTGCCCATGGCTTCGAACAATCCTGATGTCACCCAATAGACAACGCCGAGCAGGAGAGCGACAGCAACGCCGGTGAGCGCGCCACGGCGACCTGCTGAGAGGGCAAACGGAACTGCCAGTACGGCCATCACCAGCGTGATCAACGGGAACGCAAGTTTTTTCTGGAGTTGCACGCGCAGCCGGACCACGTCAAAGCCCGCCTGCTGAAGGTCGTGGATGTAGCTGCTCAGCTCCTGGTAATTCATCTCCTGCGACTGCCGCACCTCCTTCTTGAAGTATGTAGGAAGTTCATTCAACTCGGCGAATTCGCCAATTTTGAACTGCTCGAAGTTCTCGATGGCGGGCCCGCGGAAGGATCGCTGCCAGCCGCGTTCATATATCCACTCCTGGAGACTGGGTTCCCAGTGCGCCTGTGTAGCGTAAATGCGCTTCGTGATCTGGAAGGTATGTGGTTCAAACTCAAAGGCGGAGATGCTGCCGAATTGATCGGTTTCCGGATCGTAAAACTCGTAGTAGTAAATGGTGTTGTGCTGGCCGAAAATCCATTTGCGATCAGGCCGCAAGTAAGTTTGAGCCGGCTTTTCTTTAATGGTGTTGCGCAGCGTCTCTACGCGCTTATTGGCGTACGGCAGGTACATCTCTTCCAGGACGAAGAGTCCAAAGGCGAGGAGCGCACAGATGATCAGCATCGGGGTGACCGTGCGATAAATGCTGATGCCGGTGGCTTTCATGGCTGTAATCTCGTTGGACTTCTGCATCAGGCCAAGTGTGACAACCACTGCGAGCAACACGCTGAGAGGCACTACTACCTGATAGAGGACGGAAGGGATCACATTGAGCAGATATTCGCCCACAGTGACCAGAGGAATGCGGTTGCGGATGATGTCAGACAGCAGCTCGAAAAATGTAAATACCAGGACCAGCACCATGAGGCTGGCAACAATCAGCGCCAGATGGCTGAGAAAGTTGCGAATAACGTAGTCATCGAGAATGAGCGGAAAGCGTTTGTGAAAGCGTGGTCTGACGGCCACGCGCTCTTCTTCTCTTTTCTTAAACCAGGCCGTTGTCCATTTTTTCCATTCTTCCATCAGGAACTGACCCAGCCCAATCTCGATCGGCATCTTGTCTACGCGCCACAGCAGCAGCACGCCGATCACGCTGAAAACAATATTAGCGAGCCACACGCCGAGTACGGCATGCAGCCGCCCATTGCGGGCGAGAGTGAGTCCGGACAGGTAGAGGAGGTAGTAAATGAAGACCAGAACTATGGCAAGCACGAACGCTGCGCCTTTGCCGCCTTTTTTGGACGACAACCCGAGTGGAATGCCAATCAGCACGAGCACGATACTCGCGGTGGACAGGGCAAGCCGCCGGTTGAATTCAATCCAATACGAACGCGCAACCGCAGGTTTGGGGGTGTGATAGCTCAGCCACAAGAGTTCGCGCGTGTTGAGCTGCTGCATGGGGACGATTTCCTGCGCCTGTTTGGGAGTGGGCGGCAGGCTCAGGTTGATGTCATTTTCGTCGAAGGTGGAGATGGTGTACTGGCCAGGCTCGCGTACGTTCACCTCGTGCGTCGCGCCGTTTTCCAGGTGCAGATGAATGGAATCTTTAGCGTTGCTGACCACTGCCTGTTCGGCAACGGTAATCTTCGATGCGCCGGGCGTGCTCGTGTCCGCCAGAAAAACATTTTTCCAGATTACGGCGCCGGAAGCCGTGGTTGCGTCCTGGACATAAAGAACGTAATTCTTGTTGGGATCTTCAAAGAAGACGCGCGGCTCGACTTGAAACGAAATCTGAGAGCTGGCAAGGCTGTTCTGCAGACTGGCCAATGCAGCAGCCGATCGCGGGGCAATCAAAAGAGTATTGGCCAATGCAAGCAGCCACGCAACCAAACCAAAAAGCGTCAGCACCTTTACGAATTTGAATACGCCAATCCCGGCGGCGCGCATCGCCGTGATCTCACTGTCGGCCGCCATCCGGCTCAGGCCGATCAGAATACCGACCAGTACTCCCATGGGAATGGTGACGACGAAGACGCCGGGAAGCGTGAGAAAGAAGAGTTCAGCAATACTGGGAATGGGCGCGCTGTTGCGCACAACCAGTTCGAGGATGCGGCTCACGTCGCGCATGAAAATCACGAACGTGAACACGGCTACCCCGATCAGCCCGTGGGACAGCACTTCCTTCAGGATGTAGCGCGTGAAGATGCGCATAAAACCAGTATTTAGTACTTAGTAGTTAGTATTTAGGAAAAGCAGGGGCAAGTCAAAGAAGAATCGGGTGATCTGGCGATCGGATGATCCGGTATCGGGGAAAGCTAAAACCTTTCAGCCCAGGACTAAAGGCCAAGGGCTGCTTCTATGTTATTAATGGTAGTTACCGCCTATGCCTGCCGTGCGACTCCTGTTCCTCTGGCACATGCACCAGCCCTATTACAAAGACCTGGTCACGGGAGAGTACCGTCTACCGTGGGTGCGGCTGCACGCGCTGAAAGACTATTACGGCATGGTGAAACTGCTGGAGGAGTTTCCTGTCATCCATCAGACGTTCAATCTTGTGCCCTCGCTCATGGCGCAGATCCGGGATTACGTGAATGGCGAGGCGCGCGATCCGTTCCTGGAAGTTGCGTCCAAACCGGCATCCGAGCTGACGCTGATGGAAAAAGAGTTTGCCCTGGAATACCTGTTTCAAAGCAATTTGCAAAACATGATTGGGAGGTATCCTCGTTATCGCGAACTCTGGGAGCAGTTCCAAAGCTTGTCGGGCAAACCGGCCCAGGCGGCGCCATTGCTCCGGGACAGCGATTTTACTGATTTGCAGGTGCTTTCGCAGATTGCGTGGCTGGACGAATTCTGGCTGAAAGACCCTGACATCAACCACCTTATAATCAAGGGGCGCGATTACAGCTACGAAGATCAGCAGTTGATCATCCGCAGGCAGAAGGATTTTATGGCACAGGTGTTGCCGGCGTATGCGGCAGCGCAGCGGCGTGGCGCAATCGAGATCTCGACCTCGCCTTTCTATCATCCTATTTTGCCGCTCATCTGCGATACCAACGCGGGAGCAGCCTCCCATCCTGGACTGCCGTTGCCGCAACAGCGTTTTTGCCATCCGGAGGACGCGCGTGAGCAGATCACGCGAGGGTTGGCGCTGCACAAGGAGATTTTTGGGGTTCGTCCGCGGGGAATGTGGCCATCGGAAGGAAGCGTTTCCAACGAGGTGCTTGCAATCGCGCACGAAGCAGGCATTGAGTGGGTAGCTACGGATGAGGCTGTGCTGGGGCGTTCGCTGGGGAAGCTCCTGCAGCGCGATGGGACGGGAAAACTAACTGGTGGGAGCGCGGAGCAGCTCTATCGCATTTACCAATGGGAGCAAAATGACGCAGCTGTGCGCACGGTGTTTCGCGATCATTCGCTTTCAGACTTGATCGGCTTTGTTTATTCAGGAGTTCCCGCCAAAGATGCCGCGAAAGATTTCATTGCCCGCATCAAAGCATCGTCTGCTTCGCTCCTGGAACAAGGCAGAGATGCTGTGGTGTCAATCATCCTGGACGGCGAGAATGCCTGGGAGTTTTATCCGGAATCAGGCAGGGAATTTCTACGGCGTCTCTATGACGGAATTCAGAACGAAATATCATTCGAGCCGCTCACGATTTCAGAAGCACTGGAGCGGGAAAAAACGCCGGAAAAATTGAGCTCCATTGTGCCTGGTTCATGGATCAATGCCAATTTTGATGTCTGGATAGGGGCCCAGGAAGACAATCTCGCATGGGACCACCTGGCGGCGGCGCGTGATTTCTTCACGGCCAGTTCTGAACGCGTTTCTCCGGAGCAGAAAAAAATTGCTTCTGAGGAATTGCTTATTGCAGAAGGCAGCGACTGGAACTGGTGGTACGGCCCTGAGCACCACAGCGCGAACGATCACGACTTTGACGAGCTGTATCGCAAGCACTTGATGAATGTTTACCACGAGCTGGGGGCAGAACCGCCGGACGCACTGGCGCACCCGATTATCGGCCGCTACGGCAGGGCAAAGTTTACGCCACAGACCGCATATATCTCGCCGCGAATTGAGGGCCCAAGCTCCGGTTATTTTGACTGGCTGGGCGCGGCAGTCCATGTCGCTGATCGGCGATCTTCAGCCATGCATGGCAAAGTTTTTCTTCTGGACACCGGCCATGTTGGTATCAACGACCGCAACCTCTTTTGCCGGGTGGATTTTATGGACAAAACGTCAGAATGGGCGGCAGAGGATACTCTTCTGTTGGTTACGATTATTTCTCAACCGCCACCCCAAAGCGCGTTGCGGGAGCACGCATATAAGTTCGAGGCGCACCTTGGATCGGGGACGTTGCAAAGCTGGACCTTCGGCGAGAATGGCGGGCAACATTCCGAAGGCATTGTCCCGGTCTTGCGCAAAGAATCCAGCTTTGAGTGCAAAGTGCCCCTGGAGTTGCTGAAGGCTTCACTGGGAACGACGCTGCGCGTCCGCTTTTCTCTGTGGCGAGGGCAATTACCACTGGACTCGCTGCCAGATGAAGGTTCGATCGAAGTCCAGGTAGTTCCGGAAGAAGAGTTGAGCGTGGTGGCGTATGTGAAGCCGTAGAACGGCGGTAATTAGTAAATAGTAATTAGCAAAACCAGGAACAACCAGGACGGATTAGCCGCGAATGAATGCAAAACACTTTGTAATGGAATAATCTGTTATCTGGTAATTGTTGGATCGGGAATGGCAGAACTTCAATGGTTCGAATGTTGCTCTGGGCAGACTACGGAAGAGCTATTGTCTCTGCAAGCAAAGTATCGAATTGATTCTCTGGTGCTGGCATTCGAGCAGGCCATTGATCAAAAAGCAACACGTGACGGTGATGCAGCCTTGAGTCAGCAGGAGCGGGTCGTCCTCGCTATCGAAGCATTGGAACGCGAGGTAAACAACGGCGGATATGAGCAGTTCTTTCTTAATTCCTCGCGGGAGTTCGCGCCCATGATCGTGCAGGCCTTGATAAGCATTGGCTGTCCGAAGACCTCCAAGTTAACCAAACGAGCTCTTGATGCGCTCGGCCTCGTTAACATCACCGGTGAGGCGATTGAAAAGGCTATGAGCGAGAACAGTGAGGAGCGTAGTGAAGAACTTAGCCGCTGCGATAGTAGTTATTTTGCTGCAGAAGAGGCGATTGCGGCCCGGCTTTTCGCCTACATCCGCATGAATCAGGAAGCAATTAAACTCTGAAGCAGAAATGTTTGATAGATTCTGGGCAGCTTACTTCTCCGCAATTTCCGTTTGCTCGACCATCATAGGCCGGTTCAGTTCGAAAATGATTTCTGAGCCAGCGGGCAGGGAAGCCGAGTTGCGCTTTGTCAGCCAGTGAATGATGGTTCCGCCTGCGCCAATGCCTGCGCCAATCAGCGAGCCTTTGCCGCCCGCGGCAATTCCGCCGACAATAGCGCCAACTCCTGTACCGGCGCCAATCTCCATCACGTCGCGATCTGTATGTCCCGGTCCCTTGATGCGGCCCTCATCATCTACGCTGGTTCCGTTGATTTTGTTGGTGTCAACCACGGCGGCATTAATGGCGCATTTCTGGCCATTGGGCAGGGTGACGGATTCGGGCAAAAGCTGAATCATCGGCTTGCCTTTGATTCGTCGCGGCTCAGAAACTCGAATTACCTGTCCCTGGAGAGACGCGCCAACCGGCAATATGACTTTGTCGTTGAGCTTGACGTCCTGGGTTATGCGTCCGGAGAAACTCCCGCCAGCGCTGGTGCTGCTCGTAGAGAGAGGCGTTTCCAGTTTCATGCGTATGGGGGTTCCTATGGGCAAAATGGGAGAACTTGCTGTCACATTGGCAGACGGTTGCGGCTTCGTCGTTGGCTTCAATTCAGGAGTGTTGGCCTGCGGCTTTACCGGAGAAGGCTTTGGTTGCTGACAGAAACCATTGACCGAAAACAGAAACGTAATTGCGAGTATCCCGATCTTCTTCATGGTTGCTCCTGATTGGAACTCTAGATCAGGAAAGGAATTGGAAACAATGGCCGGTATCTGCGGAGTAATTGCCGTGACCCAGAAGTCAGAAGTCAGAAGCCGGAAGTCAGAAATCAGAAATCAGGAGCAAAGCCAAAAGCAAGAGCAAAGGCAAGAGCAAAAGCCAAAAGCCAAGAGCCAAGAGCCGCTTTTCCCCCATTTGACAATCCCTTAGTCCCGCCGTTTTAATTTTTCGCTACATCGTTAATAATCATTGGTCTGGTTTTCACGGAGGTTCGAATGCGACGGTTGATCCATATTTTCTGCCTCGCCATCATCATGCTTTTGATTTCGCAGGCCAGTTTGGCGCAGGATGTGGCCTCGTTCGAAAAGCGCACGACCGTCAAGGTCCTGAAGAATGGGCTGACGGTAATTCTGTGTGAGCGGCCGGAAGCGCCGGTATTTTCTTTTTTTACCATTGTGGATGCCGGTGATGCTCAGGATCCACTGGCTGAGTCGGGCATGGCGCATATGTTCGAACACATGGCCTTCAAGGGAACGGACCGCATCGGAAGCACGGACTATGCAAAGGAGAAGATCGCGCTGGAAAAAGTTGAACAGGCATATTCCGCTTACGATCATGAAGATCGAAAAGAGGTAGGCCGCGATCCGAAGAGGGTTGCAGAGTTGAAGGCCGCGTTCGATAAAGCTGTGGAAGATGCGAACCGATATGTGATCAAGAACCGATTTGGCGAAATTGTGGAGCGCGCGGGTGGCGTGGGATTGAATGCCAGTACGTCACTGGATACCACGCAATATTTTTATTCCTTTCCTGTCAACCGGTTCGAATTGTGGGCCTATCTCGAATCAGAGCGGTTTCTGCACCCGGTGTTCCGGGAATTCTATAAAGAACGCGACGTAGTGCACGAAGAACGCCGGCTGCGGATTGACAGCAGTCCGATTGGTCGAATGGTAGAACAATTTCTGGCCGCAGCCTACACCGCGCATCCTTACGGGCGTTCAGGCGTCGGCTGGCCTTCTGAACTGGATCATCTGACTGCAACTGAAGCGCAAGCGTTCTATCACAAATATTACGTTCCTTCGAACACCGTGATTGCGCTGGTGGGGGATTTGAAACCTGAGCAGGTGTTCCCGCTGGTTGAAAAATATTTCTCGCGCTTGCCGGCGGCGCCGAAGCCGGAGCCCATGACCACGGTTGAACCAGAGCAATTCGCTGAGCGCGAGGTGATTTTGCGCGAAAATTCCCAGCCTATATACCTTGAGGGCTATCATCGTCCCAGCTATCGCGATCCCGACGACGCCGTCTACGACGTAATTTCGGATCTGCTGTCACAGGGCCGAACATCGCGGCTTTATCGCTCTCTGGTGCGCGATAAAAAGATTGCTGCTGTGGCTGCCGGTTTTTCCGGATTTCCCGGGGACAAATATCCGAACCTGTTTGCTTTCTTTGCTGTTCCGGTGCCGCCGCATACGCCGGATGAAGAAGCCCAGGCCATTCACGACGAAATTGACCGCCTCAAGAACCAGGATGTAAGTGATGATGAGCTACAGATGGTGAAAACCAGGGCCAAAGCGGACTTGATTCGGCAACTGGCCAACAATGAGGGTTTGGCCGGACAACTGGCTTTCTTCCAGGTTCGCTACGGAGACTGGCGCGAACTGTTCCGCAACGTTGATCGCATTGATAAAGTCACCAAAGCTGATGTGCGACGCGTTGCCAACAAGATTTTTGTAGAGAGTAATCGAACGGTAGCGAAAATTGAGAACTTGTCCCAGCAAAAGAAGCCGCCTGCAGCGAGTGAAGCGTCACCGAAGCCCAAGGAGAAAGACTAATGCCAGTCATCAATCTTCGCACGGTAATTCTTGCCTTGGCTCTTGCATTTCTGGCGCTCACAACTGTGGCCCAAACTGGCAATGCGCCCAAATCATCGGCAGGCTCTGCCAGCCCAAAGCAGGCGCCCAGCAAAGCCGGCCCATCCAGCAGCGAGCCGCAAGACGCCGCCGCTGCCGATCTGCGACAGATCCAGAAACCGCCGCTGCCGGAATTCCACCCCCAGCAGCCCAGGCGCATTCAATTTGAAAACGGGATGGTGGTCTTTCTCCAGGAAGATCACGAGTTGCCGTTGATCGACGGCACTGCGTACATCTTTGGAGGATCAAAGAGCGAGCCGGGAGAAAAAATTGGTCTGGTTTCCATCTACGGGGGTGCGTGGCGCACTGGCGGCACCAAAACGAAAAGCGGTGATCAGTTCGACGACGAACTGGAAGCGCGGGCAGCCAGGATCGAGAGCGGAGGAGGTGTAGATACAACGTCGTTGAGGTTATCCTGCCTGAAGGCCGATTTCGATTTTGTGCTGGACGATTTTAATGACATCCTGCGCAATCCGGAATTCCGGGAAGAAAAAATCGAAATCGCGAAAAATAGTCTGAAGACCGGGATAGCGCGACGCAATGACGATTTAGGACAGATTGCCGGGCGCGAGAGCACAAAAATTGGTTACGGAGCGCAGAGTCCATATGCGCGCATCCCGGAGTATGCCACTGTCGCCGCTGTAACCCGGCAAGACCTGCTCGACTGGCATTCCCGGTATGTGCATCCGAACAACATTATTCTGGGGATCGTAGGCGACTTCGATTCCGCAGCCATGGAAGCCAGGTTGCACAAGATGTTCGACGGATGGGCCAAAGGCCCCGATTACAAGCCGCCCCAGATTGCAATTACGCCGCCCAAACCGGGCGTCTACTTCGTTGAGAAAAATGATGTCAACCAGAGCGAAATCCGGATGGTCTCATCCGGAATCCGCCGCGATGACCCGGACTTCTACGCGGTTACAGTGATGAACCAGGTTTTTGGTGGCGGTTTTGCGTCCCGATTGTTCAAAAATCTGCGCACCAGGGAGGGTCTGGCCTATTCGGTTGGCGGCGGAGTCAGCGCGCCATTTGATCATCTGGGATTGACTCGCCTGACGATGGGTACCAAAAGCGCGACAACCGCGCAAGCCATTGAGGGACTTTATAAAGAAGTTGAAGACATGCGTAATACTCCTGTTACTGCGAGCGAGTTGCAGTTCGGAAAGGACGCCATCCTCAATTCCTTTATTTTTGAGTTTGATTCGAAACAAAAAGTGATGCTGGAGCGCATGACGTATGAACTCTATGGCTATCCCGCAGACTTTCTCGACCGCTATCAAAAAGGAGTGGAGAAGGTCACAGCCGAAGATGTGGACCGCGTGGCGCGCAAGTACCTGATCAAAAACAATTTCGCCGTCCTGGTTGTGGGCAAAGCGGCGGATTTTGATAAACCCTTAAGCGCCTTTGGGCCGGTGACCAACGTTGATATCACGATCCCGCAACCCGGTGTTTCCAGTGCCAACGCCGCGCCTTCTGCGAGCAATCCAGAAGGAAAAGCATTGCTGAATAAAGTGATTGCCGCGGCGGGGGGAGCGGACAAGCTGAATGCGGTCAAAGCCATGCGTATCAAGATGACGATCACGCCAAAAACCCTGGGAATCGCCCTTACCGCGGAGGAGACAACGGTGATTCCGGATACGCTGCACCAACGCATGAGCACGCCGGGTGGAGAGCTGGTGATCGTAATTTCTCCGCAAGACAGTTTTGTGGAAGCGGGCGCGATGGGCGTAAGGCCAATGCCGGCATCGCAGCGTGAAGATCAGCTTAACGGCATCCATCGCAATCTGTGGTACGTGGCGCAGCACATCAACGATCCGCAATTCAGCTTTACTGCTCAAGGGACCGAGAAGGTGGGTGACACTCAGGCTGCCGTGCTGGAAATTCACGGTGGCGGCCAGGAATGGCGTTGGTATATAGATCCGCAGACCGGCCACATCCTGCGCGGACAATCGCAAGGTCCCAGTCCAAGCGGGCCGGCCACACGCACCGTGGATTTTTCCGACTGGAAAGCTGTGGATGGCATTACCCTTCCGTTCCACCAGGATCTATCTGTCAATGGCCAAATCACTGCAACCATGACTATCAACTCGTACGAGGTGAACCCGACGATCGATCCCAAGATCTTTCAGAAGCCGCC
This sequence comes from Candidatus Angelobacter sp., assembly GCA_036518395.1. Taxonomy (GTDB): domain Bacteria; phylum Acidobacteriota; class Terriglobia; order Terriglobales; family Acidobacteriaceae; genus Angelobacter. The sequence continues at coordinate 31,390 of DATDNH010000433.1, read as the reverse complement.
CGAGAAACCGCAGTAGCCACTCGGCGCTGAAGATGCAGGGGCATCTATTTAGTCTCTGAATATCCTCGCCGTGCGGCTTGAGCCGCACAACCACATCACATCCGCAATGTGACGGCCGTCACAGCCAGCCTTGTTCGTTCCAGGTGTAATAGGTATGTCTATATGCATATATAGATATATAGGCATTTACTTATGCTGAACGGAGCCATGACCGAACGGGTGGCGCGGCGCTTTCGGGCGCTGAGTGAGCCGATGCGCCTGCGAATCCTGCAAGCGCTGGAATCCGGAGAGAAGCCGGTCAATGACATCGTTGCACTTCTTGAAAGCAGTCAACCTAATATCTCGAGACACCTGAAAGCGCTTTGCCAGGAAGGGCTGCTTGAGCGCAGGCGGAAAGGGCTGAAAGTCTGCTACAGCATTGCTGATCCCATGGTGTTCAGGCTCTGCGATCTGATCTGCCGCAGCGTAACTGAACAGACTCGTTCTCAATTGGCCGAGTTGGATGCTATCTCAGGCAACAGCAGGCGAACAGGTCACAGGGCGCGGAGGTAGTATGCGGACCCGTTTCATCGCCGGAATGCTTTGGCTGGTGCTCGCATATCCGCTGGTTGCCCAGCAGGCGGAACCACTTTCATTGCAGCAGGCAGTTGCTCTGGGATTACAGCGCAGCCCGGAGCGCAAAGCGGCTGTGGCAGAGACAAAGGCGGCACGGGCGGACATCGATGAAGCAAGATCATCTTTCCTGCCACACCTGAACTTTTCCGAAGCGATTACACGCAGCAATGATCCGGTTTACGTTTTTGGCACACGTTTGAGGCAGTCACGATTCACGGCAGCCGACTTCACGCTGAACCGATTGAATCAGCCGACTCCGATCAGCAATTTTGCGACGCGGTTCGACGCGCACTGGAGTCTGTTTGATTCATTTGCCTCTTTCCTGAGCGTGCGCCGCGCAAGACAGATGCAAGAGGCGGCTCAAGAACAACTTGCTCTTACAGATCAGCAGACGGTTTTTCGCGTGGTGGAGGCCTACTATGCGCTCTTGCTGGCAACCAAGGAATTGGAAGTAGCAGAGCAATCGATCAAGACTGCCAAGGCAGTCGTGGAAGACAGCAGCGCACGCGTGCAGGCGGGCACAGTGGTGGAATCAGACTTGCTTTCAGCGCAGGTGAATCTTGCTTCGCGACAGCAGGAATTATTCAAAGCACAGAATGCTACCGCACTTGCCCGCGCTCAATTAAATGTGACTCTTGGCCTTGCACTGGATCACGAATACCAGCCTGCCGAAGCGCTGGCGGAGAGAAGACTGGAAGCAATTCCTCTGAAGGATGCAGAAGAGCGCGCGTTAAAGGCGCGTCCTGATCTCAAGCAGATTTCAGATCGCGTGGCTGCGCAGAAGACAGGTGTTGAACTGGCCAAATCAGCTTTTGGACCGCGCGTGAACGCCTTTGCCGCGTCAGAACTCGATAACATCTCTTTCTTTGGCAACGGCAGTAACAACTGGCTGGCCGGCGTTGAGTTGAACATCGATCTTTTTTCGGGCGGCGAGAAACGCGCGCGACTGTTGCATGAGAAGGCGATGCTGGAGAAAGCATCAGCCGGCAAGCAGTTGGCCGAAGATCGCATCCGCATAGAGGTCCGCCGCGCATTTTACGACTGGGACAGTGCGCAGCGAGTGGTCGAGGTGGCGCGTGCCGCTGTGTCCCAGTCCGAAGAAAGCCTGCGCATTACCCGCAATCGCTACGCAGCCGGCCTGACCACGATTACAGAGCTGTTGCGTTCCGAAGATTCGGTGCGCACAGCCCAAACCAACTATTGGAGCGCGATCTACGGCTACAACGTAAGTTATGCAGCGCTGGAACTGGCTACAGGTTCTCTGAACCAGCACTCCCCGGTGATAACACCATGAACAAGAAAACAGTAACGTCCATTCTCGTCATTGCATGGCTCCTGGTCATAGCAGGATTGATTTCGTGTTCTTCCTCTCCCAAAACCCAGCGATCCGAGCCTGAAACCATTGGTGATCTCGAGGTTGTGACGGTACAGGAAACGCAGGTTGCGGACACATTTGAAGCCATGGGAACAGTGCGCGCCCGCCAAACCGCACAATTGGCGTCTCAGACGACCGGCACCATTACGGCGATCCATGTGCACGAAGGCGATCGAGTGCGGCAAGGCCAGACACTTGCAGTGATTGACGACGCACAGGCACGTGCCGGAGTGGTGCAGACCCAGGCTGCACTCTCTGCCGCCAATGATGAAGTGAACACTTCGCAATCTGACCTTGCGCTGGCATCATCCACGCTGGAGCGTTACCGCTTGCTGTACGAAAAAAAATCGCTCAGCCCACAGGAGTTCGACGAGGTAAATGCGCGCTTCAAAGCGGCAAGCTCCCGGCGGGATGAGGCCCATTCCCGGCAGGAGCAGATGGCGGCTGCCCTGAAACAGTCACAGATAAATGTGGATCATATGCGCGTGCGCACGCCCTTTGCAGGCGTCGTCACTGCCCGCCAGGCGGACCCCGGGACGCTGGCGACACCTGGAATGACCTTGCTGACGGTTGAAGATACTGCTCGATATCGGTTGGAGACGAGTGTAAATGAGCGTGATTTGCAGTATGTGCATCTTGCCCAGAACGTTTCCGTTTCTGTTGATGCTCTTGGTAACGATCTCCTGGAGGGCAAGGTTGTACAGATCGTTCCCGCGGCAGACCCTGAGAGCCGTAGTTTCATTGTCAAAGTTGAGTTGCCCGCTCGGGCAGGATTGCGGTCCGGCTTGTTTGGCCGCGCAAGATTTTCGCGTGGCGAACGAACGTCTTTGACCGTCCCTCAAAGCGCCATCGTCGAACGCGGTCAACTCCGGGAAATCTATGTGGTTGGCGATGACAAGATAGCCAGCCTCCGATATGTGAGTGTCGGGAATCAGAGGCAAGGCCGGGTCGAAGTGCTTTCGGGCTTACGAAACGGTGAAACGCTGGTTGCCGATCCCGGACAGCGTGAACTGGGCGGGAAGCGGATCGAGGTGCGGTGATGATCCGCGGGACTGCAGGACGCATTGCGCTCGGTTTCATTCAATCGAAACTGACGCCGCTGGTCATTACGGCCGCGCTGTTGCTGGGCGCGCTCGCAATCTGGAAGACGCCACGCGAGGAAGAACCTCAGATTGTCGTTCCCATGCTGGATGTGATCGTTCAGATGCCGGGCGCATCCCCGCAGGAAGTAGAGCAACGCGTCAGCATTCCTGTGGAGAAGCTGCTTCGCGAAATTCCGGGCGTTGAATATCTCTACTCCATCTCTCATCCCGGTTTAAGCATGGTTATCGTCCGCTTCTATGTAGGAACAAAAGAAGAGGACGCGATCGTTAAGACCTACAACAAACTCTACTCCAATTTTGACAAGATTCCTCCGGGGGTCTCTCAGCCCGTAATCAAGGCACGATCGATTGATGATGTGCCCATTCTGGCTCTCACCCTGTGGGGGCCGCGCTACGATTCGTACCATTTGCGACTGATCGCAGGTGAACTGGAACATACGATCAAGCAAGCAGAGGATGTGGCAGAAACAAAGATTATTGGCGGTCAGCCACGAACTCTGCGCGTTACTCTGGACATGCAGAAGTCAGCGGCGTACGCAGTATCACCTGCCCAGGTGGTTGCGCAACTCAGCGCCGCCAACGCCCGCGATCAGGCAGGCAGTTTTTCCCGTAACAATCAGGAGTTTCAAGTTGAAGCGGGCCTGCTGTTAACCCGTGCGGAAGATCTGCAGCAAGTCGTGGTGGGCGTGCACGAGCGCCGTCCGGTCTACTTGCGCGACGTGGCTGCCGGCATCGAGGACGGTCCAGCAGAGCCGGGCAATTATGTTTTATACGGCAACGGAGCGGGAAGTGCCCATGACGAGGCCAACTCTGCGAATTCCCGAGCAGCCGGCACAGAGTTTCCAGCAGTTACCATTACGGTCTCAAAACGTAAAGGCACCAATGCAAGCGTCATCTCCGAACGTGTCTTGCGCCAAATCGGAGATCTCCGCGGAAATGTGATTCCGTCCGACTTGAACATCAGCGTTACGCGGAATTACGGAGCAACAGCGAAGGACAAATCCGACGAGCTGTTAAAACACTTATTGTTGGCCACACTCTCGGTTACCGTGCTTATCGCGGTGGCCCTGGGCTGGCGCGAGTCGGGCGTTGTTCTTCTCGCGATTCCGGTAACACTGGCGTTAACCTTGGCGGTTTTTTATCTCTACGGCTATACCTTGAACCGCGTTACGTTGTTTGCCTTGATCTTCAGCATCGGAATTCTCGTAGACGATGCGATTGTTGTAGTTGAAAACATCGTCCGGCATTTTCGTCTTCCAGAAAATTCCGGGAGATCACTTTCTCAGGTTGCTGTAGAAGCCGTGGATGAAGTCGGCAACCCGACGATCCTGGCCACATTTACCGTGATCGCGGCGATTCTGCCCATGGCCTTTGTTCGTGGACTGATGGGGCCATATATGCGGCCGATCCCTGTAGGCGCATCAGCAGCAATGCTCTTTTCACTGGCGGTGGCGTTTGTGGTTTCGCCGTGGGCTGCGTTGCGTTTGCTCCGCCATTACGGGAGCGGCAAAGCCGAGCAATCGCCCGCCGAAGGATTTATCACACGGCTGTACCGGCGATTGATGGATCCTCTCATTGCCAGAGCGAAGCGGCGCTGGATGTTCCTGGGAGCAATTGTTGTGATGTTGCTGGCCGCCTGCTCGCTGGTCGCCTTCAAACTGGTTCGCGTCAAGATGCTGCCTTTCGACAACAAAAGTGAGTTTCAAGTCATCGTTGATATGCCGGATGGAACCACTCTGGAGCAGACCACGCGTGTGGCACAGGCACTCAGCGCATATCTGGCCAAGCAGGGTGAGGTGCTGAATTACCAGATCTATGCCGGGACTTCCGGTCCGTACAACTTTAATGGGCTGGTACGCCACTATTTTGTTCGCTCGCAGCCGAACCAGGCTGATATTCAAGTCAACCTGCTGTCGCGGCATGAGCGCAGCGAGCAGAGCCATGAAATTGCGCGGCGCCTTCGGCCCGGGTTGCAAAAGATCGCCCAGAACTTTGGAGCGCGCATCAAGGTGAGTGAAGTTCCACCCGGTCCGCCGGTATTGCAGACTCTGGTGGCCGAGGTTTATGGTCCGGATTATCGCGGCCAGATCGAGCTCGCAGCCAAAATTAAGAAAATTTTCCAGCAGACTCCGGGAGTTGTGGACGTCGACTGGTATGTCGAAGACGCGCAACCAAAATTCGACCTGAAGGTCGATTTGGAGAAAGCCGCTCTACACGGGGTTTCGGCTTCCGATGTGACAAAAACCGTGCAAACCGCACTGAGCGGAACAACCGCGGGGCTGCTCCATGCACCGGAAGCGCGTGAAGATATCCCAATCGTTGTGCGGCTCAATCGCTCTGATCGCTCCAGCATCGATGAGCTTTCGAGCATCAAGATTCCCACCATTGCGGGCGGCCAAGTCTCGTTGCGCGAGATCACCACGATCCAGCAGACCACACTTGAAAAAAGCGTTTATCGCAAAAACATGCAGCAGGTTGTGTATGTGACGGGCGATGTGGGCGGGGAGGAAGAAAGCCCGGTTTACGCGATCATGAAAATGAATCGCGCTATCGATCAGCTTCAGTTGCCCGGCGGTTACGGTTTTAAGCGCTACAACGCCATCCAGCCGGAATCCACAGCACGTTATTCGATGAAGTGGGACGGGGAGTGGCACATCACCATTGAGGTTTTTCGTGATCTTGGCCTGGCGTTTGCCGCTGTGCTGGTGCTGATCTACGTACTGGTGGTCGGCTGGTTCCGCTCGTTCCATATTCCCCTGGTGATCATGGCCCCGATCCCGCTCACCCTGGTCGGCATTCTCCCCGCGCACGCTCTCATGGGCGCATTCTTCACTGCTACATCCATGATCGGCTTTATCGCGGGCGCGGGCATCATCGTGCGCAATTCCATCATTCTTGTGGATTTCATCGAATTGCGACGGTCCCATGGGGTGCCGCTGGCGCAGGCCGTAGTGGACGCAGGCGCAGTGCGCTTCCGCCCCATGTTGCTGACCGCCGCTGCCGTGGTGGTGGGTGCGAGCGTGATTCTGTTCGACCCGATTTTCCAGGGTCTGGCAATTTCTCTCATGGCAGGAGAAGTTGCTTCTACGCTGCTCTCGCGCATGGCTGTACCGGTGCTGTACTACATGAGTGAGCGCCGGCACGAGCACACCATTCCACCGCATGCGCACACGGCGGAAAATGTGGATGAGGCGAAAAAAGGGACAGTAGAAACACTGGTAGAGACTGTGCTCCGCACCGTCTCACGAAATCAACAGAAGGGAATGGATTTTCAGGAGGTCAAGTATGACAGTCGAACGGTCTCTTAGATTATTGGCGGGAGCATTCGTAATGCTTTCACTCGCGCTTGGTTACTGGGTATCGCGTTACTGGTTTTTATTTACAGCGTTTGTGGGATTGAATCTGTTTCAGTCAGGTTTTACCAACTGGTGTCCGGCGATGGCGATCTTCCGGAAGATGGGACTTCCGGACGCCGGAGCAGCATCGAAAAAATCAGCGATTCCTTTGCGGGCCGTTCAGCAGAATAGCTGCTGCGCAGGAGCGTCACACCTGGAAGTGAAGAGATGATGGCAGCGCGTCCTCCAGCCAAGACTTTGTGAAACTTAGCAGAGCATGGCGGGAAATTTGAATCAAAATCAGGCTTCAATGGAGGTTTTATGCGTATCACCAGTGTATTTCTGGGTTCGATTTTAGTTGCGTTCGCGGCTGTTGCTCAGAATCCGCCCGATCATTCAGGCATGAGCAGCAAAATGGGACAGCAGCAAAACATGTCGGCGATGCACGACCAAATGATGAAGGGCATGCAGGCCGATCTGGACAGTATGCGTTCGAAGCTGCAAAAGATGAAAGATCAGCTCAATAAAATCTCAGATCAATCGACCAAAGACCAGTTCCAACTCAATATCGAGATGTGGCAGTCCGTAATCGACGACATGGACAAACACATCACCATGATGAAGCAGATGATGGGACCAGGGCAGAACATGATGATGCACGAACATCGGCCCCCGGCGCCGAAGAAATAAAGATTGGGATAATCGACAAGTCAGCGTTTACAATCCGCGAGGCAGGGAGGAAATCCATGAGCTTGCGGAGAATTCTGATTGCAGTCGATGAGTACCCGATTGCAGCGCATGCAGCCGACGTTGGTCTTGATCTTGCCAAATGCCTTGGAGCCGAAGTGGCGTTTATCCACGTCATCGATCCCCGAGGACTCTCTGCTCCCGAATCGGGTATTCCCGCTGACAGGGCAGCACTCTTAGCCGAGCAGGAAGGCAAAAGATTGGTGGCTGGATTCCGTGAACGCATGCCGACCCCGGCTACAGCGCTGGAATTTGTCCAGATCGGGCAGCCCGTCTCTAAGATCGTAGAAGCCGCCAGGCAGTGGCCTGCTGACCTGATCGTGGTTGGAAGTCACGGGCGGGCAGGAATAACGCGCACATTGCTGGGGAGCGTTGCTGAAGGGATCATGCGTCATTCGATGTGCCCTGTGCTGGTAGTAAGAGCGAAACAGTGAGTTCTTTCGTGTGGTTCCGCGCAGACCCTCGGAATGCAGCTTGTCGCAATGATAAAATTGAAAATTCCTGCCGGAAATTGAATCAGTTAAAACGATGAAACCGGAGCCTCCATTTAACTCCAGCATTCGAATATTTGTAGTTGCCTTTCTGCTTTCCTTTTTCGTATTTGGCGTCTCCCTTCTAGTACAGTGGCTGGTTTACGATGACTGGCTGCGAGAGACGGGGCCACTGCGCATCATCGGAACGTCCATCGCTGCGGTGGTGACATTTGGTTTTGTCGTGCACTGGCAGAACAACGTTCGCCGCAGGCAACAGGAGATGCTTCGCCGCTTCGAGATGATCGCTGAGATGAACGATCGAATCCGCAACGCGCTCCAGGCGATCGAGTGCGTTACATATCTCTCCCAGCCCGAAGCCACGGAATCTGTGCGGCAGTCTGTCGCTGCGATCGATGTTGCCCTGCGCGGAGTGGTGGCGGATGCGGCACAGGACAGGGTGCCTCCGGCAAAGGCGAAGGATATCTCCTCCACAGCGCGGAGATCGGCCTAACTAATTCCTTTCGGGCACACTGCCAGCATCATAACCGCGATTTGCGATCTCTTTTCTCCTACCAGAGTTCCGGCTGGCAGTCCGCTGAAATTGTGTACGGCAGGTCCTTCTTTGACCTGTTACGCCGGTATGCTAACGGCGATGGTACTCGATAGGCCTTGGTGCGCACAGTGCGGCGATTTTTCGGTTTCCTATTGGATCTAGAGGCTTTGGATGATGTTGGCATTTTTCTGTTCTCCGAATTTGAAATAAATGTGAATAGACGCAGCGTCAGCACTGGACGCTGCACAAGCATCTGGAGAACAGAACATCAACAACGGAGCAGATTAAAACTGGAGTGGCGAAGAAACAAGCGTCCCTGGTCGAGTGACAAAATTAAAAAGCCTTGCTCCCTCGACATCGAGATCCCATGCAGTATCACAACGGCGGTAAAAATAAGGATTTGCAGAGTCAGGGATCGATCGTGTTCTTTAAGGGTGCTGGTTGGCCCGTGGCTCGCCTGGAATCCGGCGCCGTGCACGGGAAAGAAAGATAGCAACGCCACTGACACGACGAGAGTAGCAACCAGCGCAATATTGCGGTTACTCTGCATCGGGAAGAGTTTGTCACATTCCCAGTTGTTCTAGCAATGATTGCTGCGTTACTCAGGTAGTAGGCCTCCTGGTAATAGAGACCGGGGGCACGGCTGCAAGCCGTCCCCCGCAATCATAAAGCCTTTCAAATTACGGTGATTTGTCTTCGCAAATCGCCGGTGAACAAGCTCTTGGGAATCATGGCGTGGACGCCGCGCACAATGTCCACTACCTGTGTTACGCGGAAACTTGCCGCAATGCTGCACAGACCATAAGCATCCATCTCCGTAATCTTTGCTCGTGCGGCCAGGAACTTGATGGCGTTGCGGGCTGCCATGGTCATGGCCTGATTCAAATCTTTGTCCATCCCCAGAGTGATCCAGTGCGTGGAAGTCTCCGCGATCGGCCAACTGAAATTCTTCTGCTTGTGTAGAACCAACTGAATGCGCATTTCCTGCATGCGTGTTTCCAGCGCTGTCAGGCTGATTTCGCCATCGCCTTGCACAGCATGCGAGTCGCCGGTGAAGAGAAGCGCACCGGGTTTCCAAACGGGAATGAACAGCGACGAGCCTTCTACAAGCTCGCGCAGATCAACGTTGCCCGCGTGCGGTCCGGGAGGAACCGAGCTGGTTACGCCAGGGCTCAGCGGAGTGTAGTATCCGTCCGGTGGGGCGAGACCGAGCGTACCTTGAAATGGCTGCAAAGGAACATTAATGTTCGGTGCGAACTCGGTCTGCATTTTTTTCAGGTCGAGATCAACGTACTTGACCTGGCCCTGCGGAAAATCTGCCGCCAGCAGGCCTGTGCCTAAGGCGCCAGGATTGTTGAAAACGGCGGCCCAGGGAAAAGGGCGCAGGCGTTTATAGCGGATTTCAAGCACATCGCCCGGTTCCGCACCGTTGACAAAAATCGGGCCGATGATGGAATGTGGTCCTTTGCCCGGATTGCTTTTCCGCAGCTCAGCGAGCTTGTCGATCGGAACTCCGGGCTGCATCTGGTTCAGGAAATGTGACCACGTGTTGGGAAAGCTGACAGTGTCTCCGGAATCTACTTTGAGAATGGGCGCAAGCGTGGTATCGAAAACTCCAAGGTGCACGGTTTCATTATTAGATTCAACGACGTGAACCTTGCCTTCATCGCCGCCCTTTTGAGCTGGCTTTTGCTTTTTCTCGTCTGCGGGGTCAGCATGCGCAAGTTTTTCAAGCCATGGTCCCACCGCAGCCAGCACTCCCATAAAGCCGCTGGCGCGCAACAAATTCCGGCGCGAGCGCCCGCGAAAGCTGAGATACCCATCAAGTTGTTCCTGATGGACTTCGTCCATGTGCAATAAGCGGTCCGCGGTGCGTCGCGGCACAGTGGCGTCTTTAATATCTTCGCGAACTATGCCTGTGCCTTTTTCTTCACCGCAGCCAAAAAGTCCGCCACATTGATGATGATGGAGAGAATTGTCTGGATTTTCGTGGTGCTGTGGCATGTTCTTTCTCCTTTGCGGGTGTCGTGAAAAAACTGCTAGATCCGCTCCCACTGAAGCCGGAATTGTACACGGCAAATGATTTCAGAAACACGTGAAAAAGGCTCCCTTCGCGAACGGAAGGGAGCCTTGAAATGGAGATTACGCGCGTTGGGCAGAGATCACCGGCTGCGGAGCAGGTGTTGGCGTTCCCTGTTTTACCGGCGCCTTCATCTTGCGCAGAACAAAGAAAGCGAGGGCCGCTGCAATGAGGTCGAACACGATAGCGATTTTGAAGACGCCGCCCCAACCCCACTTCGGCACTGCGATCTTGCCAGCGAACGGGAACCAGACGGTATCTTTGACCGTGAGGATGAGTCCGTAGAGGATCAGCACTCCGGCTACTGTCAACAGGGTCGTTTTTGCAGCTCCCGCCAATTTCATCCGCAGCACTGTCGGCGCCAGGAACACAGCGAAGAAAACCAGCAGGCCGCCGATCAGCAACAGGATGTCAGCCCTGAAATCGAACGCCTTGCCTGCTGCGAGGGCCGATCCAATGGGAATGAAGACCGACGCCGTGCCTTTCGCAGTATAGAGATAGCCGTAGTTGGCGGTTGCGTGCTTGCGGCCGAAGAAGTCACCGCAAAGGGCAGGGAAGAGCGAGTAGATCTCGGCCCAGCCGAAGAAGGTAAAGGCGCTGAAGATGACAAACAGTTTCGGTCTATCAGCGAACTGAATGAGAGTGTAAATGGCGATTGCTTCAAGGGTGAACGCCACAGCCATAGTCTTTTCGCGGCCAATGTGATCGGAGACCCACCCCCAGAATGGCCGGCACAGACCATTGATTACGCGGTCTGCCTGAAGCGCGAAAGTCAGGGCGGGCACGGTCCACCACAGGAAATGAATGGGAACCTTGGCCACCTTGAAATCCGTTGCCATGGGGCCAAGTTGTGCAGTTGCCATGAGGCCGCCAGTGGCGACCAGGGTCATCATGAAATACATCAGCCAGAAGTTGGAAGTTGCCGCCATCTCACCCGAAGTGAAGTCGACTGGGCTTTGGCGCTTTCTTACTTCCTCGCTGCCCTTCGATCTCCAGGTTTTTGGCAGCCATCCGGCGGGTGGTGCTTTCAGGAAGAATGCGGCGGCGACGACTACGATTCCCTGAATAATGCCCCACCTGATGAATGTCGACTGGTAGCCGGCTGATTCGATCATGCTGGCGATGGGCTGAACCGTTAACGCCGAACCGGCGCCGAACCCTGCTGCTGTCAAACCTGCAGCAAGACCGCGATGATCGGGAAACCACTTCAAGGAGCTGCCCACAGCGGTTCCGTACACGATGCCGGCGCCGATACCGGAAAGAGCGTAAGCCAGGTATAGTCCGGTGACTGATCCGGCTTTGCCGCTGGCGATCCAGCCTATGCCGGCGACTACGCCGCCGAGCATCACCAGCAGGCGTGGGCCGAACTTGTCTACCAGCCAGCCCTCGAACGGAACCAGCCAGGTCTCCAGCAGCACGAAGACCGTAAACGTGATCTGGATAATGGCCTGCTCGGCCTTGAATTGCTTTTGCAGCGGCGCGACGAAGAGTGTCCAGCCGTATTGATAGTTGGCGACGGCTATCATGCTGACAATGCTGGCGATGAGAATGACCCAGCGATTAGGAACACGGAGAGAACTTACATCGGCGGTGGATGTAGCCATAGAGAGCCTCCCTCGGGAGATCAGAATTTAGGCCTTGCGACTGACACAACGCCGGTTCCGATAATCTATAGCAATCTGTTCCATGCGGGTGGCGCGACACAAGGTGTTGCAGCGCCACCCTTGTCGTCCTTCCCTATGCTGGAGACTGATCAGCATCCAGCTGTGCCTGGAACGGAATCACGCCTGGAACCAGCCACTTGTTCCACATCTCGTCCACTTTGCTCTGGAAGTAATCGATATCATCGTTGGTAAAGTGGGCGAATCTCCCCTGCTTGAGCAAATAATCGCGTACTGGCAGGCGCCGGATCTTTCCGGCCGCGATTTGCTGCGTTCTGCCGGTGAGCCGCAGAACGCCGTCTTCGACTTCATACAGAGGCCACACGCCCGTATTCACAGCCAGCTCTCCCATCTCATGCGACAGATACGGATCGTAATCCCATCCCTTGGGACACGGATCAAGGGAGTGAATAAACGTGGGACCCCCGATCGTCAACGCTTTGCGGATGGAATTCATACCATGAAGTCCATACGACATGCAAATGGTGGCAACGTAGCGGCAGGTAGGATGCCCAGCCGCCATCATGGCCGCCATGTTCTTCTTCCAGCGGCGATGCATGATGCGTTTCACTTTGCCCGGAGTGCTGAACGTGGTGTTCGCCCCCCAGGGCGTGCTGCCGGAAAGCTGAATATCTGTGTTGGCATACGACTCGTTGTCATACAGCAGGATCAGGCAGTTGTAATCCGGATGCGTGAGCGTAGCGGAAATCGCCCCGAGGCCCATATCCGCTCCGCCGCCATCACCGCAGAAGGCGATCACGTTAATGGGCTCGTTCTTCATCTTGCCCTTGCGCATCAGCGCCTTCAGCGCCGCTGACGTTCCCAAAGCTGCCGAACCGCTGCTGCCGAGCTGCGTGTGCATCCAGGGAACCACCCAGGACGTGCTGTAGTACGTGGTGTTTGCCACATACATGCAGCCGGTGCTGCCCAGCACGATGGTCCGCGGGCCGGCGGCCTTGGCCATCATCTTCATGACCAGCGCCGACTCACAGCCCTGACAGGTGCGGTGGCCGGAAGTAAAGAACTCCTCGAGCGGGAGTTTCTTGACCGACTTGAACGGATCAAGTTTCTGGGTCGGATCAATTTGCACATAAGTTGCCATGGTTGCATATTCCTTTCTGATGGTTCGAATCACATCAGCAAAAAATCTTTAATTTATTCGCGCAGTCCGATCCATTGCGTGAGCGGTTGCTTCTTGCCTTCTGCCGCCTGATAAACGGATGCGCTAATTTTCTCGACGTCGGGAACGGTTACTTCGCGTCCGCCCAGTCCGGCGATAAAGCCTAGAACTGGCGGCTTGGGGCCAGGCGAAGCATACAGTGCTCCGCGCACTTCGTTCACCAGGACACCACCGAGATAGGGCGATCCCATTGAATAATCGCGATCAATCACGCCCACTGCCTTGAAACGTCCCAGGCATTTTGCTAAAGCTTCCGCGGCAAAGGGACGGAACCAGCGCATGCGTACGAATCCAACTTTCTTTCCTTCTTCACGCATGTGGCGAATAGCCACTTTGACCGGGGTGGACAGTGTGCCCATGCCCATCAGCACAATATCGGCATCTTCAGTCTGGTACTCCTCGAAAAATGGATTCCCGTAGGAGCGGCCGAAGATTTTCTCGAAATCTTTGTACGCTTGTTCAATCACGCCGTAAGTCCGCTCCATCGCAGCGTAATTCTGACGGCGAATTTCCATGACCCAGTCTTCATTGCCTTGTGGGGCAACGGTGATCGGATTGTCCGGATGCAGAAGCAGGTCGGCCCGGTCATAACGCGGCAGGAATTCATTCACTTTTTCCTGCGAGGGAATTTTGACCAGTGCCTGGGAGTGCGTGAGGAAGGCGCCATCGCAGCTGATGGCGCAGGGCAGGAAGATGCGGCGATCTTCCGCGACCCGGTAGGAAATCAGCGCAGTGTCGAGCGCTTCCTGGGCTGTATCCACCCAAACCAGAAGCCAACCAAGGTCGCGGACTGCCAGCGCGTCATTGTGTTCCACGCCGAATGCGCCGGGATCATCCAGTGCGCGGTTGCCCACCATGGCGATCATGGGAATTCGCAGCGCGGGCGTGACTGTGAGCGCCTCCATGGCGTACATCCAGCCCACTCCGCTGCTGCCGCAGAAGACGCGGGCGCCGGCGGCGGAGGCGTGCTTCACGATTTCAAATTGGGAATGTTCGCCTTCCGCAACGATGTACTCGCAGTCCATCTCGCCATTGGCGACCAGTTTGGCCACGTATTGCATGACCGTGTCGTAAGGCCGGATCGGATACGCGGTGATTACATCCACATCGGCCAGCTTGCAGGCTACCGCAATGGCTTCGCTGCCCGTAATGAGCGCTGTTTCTTCTGTCTTTTTTTTCTGCTGCTGTTCTTCAACAACCGCCATTTGCGCCATATAAGCTCCTTCTAAAGATCGTATTATCTGTTCGCGTCGCTCACGTCTGCCTAAAGGCCGCCATTTGCATGCAAATCACCAGACGCTGATACTGGCTAGGGGTACTCGTACCTACTACCCCTTCTGTGCAATCTCCAGCATCTCGGGGACCTGCTCCTCGTACTGTCCACGATAACGGAACCCGTGAGACCGTTCCGCACGCGACGCGATTTTCCCTTTGAGCCACGTTTTGTACTCTTCCTTGTTGCCCTTCCAGGCTTCCCACTGGCTGGAGTTGTCGTGGAATTCCGTCTCGTTCACCATGGTGACGCAGTCCTTCACCGGGCATACAGCCTCGCAAACGCCGCAACCGCAGCATGCCTGCATGTTGGCGTCGTACAGATTTTCCGGAGTTACGTCAAAGCAGGAATCAGGACAGTGCAGCCAGCATAGTGTGCACTTGATGCAGGTATCAAAATCAATGACCGGACGCATCGTGCGCGTGGTGAACTTCTTGAAAGTCGGATTGCGGTCAGGCCGGAATCCACCCTCAACGTGGGTGACCGGATCGGCGATCTCTTTGCCGGCCGGAATAGAAGGAATGGCGATGCCTTCGCCCATTTCGTGCCATTTTGGCAATTCGAACGCGTACGGCTTTTCCGGATTGCCCTGGCTGGGTTGAACAGTCGTGGTCGAAGCACGTTCATGCGCTCGCGCCGCCGACTGCACTTTGACTTCGTCTTTCCATTCATCGCGGATGATGGCCTGCACAGATTCCAGGCCGAACAGCTCAGGCAGAATTTTGGAGATCGTTCCCAGGATGCGCACGTCAGTGTGGTCATCTTTGTAGACCCACAATCCGGAGAAGCTGGGCGTGCCACGCACAATCGCCAGATTGTATGGAGACTCTTTGCGATGAGACATCTCGATGAGCTTTTCCGCGGGTTGGGTGGAGGTGACAATCAGAGTGCCGCCGAATTTGAGCAGGCGGTTGACGGGTTGGAGGCCATACCACGCCCACGATTCCACGCCCTTGCACAGAGTGTCGTCGACTGCAATCGTGATGTCCACCTCTTTCGGTTCGTATTTCGCCATGCCCTCTTCGAGCGTGATGTCATCGGTAGCAACGATGGCGAAATTTTTGGCGGGAATGCCATTGCGCTCAGGGCTGTCACCATAGCGGCCAAAGGAAATTCCGGGCTTTCCTTCCTTATGTGCCGCCAGGACAATCGCGCGACTAATGTTTTTGGCCAGGGTCTTTTGGTAAATCCCGCGATAAATGATTTCAATAGCGAATAACCGGCCCATTGCAAGCCTCCATTTCTTTTAGAACTCGTGCACTACGATCTGCTCAATATCTTGAATGTGCTGTCGCATTGCCGTTTCGGCAGCACCGGCGTCGCGCCGCTTAATGGCGGCAAGGATGCGCCTGTGGCCTGCGATTGATTTCTGTGGTCGCCCTTTACGTTGCAAAGAAAGAGCGCGCGTTTCGCGCAGCAGGTCCATGAGCGTGTCCAGAACTTTTAGCACAACCGAATTGCCCGACGCGCGGGCGATGGCGTAATGAAACTGATTGTCTTCCTCGATGGCGAGTTCGCCGTGCGAAAGCTTGTCACCTTGCCGCCGCAGGATTTCGTCCATCTCAGCAATTTTTTCCGCCGACGCATGCGTAGCGGCGCGCGCGGCCAGCGGCGGCTCCAGCATTTTGCGAAAGTCAAGAAGCTCGCCCACCATTTGCCGCTTGTGCGCCAATATGTTGGAAATCGGGGTGACCAGAATGTCAGGAGAAATCTCGCGCACAACGGTTCCCGCGCCCTGGCGTGGTTCCACCAGGCCTACGAGTTCCAGGCTGCGCATGGCGTCACGAATGGAACTGCGGCTTACTCCAAGAATCTCTGCCAGTTCCCGCTCGGCAGGAAGCTTGTCCCCGGGATGTAGTTTAGTGAGAATGAGCTTTTCGATCTGCCGCGCGACTTCTTCGTAGACCTTGTTCTTGCGGATTGTTTCAAACTCCAGCTTGGTCGCCGCCTGCATCCAGAGCTCCCGGGGAGGGAAGTGGTCTGGTAACCAGACCATAGACATTATTCGCCAGCGCACCTGCGGAGTCAAGGGGTTCCACCACGGTTTGTAAAAAAAAAATTTTTCAAGCAATTTGCCACAGAAAAGGTGCAGCCCAGGTTGTCGAGAAATCGCCGTATTCCCTGCATGGAGCGGGCGTTTCAAGAGCGCAAGCCGCGCAATTCCTGCTCGCGACGGCGGAATTTGACGCTGGCCTTAAGAGAAATTTCATGTACCAGGTTGCCACTCCTACAAAAATTAACTTGAACTTGGATGACCGGATGTGATAAACGGGACGCCCAAGTCGAAAGGTCTGATTTTCAGACCAAAGTAAGGAAGAGTAGCTCGACGGTCCGATCTCCTTCCAAGTCACCTCTGTGAGATCGGATTCAGGCCCGCCCTGCATACCCATCCTGACCGGAGGAAAATCATGCGCTCGCTCATGTTGTCCTGCCTGTTCGCATTTGTCATAGCGCCAGTTTCATTCATCCATGCTCAGAGCAACAACGCTGCGGACACAGCTTCCGGCAGCGCAAGCAAAGAAGAAGTCGAGCAGTTGCGCAAGGAAGTGGCTGCACAACGGCAGACGATCGAAGAACTCAAAGCCATGGTCCAGCAACTGGTGGACAGCAAAGCTCAGGCGGCAAACAGTGACAGCAGACACAGTGACAGCGGACAAATGGTGAATGCTGCGCTGGTGACGGCTGATGCGCAAGCCGCCAAGTCCGACCAAAAAGCCGCAGAGAAGCCGGCGACCGCGGCTCCAACAGCCGGCTGGAACGGCGAACACTTTTTCATCAAGGCCGGCGACTTTCAACTGCAGCCCTATGGATACTTTCAGAGCGATTATCGCGCCTACCACGGCGATGGGGTGCCTGCTGACACGTTTCTTATTCGCCGGGCGCGTTTTGGCTTTCAGGGCAGTTACGGCAAATATTACGATTTTGCCATCCTGATCGATGGCGCTGCGAGCAACGGCATCTCGCTGCGCGATCTCTACGTCAACATCAAGCCCTTCACAGAATTCCAGGTCCAGGTCGGTCAATTCAAGGAACCCTTTGCCCAGGAAGTGACGACGGCTGTGACCAACATTGATTTCATAGAACGGTCTCTGGCGTCCTTGTTGTATCCCTCCGCTGCCACTGCGTTTCGCAGCCCGGGCGCGACGGTACACGGAGACATCGACGGCGGAGTCGTCCAGTACTGGTTAGGGGCATTCAACGGCAAGGGCATCCTGGTCAACAACACCACGAATGTGCCTGAAGTGATTGGCAGATTGCGCTTCTATCCCTGGAAGAAACACAAAGACAGCTTGTTCCAGGGCTTTGCTTTTGGTGGATCGATCGGACACGGCAAGACGCGCGGACTTTCGAATGAACAGAGCTTCTCGTCCGCCTTTCCTGATGGCACCTTCACGTTAATTCCAACGTTCACCATTAACGGGCGGGTTGAACGCTGGAACGCTGAAGGAACCTGGGTGCATGGCCCGTGGGCCATCCGCGCAGAATACGACCAACTGAAGCAGTACCGGCATAATGTTGGATCAGAAGACTTTGGCGGGCTCGGGTTTGTCACTCTACCGGCAATCGTGGGCAAAGCGGGCTACGCGCAAGCGACGTATCTGTTAACCGGTGAGACCCGGCCGGAAAATGGCACTCCCAAGGTGAAACACCCTGTGTTGGGTCCGGGTGCTGAACACGGATGGGGCGCGTGGGAAGTGGCTTTCCGCTATGACAAACTGCAGGCCAAAGAACCAGGACTGCCGATACCAAATCCGTTTACCCCGGGAGGAGTGCCCACATTTGTGGGTCATGCGGACACATTTACCGCAGGCCTGAACTGGTATCTCAATTATTGGGTCAAGTACCAGGCCAATTTTGGAGTAGACCGGCTGGCACAGCCGAGCACCATTGGCCAGTTGCCACAAAACTTTTTTGTACTTTTGCAGCGGCTGCAATTCAGGTTCTAGGAAGAGCTAACTGCAAGGCAAATCTGCAAGGAGGATAGTCCAATGAGATTCAATACTGTATCGCTCTTCGTCCTCATGTTTCTGGTCGTGCTTATCAGCGGCTGCGGATCGCAGGCCGGTTGTCCGGTATGCGGAACCACTCAGAACGGCTCCTACGCCCTGATCAATGTGATACCTGTGCCGGAGCACAATCCTACCGGTACTCCCGGTGGACCATTCGTGTCTTTTGATATAAGCGTGGTCGATCCGGTCAACCACAAGTTTTATGTCTCTGATCGAATCGGGTTGGATGTGGTGGTGGTGGACACCGTCCAAAACGTAGCCATCAACACCATTGGTGGCGCGAATGAAGTGGCCCAGGCCGGGAACAATGCCAGTTCGTGTATTCCGGTTATACCCCCTCTGGTTTCTGAGGCAGGGAATTTCACCAGATTTGCCTGCCGGACAGGCTCGTTCTCAATTCCGGGGTTTGGGGCGAATGGACTGTTCGGCGGATTTACCGGCGCGCAGTGCTGCGCGGCGCGCGCCAATGGTGTGAATCCACTTTCATGTCCCTGCGGGATCGTGGTCACTGCCGATGGCAAGACCATGTTTGTTGGCAATGCCAGCAGTACGGTAGTGGTCTTTGATCTCACTACCAACCCGCCCAACGTCATTGCGAATATTCCAACCGGGCAGTCCCCGGACTTCGATGGGCCCGTGGGAGTTGCCCCGTGCGTAGCGTCATCACAGGGTCGAGCGCTATCGGATCCCACGTGCGGTGACATGCGCGCCGATGAAATGTCCTACGATGAAAAAGACAAGATACTTTTGGTGACAAACGGTGATCCCGGACTTCCGTTTGCGACATTAATAGATATGTCTGCCGTGGTGGCCCGCACCGGCAATTGTCTTCCCGTAAACCCCGCCAATCCTTATGGCCCAACCAATTTTCCTACCTGCGTCCTTGGCCAGATCTATTACGACGGGGTAGCGCCTTTGAATAACTCAGTCGCCGTAGACTCAGGAGCAGGCCCGTGTCCTGATCCCTCGACCAGCGCCCCCTCGGGCGTCTCCGGAACCGGTGTGGGAGCAGGTGGCAAAGATGTTCCGTGTCATCATGGCCCGGTCATTGACCCAACAGGCAAGTTCTGCAACCAGGCGGCTCCGGCGGGCAATTGTGCGGGAGCAGTTTCCCTGGCAGGATTGGGTGGCTCCGCTTTCAACCCCAATACGGGACATTTTCTGGTTACAAATGGAAACGCGAATGGCGATTTGACGGTAGGCACTGTGGACGAAATCGATCCCAGAATAGGAAATCCTGCCGGACCTATAGTGGTGAACACATTTCCGGTCAAGAGTTGCATGCCGACCAGCATCGTGCAGGGTATCGGCACCCAGTTCCTGGTGGGCTGCGCGAACCACGATGGCGTCACCTTCCCGCCGAGTGAAATCGTCATTGACGGCAAAACAGGCGCCGTTATCGCTACGATTGACAAGGTAGGAGGCGTCGATGAGATCTGGTTCAATCCGGGCGACAATCGTTACTATTTGGCGGCTCGTGATATGCCTACCGGCCCGGTAATGGGAGTCATCGATGCGAAGACCAATACCTGGCTTCAGAATGTGCCTACTGCGGCCAATTCTCACAGCATCGCGGTTGATCCCACCACCAACCACGCCTTTGTGCCGCTGCAGGCAGGTCCGTTGTGTACCACACAAAGCGCAAACGGATGTATAGGAGTTTACGCTCAACAGTAGCAGTGGCTGTGGCTGAGAATAAGAGAATGAAAGCCCGGATCGAATTCGATCCGGGCTTTTTATTCGTGGTGCCCTGTTGGGGTCGTACCCATGCCGACAGTGCTGTTTCTCTGTACGCGATGATGCTTGCGGGCTGAATGCCGAGTGCTGAATGCTGATTGCTTATTTCACCCGCGTCTCCTGGTAATAGCGTTCTTTCCATTGTCCATTGCGCTTCAGCCAGATTTCACTGACCAGAACTCGTTTGAATCGCACCTGCACTTTGAGAGGAAACTCCAAAGTTATTTCATACGTGACCAGCGCTGCATTTGAGTCCAGAGGAAGCACCGTTAAGGCGAAGAGGTGATAATTGTTGACCACTGATTTATCTACTTCCGCCACCGCCGCCGATTTTTTGCGCGTCCCTTCACCATCATCTTCGATGGCAACAAAATCTTCAGCCAGCAGATCGCTGTAAGCCTGCTTGTTCTTGTTCTTGAATGCATCCCATTCGGTTTTGACATTTGCTTCCAGTGTTTCCTTGAGGCCGGCTGCTCCTGATGCGGAGTTCTGTTGTTTACCTTGCATCGCCCGTACGGCTGGCGTGGGCTGTTGTGCCCAACCCAACGAAAACAGCGCGAGAATGAGAGAGGCGAGTGGTCCCAAACTTCGCATGGTTGTCGTCTCCTTCAGTGGGATGTCGGATAAATTGCTGCAATCAGTTATACCCTTGATATCATTGAATTCAGAAGTGCGAAAGTGGCGGAATTGGCAGACGCACCAGACTTAGGATCTGGCGGGTAAAACCGTGGGGGTTCGAGTCCCCCCTTTCGCACCAAAGATCTTGTTTTTGAGTTTTATTCCGGCCGGAGGGAGGAATCCCTACTCGCTCGAATTCAGCTTCCGGCATTTTGAAGCAAGAATTCCCGATGCTTACGTCGGCTCGTTGGCCCTGCTTAACCTGGTCGCCCAGCGCGGATTTCCGCTGCTCTCCTGTACAAATCCAAATCTCATGGAGTATATTTTTCTTTCAGTTAGAGAGGAGAGGACCGCGCGAGACGCTTGGCGTTCGCGATTTATGTGTCTAATAAATCCATCAGGAAGCAGCGTGTGTTGAATCATTCCGCTCTCCTCTCTACCGAAACACCTCAGATGGTGCCCTACAGGCCCAAACTCCTTCTGTTATTTCTGCTCTGCACATGCTTCACGGCTTGGGGTCAACTCACCCCCTCGCAGAGCAGCGATCAGCAGAATCAACAGTCCACCCAGCCGCTGCGTACAAGTCCTTTCCCCACGGTGCCCGAGCGCCCCAAGGTGAACATCTCCAACGTCCCCGGCGACCAGACATTTCAGCAACCGACAATCCCACAATTGCCGGTCGGAGTGCTGGAAGAAGGGAGCATGCGGGAGCCGGACCTGGAATTTCAGGATTTTGTCACCAGTTCACTCGGCTACAGGCTGCCCATTTTCGGCCAAAACCTCTTTCAGGGAGTGCCTTCCACCTTTGCGCCGCTCGAATTCGCGCCGGTCACGCCGGAATATCTGATCGGCCCGGGCGACGAGCTCCTGGTCCGGGGATGGGGCCAGATTGACATCACGAACTACCGCGCGGTGGTGGATCGCACTGGCGCGATTTACCTGCCAACCGTCGGACTGGTGAGTGTTGCGGGCGTGCGCTATGACCATCTGAACCAATATTTAAAACAGGCCATCAGCCGCTATTACAAGAATTTCGATCTGGACGTCACGCTGGGCCGCCTGCGCTCGATTCAGATCTTTGTCGTCGGACAGGTGAGGCGCCCGGGATCCTATACCGTCAGCTCGCTCAGCACTCTGGTCAATGCGCTGTTCGCGTCAGGTGGGCCCTCGAAGCGAGGCTCGATGCGCAACATCCAGTTGAAGCGCAACGGGCAGGTAGTCACAACGTTTGATTTTTATGACCTGCTGGTGAGGGGCGACAAATCCAGAGACGCGCAGCTCATGCCCGGGGACGTGATTTACGTTCCGGCCATCGGGCGGCTGGTAGCGCTGGCAGGAAGCGTGAACGTTCCGGCAATTTACGAATTGAAAGACCACGACACGCTGGGCGACGTTCTCAACGACGCCGGCGGGCTCACCACCACCGCCGCCGGGCAGCAGGCTTTCATCGAACGCATTGATGCACACCAGTTGCGCAGGGAAGAGCAGTTTCCGCTAACCGCGGATGGTTTCAAAAAGGAACTCAACGATGGCGATGTTCTGCGCTTCCTGCACATCTCTCCTCGCTTTGAAAATGCCGTGACGCTGCGCGGCAATGTTGCCGTGCCCGGACGGTTCCCCTGGCACGAAGGCATGCGGGTAAAAGACCTGATTCCCAACCGCGAATTTCTGGTCACCGAGGAATACTGGAAGCGCCAGAATAAGTTGGGGCTGAATCCGGCAGGGGATACCTTCCAGCTTGAAGAAGATATGGTCCGACCCGTAGTAACGCCGGCGCCGCAGCCCGCAGTCCAAACGCCGTCACAGATGCAGATTACTCAGCTTCCGCCCGGCACCCAGGTCCCACAAGGCGTAACTCTTCCACCCAGTGTGCAAGCTTTGCCTGGTCAGCAAACTACGATGCAGCCGGCAACGGTGCAGACGGTAGTGCCGCAGACCACGCAACCGGGCGCACTCGGTGACCAGAACCTGGCCGAGCGCGTGGGCAGGATTGAGGCCCAGCGCATGAAGCAGGAAGAGCTCAAGAACCAGATCAAGCGTTCCGCTGCCGAAATCAACTGGGAATACGCCGTGATTCAGCGTCTGGATCCGGACAAACTTACTTCTCATCTGCTCCCGTTCAATCTGGGAAAAGCCATCGAGGGTGACGAAAACCAGAACCTGTCTTTGCATGCAGGTGATGTGATCACGATTTTTTCTCAGGCGGACATGCAGGTTCCCATCGCGCAACAGAGCAAGTTCGTACGGCTGGAAGGGGAATTTGGTTCCGCCGGAATTTACCAGGTCGAGCCCGGAGAGACGCTGCGGCATCTTGTCACGCGCGTTGGCGGCGCAACTCACCAGGCATATTTCTTTGGCTCGGAATTTACGCGGGAATCAGTGCGCGAAGACCTGCAGCGACGGCTGGATGACTATACTTCGGATTTACAGCGCTCCGTCGAAAGCACAGTCGCTGTATCGGCGGAGGACCAGCAGCGGCTGGCCATCAACCGCCGCCTGGTTTCAAGAATGCAGCAGTTGCGGTCTACCGGCCGCATCGTTCTGGAAGTGAAGCCCAATGCCGATTCGGTAAATTCTTTTCCCGACATGGTGCTGGAAGATGGCGACCGCCTCTTTATCCCGGCCCGTCCCTCTACCGTCAATGTGGCGGGTTCGGTCTATAACAACAGCGCGTTCTTGTACCGTCCGGAGAAGACAGTCAGCGACTATTTGAGATTGGCCGGCGGAGTGACTCGGGATGGGGACAAGGGCCACGCCTTTGTTCTGCGCGCCAATGGGGCCACCGTCAGCAATCAGCATACGAAAGGCTTCATGGCCAGCACCTTCGCGTCGCTTCGATTGATGCCTGGAGACACTATTGTTGTACCGCAGAAACTCGATCGTGGCGCCACTCTGCGCGCGCTCAAGGACTGGAGCCAGGTCTTCCAGCAATTCGCGCTCGGCGCGGCGGGAGTTGCCGTGCTGCTCCCGTAAGATTGAAGCCCTTCCACACAGCCTGACGGAGACACAACCAAATCAGCCGCAGATTTCTCAGATGGCCGAAGATGAAAACCGTTTAGCCGCGAATTAACGCGAATCAACGCGAATTTGCGAGCAAAGGAGAACCGAGAGCGAAAATGGCAAAGGGAAGATCAAATGGCAGCCATCTTGATGCGGAGAACCTTAAAAAGAGAAAGTGAATGAACGCGAAGCGAATAGATGAGGGCAAAAATCAGTTTGGCATTGGTGAAGAATGTTTCTTTGGCTGACTTCCGACTCCCGACTTCTGACTCCTGACTTCTAACTCCTGCTCTCAGCAATGCACAATTTTCTCCGACTGAATTCCGCGCGTAGCATTGCGCGTATCCACCACCAGTTGTGATTCGCACACGATGCGCCGGTAGTCGTAGTCCGAGTGATCCGTGACGATCAGGACGCAGTCATACTGGCCCAGGTTATCCAGCGGCGTGCAGGTCATGTGCAGATTGTATTTGCGCCCTCTGCCAACGGTAGGAAAGTAGGGATCGTTGAAGCAGACCTGCACACCCCGTCGTTGCAGCTCTTCGATAATGGTCAGCGCAGGTGATTCTCGCAGATCATCAATATCTTTCTTATAGGCCAGTCCAAGCACCAGAATTTTCGATCCATTCAGAGCTTTGCTGCGTGTGTTGAGCGCGGCAGCCACCGAATTCACCACGTGATACGGCATGTAGGTGTTGATCTCGCCCGCCAGCTCAATAAACTTCGCCTGAAAATCGAATTCCTTCGCCTTCCACGAAAGATAGTAAGGATCCACGGGAATGCAGTGGCCACCGAGACCCGGCCCGGGATAAAAAGGATGAAACCCGAATGGTTTAGTGGAAGCTGCATCAATCACTTCCCAGATATTGATTCCCATGCGCAGGCAGAGCATCTTGAGCTCATTGACCAGCGCGATGTTGATGCAGCGATAGATGTTCTCCAGCAGCTTGGTCATCTCCGCCACTGCCGGGCTGGAGACGGGAACGATTTGATTGAAGATGGAATGATACAAAGCGCCGGCCAGCTCAGAGCTGCTGGCATTCAGCCCACCGACCACTTTGGGAATGTCGCGGCGCGCGACCGAGTCATTGCCCGGGTCCTCGCGCTCCGGCGAAAACGCAACAAAGAAAACCTTACCGGAGTCCGATCCGTCGCGCGCGGCCACAAGCGCTCCCGTATTGCCTTCCTCCAGAATCGGCACCAGCACCTCTTCCGTTGTGCCGGGGTACGTGGTGCTTTCCAGGATGATGAGCTGTCCGGCATGAATGTGCGGCGCAATCGCTTTTGCGGTGTCCCGGATATAGCTCAGGTCGGGTTCGCGATATTCATCCAGCGGCGTGGGCACGCAGATGATGATGGCATCCATTTCCGCGGCGCGACTGTAGTCTGCGGTGGCGGAAAAATGTTTGTCCCGCGCCGCGGCAATCTCCGTCTCAGGAATGCGGTAGATATAGGATTTGCCCCCATTTAGGGAGCTTACCTTGCTGGCATCAATATCAAATCCTGTAACCGGAAATTCGCGCTCGCTGAAGAGCAGCGCCAGTGGCAGGCCGACGTAGCCCATGCCGATGATGCCAACCTTTGCTGTCCGAGCTTCGATTTTGGCGAGCAGTTCTTTTGCGTTTGCTGTAGAGGAGACCCTTGCAGCGGTAGACATTCAGAAAATTATAGCATTCGACTCTGTTCTTATTCCCTTCCACTGTCTCCAGTGGTGCCCGCTTTCAAGTTTCCTGCAGTGTGACTCCTGCCGGGCTTGAGCCGTTTTAATGCTGCCCGCGCCAGGTCCCTCGCCTTCTTCGATCTCAGATCGTCCGTGCCCTTTCCTCCCACGCTGATTCGCAAAAAATAATTGCGCTCCAGCACATAGAGTGCGCCGACGCGAGGATTGGCAATCCAATACGCCTGTTCTCCGATCCCTTTGACCTCCACAGGTTTGGAATGTCGCTCGCCTTCTTCCTCATTTTTCCCTTCGCTCTTTTCGTGCTCGACGGCCTGCGAATCGGCTGAAGTATCGGCATCGCGAAAATGCTTCATCCAATATTCGCGTGGGCCTTCAGCGCCTTTGCCCGCGGGAGCGGGCACCGCCAGCGACAAACTTATCGAGTTCGCAAACGCTGCCGTGCGATAGAAACAGGAGCGGAAGAGGAAGCTGCTGCCGCCTTGCTCGGAGTATTTTTTCTCCACAACATCCTCGCCCTGCACTTGTTTCACTTCGGAATTGCTTAACAAGGTACAGGGATCAGGTGAGGATTGCGCGCCAGACGATTTCGTGCTGCCACTCTTTTGTGTCTGCGCCGCGTTTACGTTTGCGTCCTGACGGCAGAACCCCGGCCGCACCGTACACGTGATCGCCCACAGTGCAGCCAATGCTCCGAAAACGATTTTTCCAAACTTGTGTAAAAACATGGTTCTTAATTGTAATGATGGCGGCGCTCTTTGGTTGTAAGAGCGCCGCCAACCACTTTAGTGTTGTACGAACGGCGTTGCTGCCGTCCACACGTTCAGCACGCCGGTTCCGGCATTAATCAGCTTGATCACGTACAAGCCGCTGGTCGAAACTGTGCCTTCCACTTCCGCAAGTCCATTCGAGGAATTCACGGTCCCCACCACACTGCCCAGTGGATTCAGCACAACCAGCGTATAAGGCGTGTTGCTGTCTCCTTCGGCCACCACTGAGAAGGCCATCGCGGTCGAAGGAACGTTGATGGTCTGCAGCACCTGCTGCCCAATGGCAAGCGGGTTGATGTTGATTGTGGTTGTCCCTGGTCCGCTGCTCGCGGTCGAGCCGGAAGAGGTGCTGTTGGTGACGCAGATTTTGTCAACGTACACAACACCACTCATATTGCGCAGCTCGAATGTGTGCGTGCCCTGGTTCAACACGGTGAAGCTGGAAGACGCGCCGAACGTGGGACTGTGCGCCGCTGCCGAGCCACCCTGATACTTGACAGTGCCGAAGAATACGCCATCGACGTAGACATCTGCGCTGCCGCCCTTCGAGCTGGTGGCGTAGAAGTACTGCAACGTCCCTTGTCCGGACTGCAGCTGGAAGCTGAAGCTTATTCCATGCTGATCAGATTTACCATCCTTCAGGTGATAGTGGCCGGCCGATGCATTCGCGTCGTTCACCGTGTGCCAGCCATTGTCGTATACAAAATGCGAATCATCATCTTCAAAGCACTGCGGAGGCGGTGGCGCGGTCACCGTTACCGTAACCGTGCCGCTCGCGCTTGCGCCGCATCCATTCTGGATGGTGTATTTGAAGCTGTCTGTGCCGCTGAAGTTGTTATTGGGACGATAAGTCACCGTCCCGTTCCCATTGTTTGTTGCCGTGCCGTTCGACGGCTGCGTCACGCTGGTCAGCGACAGCGGAGCCGATCCGCCGTTGTTGTCGTTGGCAACAACGTTGATCTCTACTGGCTGGTTCTCCGTAGTGGTGGCCGAATCAGGATTCGCCGTTGGCGCCGTGCAACTCGCAGCGCAGTTCTCGCTGCCTTTGATGGTGTAGGTGCCTGCGCGTGCCAGGCTGTCCGGCATGTTGTCCGGCGTAAGCGAAGCTGCGCCACCCTCCACGCTGATGCGCGTCAGGAACTGCGTTAACTGCGCTCCCGGCGCGGGATTGCCAATCGCGCTCCGCGAAATCACGATTGTGATGGTGCCATCGGCGTTGAAGCCGCTGGCAGCATCGGCGGGCAAGCCTGGATTATCGCCGCCGCTGTTCAGCGCGGTGTAACTTGTGCCTGAACCGTAGGCGAACTTGATTGCGCCGGTCGGGTTGGATGGCGTAACTACATTCGACATCCGGACCCAGAAATCGCCGGCCGAAGCGTGGAACAGAATCGGCCATGTGGTATTCGGAGGCACGTTCTGCAGGCTCACCATCTTCAGAATGAACATCAATTTGCCCGGACCAAGTGAACCTGGCTCGGCAATAGAGAGTTTCACAATGTCATGACCGGGCTGCATATCCAGCGCATCGCCGGTAGCATCGGTCAGCACGGTTACTCCGGGAGCTTTGCAGGGATCCTCAACCGGTGGAGGCGGCGGACATGGACTGGGCGCCACGCCGCTGCACGCTGGCCCTTCTCCCAGCGCGTTCACGGCCTTGACCTGATACTGCACAGGCGTTCCGGAGGCCACTGAATCGGTGTACTCATTCACAGTCGAGGCCACTGTCTGGATAAGCACAAATGGTCCGCCATTTGTGCTGCGATAGATGTTGTAATTGCTGATCGCTGATCCATGATCGTCCGGCGTCGACCACGAAACGTGGACGAGCGACGCATTGGTGCAGTCAACCTGCGCCGAAACCAGAGGAGCGGCAGGGACGCCCAGCACGTCGTCTGCGGCAAACATGCGCCGTCCATTTGTTTGCCGCGCAATTGTGCCCACGGCGCTAAAGCTGTTTGGGCCGCCGCTGGCGCACTGGCCGACGCAGCCGTCGGCGTAGGCAATCACCACGCGGCCATCCTGGTCGATAGTCGCATCAATAAAGTCCAGCAGGTTGCGCGTGCCGTTATTGCAGTTCCCAAATCCCCCTGCGCAGATTGTAGAATTACGCTGGACCGGATCATTACCCGTGACTTCAAACGTCGTCCAGGTATTGCCTCCGTCATAAGTGTGCGACGCGTATAGATGCCATACACCACCCCAGGCGGGGTTATCGCCGCCGCCTCCGGCGCCAAAGGTGGAACCCAGGAACATAAATGCGGCGCGCGTCGGATCACCGGCAACCACCGCCGGAAATGCTACCGACTTTATGCTGGCGGTATCAGTCGATTGCTGCGCCGCCACAAGCGCGCCTACATCGGTCGGCGTTGTCCAGCTAGTGCCGTGATCATGGGAGACCGAAATCAGTGGCCGACCAGTGCCATCGTCGTCCCCGAAGTAAACCGTGCCGTCGGTTGCAATGCCCACAGACGGGTCCCACTCCCCACCTGCAGTTAAGGGCACGATGCTGACGTTCCATGTAACACCGTTGTCTTGTGATACGGCCACAGCCTGCTTGCCTCCACAGTTCCTGTTCGGAACGTAAACCGTGCCGTCCGCAGGCGACACCTTCACGTGTCCATGAATTCCGCCGCAGGTCCCTGGTGTCCATGTCGCTATGCCCGGGCCATAAGTCAGCCCGCCATCGTCGCTGCGTGCGCAGAAAGCCGTGACCAGATCCTGCGAACAATAGTAGACAGCATCGGGATAAGCTGGCGTACCGCCGGTCAGAGGTGCGTGGAATGGACCGCCACCGACTGTCTCATGATCCACGCCGGAAGGAATGCCGCCTCCCTGGCTTGGAGTCCAGGTATTTCCATCATCGTCACTGAACGCGGAGATGCTGTCCTGCCCGGTGAGTTGCGAGACGAATGTTCGGTTCGTGAACCGGTCAGTAAACAGAATCGCATCCAGGCTTTGCAGCGACTCGGTGGGGAAGGTTACATTCTCCCATGACGCCGTGGCTGGTGAAGTGCAGTCGTTAAAAGTAATGCGCAGCGTCTGCAAATCCGTGGTGATGGGCAATGTTGCAGTTCCGCTCGCCTCGAAGAATACCTTCCTGGTCTTCCAGTCCACACCGCAGGAAGGCTCGCCTGCGTGCTGGCCCAGCGGCGCTGGGGCAGGATAAATCGCGTAGCTCAGCGGCTCAGTTCCGGTTGCAGTTCCCCCAGTGGCCAAGTGCTGCAAAGTGGCGGAGCCGTGATAGCTGGTACCATCCGTTCCCACCATGGGGGAGAATGGCGCCATGGCCACTGTATAGGTTCCGGCTGGAGGGTTCGCCAGCGTGACCGACTCAATCTCCGGATTGTTGGGGGTGCCGGAGCCGTTTCCCGAGCTCCCGACCACGTTGCCATTGGGGTCATACACCTGCATGTCCCAATCGCCGCTCAGCGCGGAAACGGTCTGAATGCTTACCTGGTAGGGGCCAAAGGTTGAATCCGGCGGCACAATGGTGAGCTTGAAGTTATCGCACGAAGGATCGTTCGGACCATTACACGTCGAAGAAGCTGTTGGCGTAAGCAGAGGGCCGGTCCAGGAGGTTGTGGGGCTGCTCTGGGAAACCGTGCCGGAGCCGGGTGCAGCCGCCGGCAATGCAACCGCCAGCAGAATAATAAGGAAGGAAACCGAAAAAGCCTTAAACCGGTAACTGCTGCTACGGGTCGCATTCATTTTCTTCACCTCGCAGAGATTCACTGCATCAGTGCAGCTCTAAGTCGGCTCAGATTTGGAATGACGAAGTGTCGGCGGCGTGACTTGTGATACTTACGAACGACGTGCTTGTGATGCTGCAACTACTCGAAACGGTTGTAAGTAGTAGTACGACCTCTAGGCAGAATTGAAAGAAACATGAGGTAAAAAAGCTGATATTATTGCGGGTAGTGACACTACTCTCAAGACAAAGTGGTTGTCATCCGGCACGAATCGCAGGATAATCGAGCCCATGAAAGAGGTCGCTGGCTCCCTGCCACCCAAGTCGTCAGCCCATGATCGCATCCTGCTCGCGGGCAAGCAGTTTTTCGCTGAACACGGATACGAGAACACCAGCACTGTCTCTATCGCCCGCGCCGCACAAACCAGCGAATCCCAGATCGTCAAGCATTTTGGCAGCAAGGAGGGCCTGCTGGAGGCCATCTTTGAGACCGGCTGGGGACGCATTGCGGAAGCTTTTGGCGCCGTCGAGTATCTGTCCTCACCCAGCGCCAAGCTCCAGGCGCTCGTCGGTTTGATTCTGACCAAGCTCGATGAGGATGCTCAACTCAAGCAGTTGATGCTTCTGGAAGGCCGTAGAATTCGCAAGGAAGGCAACATGATCCTGATGACACGGGGATATCTCCACCTTATACGCACCGTCGATGCCTTGTTGGGCGAAATGAGCAGTGCCGGCCAACTGCGGCCGGAACTGAACGTCCAGGCGGTGCGGTCAGCAATTGTCGGCATGATGGAAGGCCTGCTGCGCGATCAGATTCTGGCCACGCGCGTCGGCTATCCTGCTGCGTTTAATTCAGAAGACATTCGCCACCTCTTCCTGCACGTGCTGCAAAGTTTTTTTGCTACGCCGGTGAGAATGGTGACGCGCGCCCAGCAATGAATCAATAGCAGCAGTATTTAGTACTTAGTATTTAGCCTGTGATTCGCGTTAATTCAAGTGTTCTTCTCTGCGCTCTCCGCGTTCGCTGTGGCGAAGTGGTCGGTTCTGATCTTTCCCACAAATCTCTCCGTGGTTCCGAGTAACTATGTCGCCTGTAGCTTGTACTGAGGTGCAGTCCAGGGATGTCTTAGTCGTGGGTTGAGTTTCTTTCTGCTTCTGCCCATTCGCGTTTATTCGCGTTTATTCGGTGCGCCAAGAAGTCTATCTGGTCTTGTGAACTGAAAGGAGTTCACCTTGTAAATTGCCTATTCGACAAGTAGCCAACCGAGCGCAGACGGAAGTAATTCCGTTGGCGAAGCCTCGTGCGGCGAACCTGTGAGCCGTAACGCAAGTGAACCCGAATCGGCCTCGTGACGCCAGAGGAAGCGGCCAGTCCGCCGAATGGGATGAAGCCTGACATTCATGAGGAAGCAATAGGTAGAGGCACTCATGAAGCTTTCCGGGGTGGAAGGGGACAGCGCGCAGGAAGAGAGCAGATAGGAACTTGGGAGACCC
>DATDNH010000432.1:0-21130 GCA_036518395.1 Candidatus Angelobacter sp. | reverse complement strand
AGCATAATGAGCGCCTGGTGGAGGAAGACTTGCAAACGCAGGAGCCAGGCGACGACCAGCGCCGCCAGCACAACAGCCGCGTAACCAATGACCACGCTTTCGTCCGCAATGGAAAATCGGGCCAGCGCTGCGATGGTAGCTGTGCCGAGATAAGGCAGCGCATAGGCAATATGCAGCCTGGTCTCCGTAGCACTGGCATCTTCGCCTTTTTCCCGCAGCCGCCAGTAAATCCAGAAATAAACCAGGACCAGCAGCACGATCAGGAAAATGTGAGGATCGAGAGTCCCCGGCTGTAATAGCGTGAAGTTGGAAAAAAAGAGATAGGCAAAACTGGAGGCCACGGCGATGTACGCCTGAAGGCGCAGGTACGATGATTTTGCCCCGTAGCCGATCTCAAAAATGACGAGCGCGAACACGCCCCAGGCGAGCGACCGGTTGGGGGACTGGAGTTGATACCATCCCAGCCACGTGAGCAGCAGCGATCCGGCCCAGGAATACGTCTGCCAGATGCGATCGCTTTCGATCAGGCCGGCCAGGTTGACCATCCACGTGAGGCCGTAAAGCACTGCTGAGGTGATAAGCACGGTAACCAACTGGGCACGCGTGCCGTCAGGATGGCCGAGGAAAGAAACGTAGATCGTCCACCCGGTGGCGGCAACGGCGAGGAGATGCGTCTGCCAGAGCAGATGGCGGTCTTTCCAGAAACGGGCCGCCACGGCCAAAGCGGCGGCCATGCCGATCCAAATAACGGGCGTCCACAGCTCGTGATGGTCTACGGTCTGCGTGTAGGCCAGATAACCGAACAAAACCGTCCCTGCCCACGTGTATGCGGGTTTGACGGATGAGGTCTCAGCGAACTGCGGGACAGCAGTGACCCAGGTGAAGGCATATAGCAGCGCCGCGGTGATCGGCACCACGATGAGCATGGTGGCGAGGTGCGCGGGCGTATCGTGATACGACTGGAAGGTGATGAGCAGAGTCCATAGCGTTGCAGCGGCGGCGAGGAGATGCGTCTGCCAGAGGAGCGAGCGGTCTTTCCAGAAGCGTCCGGCAAGGCCGAGCACGGTGGCGAGACCGATCCAGAGGACGGGAGTCCAGAGTTGGTGTTGGGCTTCCGTTTCGCGGTAGGCGAGATAGCCGAACAGGATGGTCCCGGCCCAGGAATAACAAGGCTTGACTCTGGCGATGGGCGTCCAGCGGGCGAGCAGATAGTTGCCGCCCGCAACCAGCGTGACTGAGATCAGGCGGTAAGTGAGGCCATGAAATTCCTGGGTGGCGTCGAAGTTCAAATACAGGGCGCCGAGGAAAGACATCATGGCCAGCGTGAATGCCTGCCACTTGAACTCGCTGCGCTTGAGCAGTTGGCCGGCAGCGGAGAGCGCGAGCGCCAGGGCGGTCCAGAGAACGGCGATCAGCCATTCACGGCGCGGGACTGAGAGCGAGAGCTGCATCCAGATCAGCAGCGCAAGCAGGCCGCTCCCGGCCCAGCGATAGAAGAAGACGAAGGCTTCTCCAGCCCACGGCAGTGTTTCCTGGTGTACAAAATTGGAACTCACATAAAGCAGGGCAGCCACCAGGCCAAAGGTGATGAGGCGTTGTGGAATGGAGTGCCACGCGGCATCGAGATGGAAGCCGGTGATGCTGACCTCGGCAATGGCGACCAGGGCAATCCAGTGCGCCTGGTAGAGGAGCGTCGAGATGCGGAACTGCTTTCCTGTCCACGCGAGTGCTGTCACTAAGACAGCAAGGAGCACGGCCACTGCCCGGCGATCGGCCGCGGTGTAGACCGCGCCCACGGCAAAGATGCTGGCGGCAAAAGAGAAGATCGTGAGCGCCTGCTGCTCGACTTCGCGGTCAAACAACTGCTGCCAGAACCGGCCAATTACGTGGCTGTTGATATAAAACAGGCCGGCAACTACGGCCAGAACAATGCTGAGGCTGGCATCGCGATAGGGTTCGCCGTTGAAAAGCTTTGCCGCCTGGGCCACAACTCCGCTCTCCGGCCATCCGAAGAGATATGCCGCCACCAGCAGGGAGGTTATCCCGCCGAACCAGCGAAACAGGCGCTCGCGGGTAAGGACGCCGGCGAGCAGAAAGGCTTCCGCGCCCGCCATCCAGAGTATTTCCAAAGCGTGCGTGCGACCATACTTGAATGGAACGGCGACGATCATGAGGGTCGCGCCCAGGCTGGAGAGAATCTGGAAGGGCACTGTGCGGCGCCGAGACATCGGCAGTTGCCCCAGCGTGAATTCGACCGCGCCAATGCTCAGCAGCGCGTAAAAGGCCCACTCCGGATGGAATGACTGGTACTTCATTACCGCCATAAAGAACAGCGGGTTCAGCAACGCGGCGATGGTGGAGATCGATTCCTGTTTCTTGTTCGCGGGCTTGCGAATGAGATACGAGGTGCGGAAGATTGCCCAGTAGGAAACCATCAAGGCAACACTCGACCAGTAACCCTCGAATTGCTCGTGGCCGAAGCGCTGGAAAGTTTGATAGAGCCAGTAGAGATGGTTGGCGTAGCTGGCGATGATGCCGAACACTTCCAACTCGAACCACTGGCGCTTTACTACAAGCACTGTCAAACCCAGCGCGAGAATGGCGCCGGCACTCATGCTGAACGCAGTCTCGTGGCTGATGCTTACGGCGACAAAGCCCAGCAGGAAGGAAGCGCCGGTGACAAGTTGCGAGTTGTAGCGCAGGGTGTGCCAGACCATGGCAGCGGCGACGGCCAGCATGAGGAAGAGGTCCAGCACGTCTGACTGGATGACTTGAGCGGTTTCGACGTGCCGCATGGCGTAGGTGGTGAAGAAGGAGATGGCCCAGCCGCCGCCGATGAGCACGCGGCCCAGAATCTTGTACTTGTCCTTGCGCTCGAAAAATATGCCGAGCGCGAGCATGCCCGCGCCGAGCAGATAGAAGATTAGAATGCGGGCCCAATCTGGAACGTGTTCCCATTTTGAGGCTGTGTAGAGGGCCACGCCGAGCACCAGAATGGTGATGCCAACTTTTGGCAGCCACTTGGTGCCAATTTCTTCGAGTGTAATTTTGGGTCTTGGCGGCTTGGCAGGCTTCCTGATTTTGGGAATCGTGATTGCAGGCGCACTTCTGGCTGCGTAGTTTTCAAATGGCGCATGCGCGGGCGCCTGCACGCGTGCGGCCGCCGGCGGCGCGATGGGAGGCGTAAGCGGCGGAGCCGCGGCGGTGCTGGCAGTGGCACCGGCAGCAGCTTTTTGCGCCAGTTTTTCCGCGACTCTCGCGGCCAGCGCAGCAGTACTTGGCTGTTCCGCTGCTGCGGGAGCTGCGTGTTTTGCCGGTGCAGCCGGTGGCGGGGTAATTGCCGGCGGCGCAGACGGAGTCAGCGGGATTCCTCCGACCTTTTTCAGCGCGGGTGGAGCAACCTGCGGAGGACGTTCATCGGCGGCGATCTTTGGAGCGTGGGCGGCCTCGGCCCCGTGGGAAAAGACAGTGAGCGGCGTACCAGGTGGAGCGACTGGTCTCGTTTCCGGAACTGGCGCAGCTCGCGAAACCGGCGCCGGAACTTGAACTGGTGGCGGCGCTTTTGCTGCATGCGACTCGGCTGTGGCAGGCGCCTGTACGAGATCGTGGATTCTGGAGGCCAGTCCCGAAGTCGTCT
Organism: Candidatus Angelobacter sp.; assembly: GCA_036518395.1. Taxonomy (GTDB): domain Bacteria; phylum Acidobacteriota; class Terriglobia; order Terriglobales; family Acidobacteriaceae; genus Angelobacter. The sequence goes on along the minus strand of DATDNH010000432.1, from coordinate 17,493 downwards.
CGGTCAGAAATTTCAACTGCTGTTCCAGTGCGTGGACTCGGCCGGTCAGCGCTGAAGCAGTATCGATTAGCTTTTCGGTGTCGTGGCGGCGAAGCTTATTGATCCGTCGTATATAGATGAACAGAGCCGCTATGCAGAGAAAGGCCAGAAGAAGAAAAGATGGATCTTCCATACATTGCCTCTCAGGTTTGTTGCTGCTGATTGTAGTACAAAAACAAGTGGGTAGTACTTAATATTTGGTACTTAGCCCCTGGCCCTTAGGAAAATCAAAGGCGCACCACGGAGGCGAGGAGTTTACGCGGAGAAAGCCCGAAAAAGGAAAATGGCAAAAGCAACCCATTTCAAGGCCATTGCAGCTGGAAAATCATCGGGAAATCACAGTACAACGTCACGCTCGAACTGGAAGTGCTGCACTTCATCTTTCCCATCCTGATGCCATGTCCATTCCTGGATGAAGTGATCCTTATCCTGCCAGCGAAAAACAACCGCCGTCATGTGGCCGGCTTCAGGACTCTTAAGATTCGTCGAATCGAGAAACGCGAATTTCAGGATGCCGCTCGAATAACCGGCAGCGGGACGCCACACCATCCGAGGCTGATTCCCGGAAGAGCAATAATGGGTGGCCATGAGACGATCGCCATCAAGATGATACAGAGTAGGTTTTTCCGGCCAGCCAGTGACCGTGAGCATCTGTAACACAGTGACTCCGCCTGAGGTCACCTGAAACCATGCCATGACCGGTTTCCCCTGCTGGTCCTTGCCATGCCAGTTGCCAGCAAGTGTCTTGATATGGTCGAAGGCCTGAGCGAGCGCGGGGTCGTCCGCGGCTCTTGCTATCAGCGTAAAGCAGACGAGCGCACTGATTAAAAGTCGAAGGGAGCGATTCATAAATCCTCCAACATGTTGCGTCGAAAATCGGCGGGAGTATATCAACCCTTCTGGCGGCCATTCTGCCGCACGCACTAAGTACCCGCGTGCTGTCTCGCCGCATGGCGAATGGAAAGATGCACTCCGTCAACTTCTCTAACGCGCAGCACAGGTATTTTCCCCACGGTCGTGAGGGTTTTTGATGCTCCGGAGAGTCCTCTCGGGCAATCTTGTGTTTTAATCAAAGGCTTCGGAAACAAAGATGAGTGTTGGGGAACAACTCACAGAGATAGGTCCGGTTGAGGCGGCCGAGGCGCCGGTTGCTGAGTCCAGGGCCGCGCGATGGCTGTTCGGGGCGACGATTTTTCTGAGCGCGTTTCTGCTGTTTCTGGTCCAGCCGATTCTGGGCAAAATCATTCTTCCGTGGTTTGGCGGCTCGGCCGGTGTGTGGGCAGCCTGTCTGCTGTATTTTCAGGCTTCACTGCTGGTGGGCTATGCGTACGCCCATTGTCTTCGGCGCTATCTTTCCTCACGGCGGCAGATGCAGGTCCACATTCTTTTGCTGGCGGTGAGCATTGCGCTGCTGCCGATATTGCCTTCGCCCTCCTGGCGCAACCTGGGCAGCGCTGATCCGGCGATTCGCATTCTTGGCTTGCTGGCTGCAACTGTGGGATTACCTTACCTGCTGGTCTGCACGACCAGCCCGCTGATTCAATCGTGGTACGCGGCGATCACTCCGGGCCAGTCGGCTTATCGCTTTTATGCGCTTTCTAATCTTGGCTCCATGCTTGGTCTGATCAGCTTTCCTGTGCTGGTGGAGCCGCGCCTCACGTCGCACAGCCAGGCCTGGGGGTGGTCGGGCGCGTATGTGGTGTTTGTGGTTTTGTGCGCGATGGCGGCGTGGTACGGATGGAAGCGACAGCAAACCACTGAAGATGGGCAGTCGCGCGAAGAGCTGCGCCTCGACTGGAAGCAGCCTTTCACAACGCAAGTCCTATGGGTGGCGCTGGCTGCATGCGGCGCCGCCATGATGATGGCGGTGACGAACTATCTTTCCCAAAACATTGCGCCCATCCCGCTGCTGTGGATCCTGCCTCTGGGACTCTATTTGTTCAGTTTTGTTCTGTGTTTCGATACGGAGCGGATCTACAAGCGGGTGATCTGGATTCCGGCGATGATGATCGGCCTGAGCGCGATGGCGTTTGTGATGTTTCATAACGGTGGCACCACCAACCTGGGGCGCTCCGTACCGGCGATGCTTGCGGGACTGTTCTGCTGCTGCATGGTGTGTCATGGTGAGCTGACGCGAAACAAACCGCCCACCAGATTTCTTACCTATTTCTATCTGCTGGTCTCAGCCGGAGGCGTGCTGGGAGGATTTTTTGTTGCCATCGTTGCACCGCATATTTTCAAGAGCTTCGCGGAGCTGCCGATCTTGATGGCGATTTGCGCCGCGCTGGCGGCGGTGATGGCATGGAAGGCCGGGAGAGAGCTGTACGTCGTCGGACGAGTGATGATCTGCGCCGCGCTGCTCAGCTTCACTGTTGGGCTGAGCGCCTACATGGCGATCCATAAGCATCGGATGGACCGTAAGTATGATTTTCAGGTACGAAATTTCTATGGAGTTCTGCAAGTCCGCGATCTCGAGACCGGGGATGAAGATGGGCGGGTGCGTTCGCTGATTCACGGAATCATTGAACACGGCGCGCAAGTTCTTGATCCCAATCTGCGTCGCGAGCCCACTCTGTATTACATCCGCACTTCGGGCGTGGGCCTGGCGATCGAGTACCTGAAGGCGCGTTCTCATCATATTCGCGTGGGAACGATCGGCCTGGGCGCAGGGGTGGTTGCGAGTTACTGCCGCGTTGGGGATGTGTATCGTTTCTACGAGATCAATCCTGAGGTGGTGAAGATCGCCAACTCCCGATTTACGTTCCTTGAGGACTGCCGGGGCAAGCTCGACGTGCTGCTGGGGGACGCGCGTCTGACGCTGGAGAAGCAGGAGCCACAGGACTTTGATCTGCTGGCGGTGGACGCATTTTCCGGCGATGCCATTCCCGTTCACCTTATTACGCGCGAGGCTTTCGTCGAGTATTTCCGGCATCTCGACAGCAATGGCATTCTGGCGATCCATGTTTCCAATAAATACCTGGACCTGGTTCCGGTGGTGGCGCGCATCGCGGAGAACCTGGGAAAACACGCGATTGGCGTATACGACACCGGCTTGGATGGCAGCTATCCCAGCGATAGCGATTGGGTGCTGGTAGCGAACAATGCGGAAATTTTCGATGACAAGATTTTTGAAGCTGATTCGGTTGAGCCGGTGAAGACTGTTTCCAAGGTCCCGCTGTGGACAGACAATTACAGCAACGTGCTGCAGATTCTGGATTTGAAACGGGTGACGGCAAAGGACGACGACGAGAATGATGAAGAGCCGTGACTGCGGGGACTAGGGATTCGGGAATAGATGGCCCTTGGCCTTTAGCCTTTGGCCTTAGGAAACGAACCCAAGACCTTACCACGGAGACGCTGAGACACGGAGAATTCTTGATTTGTAATTGAAAGGCTTCTTTGCTCTCTTGGCGCACGTGGCGGTGAATGATTTTGAGTCAAAGGCCACTGTTACCCGTTTCACTGTAACCTGTTCCCTGCTTTCATTGCTGCTGTGCCCAAAAGCCGGTGGAAATATTAACTGTAGTGCTGATGAACAGGACACGTGAACTGCTTACGGCGTAGATGATGAAGTTGTTGTTCGCAATAAAGATGTTGTTCGCAAGAGTTAGAGTTGCGGTCCCACGACCGTTGGCGCCAAGGGAGTAGGTCCCCGTAACAGAGGACCCAAGGATTGGCGACGTGTGGCCAAAGGTCCCAAAGTCCTGAATGCCAGAAAGATTGCCCTTACCGTCACTCACCAGCCGTCCAAGACTAGCGAAACTTTGGGGCTCAATCAAGTTACCAGCACCGCTCTCAATTTCTCCAAACTTTCCATTGATAGAGGCATTGGAGAAGGAAGCTGCTTGTTGTTGAAAGGCTACCGCGCTCGCGGGGGAGGGCGAAGAAGGTGCGCTCGTTGCGGTTTGCATCATCAACAAACCTGCGGTGCAGGGATAAATGACGAAGCTATAGTTGACATCGTTGACGATATCAGTAAGGAAGAGTGTTCCGCGACCATTGCTGGCCACAGAATAGCTAGCAACCACATTGACAGGCGTCACTTTCACCGGCTGGCCATTAGCCTCGCGAAAGTCAAAGATGTCCGCAGTGCCAGTGATGTTGCCGGCGCCATCTGCATTGAGGATTGCTGCCATACCAAATGGCGCGAAGAATACCAGGTGGCCTGACACAGAAGTATTATCGAAGGAAGCCTGGCGGCTGAAGGCGTGCCCGAAAGTATTGTTGCCGCTGGTCGTTGCAATAAATATGAGATGAGTTGAATCCACAACATACAGGACAAAGTTGAGTGTGCCATTAATCGTAGTCAGGGCAGCCGTGGCGCGGCCACTTGCATCGACGCTGCCGATGTTGCCGCTGAGGGCCAGGGTTTGTGGTGGGAAGAGGAGATCCTCAAGTCCCGTGATTACTCCAGACGCATTGATGCTAAAAAAACCGGCCGTGAAAAACCCGATACTCGAAGGGAAGTCAGACAGGGAGAACGCATAAGAGGTGGCAGCCAGGGAAACCAGTGAAAATGCTGCTGGATTTTGTATGTCAATGCTGCCGTGCACCTCCCCAAACTGGTCGAAACGAACCAAAAGGCCGTGCTGGCTGGACAGCATGAGCAGATCAATGGTCTCAGTACCTGCCGATGAACTCAGGATAATGCTGCCACGACCATCGGACCCAACATTGTAAGTCCCACTGACGCTAATGAATTGGTGGTTTCTGTTGGAATCGTAGAAATCTTTCACTCCGGCGGTAATATGGCCGTTGCCATCGGCCTGAAGGCTGCCGATGCCATCGGTGTTAAATGCATAAAGGCCCTTCAATTGGGCGTCGTTGGAATGATCACCAGGGGTACCCGGACCGGGTGCAGGGGGTGTACCGCCGGAACCGCCGCAGCCGGCGAGGGCAAGTGTGAGCACGATGAGCAGCCCGCAGCAACTGCTGGCCACCGGCAGCGCTAACGCGGACGCCGGACCAAAAAGGATCCTCCACAATCGCATGAGTGGCTCCTAGCACGGCCTAGTGTGGAACGGACGCGGGCATTGGCGCTGTGATGCCAATCATATTGCAGTGTGATGCGGACGGACCCTGTCTAATCGGTGAATACAGGCAGGAGTTCGGGTCGGGGTGTGGGGTCCGCAGGCTGCTGAAGCAGGTTCCCAAAGAATCGTTCCACGCTGGCGAGGATGGCGGGGCCATCATTGGCCTCGTAGACGGCTTTGCGCAGGGCGCTGCCGTTGGGAACGCCATGGGTGAACCAGGCGACAAACTGCTTCATTTTTCCTGCCGCGCCGTGCATGTTTTCATCGACCAGCATTTTGAAGTAGGTGCGGATCATCTCGTAGCGATCGGCGTCGGTTGGCTGATCGTAGCGGCCCGTCTCGTCATATTGGCGGATCTGGCGGAAGATCCAGGGATTGGAAGCGGCGGTGCGTCCGATCATGACGGCATCGCATCCGGTTTCGGCCACCATGGCGGCGGCGTCTTCGGGGGTGCGGATGTCGCCGTTTCCTATAACGGGAATCGTGATCGCTGCTTTGATGGCGGCAATCCATTCCCAGCGGGCGTTGCCGCTATAGCCCTGCTCGCGGGTGCGGGCGTGCATGGCCACGGCGTTGAGGCCGCAATCCTCCGCCATGCGGGCGAGGTCTACGCAGACGATATTGTTGTCGTCCCAACCAATGCGGAACTTTACGGTAAAAGGAATTTTTACCGCCCCTCGCACAGTTTCAAAAATGCGGCGGATGACGGGCAAATCTTTGAGCAGGCCGGAGCCGCCGTTGCATTTCACGACGCGCTTGGCCGGACATCCGAGATTCAGGTCAACCAGGTCAAAGCCGGCATCTTCGACAATTTTGGCGGACTCGGAGAGCGTGTAAGGATCACTGCCGAAGAGCTGCGCAGAGATTGGGTGCTCGTCCTCGTAGAAGTGGAGGTAACGCTTGCGCTTGGATTCACGGGTGCGGAAAAGGCCGTCGGCCGAGGTGAACTCGGTCATGATCAGGCCACAGCCGGATTTTTCTTCCTTTTTGAAAACCCCGTGAGCCTGTGGTTCCCTGCAATCGGGGTAACGCTCCTGCGGCGCTGACATGATTGCTTCCGGCTTTTCGACAAAGCTGGCATTGCGGATGAAGCGGCGAAACACCGTGTCGGTGACGCCGGCCATAGGAGCCAGCATGGTGGCGGGTTCAATGAGGACGTTGCCGATCTGAAGAGACGGCGGAACGCGCGCATCGTGGATCACGCGTTCGGTGTTGATCGGAGTTTCCCAGAATTTATGCATGAAAAGCGGCCTTTGGCCCTTCCACCCCAAGCACGCGCAAAAGCGGCGCGTGTTGGGGACCCCGGTTTTGGCCATTGGCCTTTGGCTTTTGTCTCGCAGAACCACGCGCCTGTTCATCAGCTACTAGCTTCTAGCTGCTAGCTCTAGCCAAAACCAAAATCAAAACCTCAGACTAATCGGCTGCAATGTAATAGTGCCGCCAAGTGTAATGATACGGGCACTCTTGACTGCGATCGATAGCTATTTGCGTTGTCCAGCCGACCGCAGCGTCAACCAAGCCAACATGGGTTCCGAGTTCGGGATGTTCACGCGCAAGGATCTTTGCCGCTCTACCCCTGGTTAGCTGTTTCTTCGATTCCACCTCAAAGCGGCGAAAGGAAACGAACCTTTGCTCCCCAGCAGATCCACGTTCAGTAATCGCTATCCTGACCATCTGGCCCATTCTTGCTCCTTCGTGACCTTCGTGGTTCAGTAGCAAAACAAAGCCCCCGCCGCGGCGGAGGCCTTCTGAAAACCCTCGGCCTTACTTCTTGGCGGCTTTTTCGTACTTGCGGCGGTAGCGTTCCACGCGGCCGGCGGTGTCTACCAGCTTCTGCTTCCCGGTAAAGAATGGGTGACAATTGGAGCAGATTTCCAGGTTGATGTCGCCTTTGTGGGTGGAACGGGTGGTAAACGTGTTTCCGCACGCGCAGTGCACGCGCACCTCATGATATGCGGGATGAATGGCTGCCTTCATTGACTCCTTGGACCTTTCTGTAAAACCTTTATTTTAAATGACCTTGTGATGTTTTGACTAGAGAACAGCTGATTGGATGAGGCTCGGCGTCCGGTGGATTCAGGCTTGGCCCCTTCCACCCCAAGCACGCGCAAAACCGGCGCGTGTTGGGGGCCCCGGTATGGCCCTTGGCCTTTAGCCCTTGGGGAAACCTGAAAACCAAAACCTCGGATCGAAGGCGATGCTGAGCACTGTCTGTAAACAATTGGCCCGTGTGACGCACATCACAGTCCCGATGTGCTGCTTTTTCCGATAATTAGCGGTTAGCCAGCAGGCTGGAATGAGGTGTTATTTTGGCCCGGACACGAGTCACCATCGACGGCAATGAAGCGGCCGCCTACGTTGCCCATAAAACCAACGAAGTAATCGCCATCTACCCGATCACCCCTTCTTCTCCCATGGGGGAGTGGGCCGACAAGTGGTCGTCTGAGGGCAAGGCGAACATCTGGGGACTGACGCCGCGGGTCATCGAAATGCAGAGTGAGGGCGGCGCGGCGGGTGCGCTGCATGGAGCCTTACAGGGTGGGGCGCTGGCCACGACATTTACGTCGTCGCAAGGCCTGCTGCTGATGATCCCCGACATGTACAAGATTGCCGGCGAACTGACGTCGGCGGTGATGCACGTGGCGGCGCGGTCGCTGGCGGCGCAGGCGCTTTCCATCTTTGGCGATCACCAGGACGTAATGGCGGTGCGGCAGACGGGCTGGGCCATGCTGGCGGCCAACTCTGTGCAGGAAGTGATGGATTTTGCGCTGATTGCCCAGGCGGCGGCGCTCAGCGCGCGCGTTCCGTTTGTTCATTTCTTTGACGGTTTTCGCACTTCGCATGAGATTGCCGAGGCCGAGCAGCTCAGCGAAGACGATATGCGGGCAATGCTCCCTGACGCGCTGGTGCAGAAGCACCGGCGTCGCGCGCTGTCGCCCGAACATCCGGTAATTCGCGGCACGGCGCAGAATCCCGATGTGTATTTCCAGGCCCGCGAGGCGGCGAATCCTTTCTATCTTGCGGCGCCGCTGGTGGTGCAGAACACCATGGACAAGTTCGCGCAGCTTACCGGCCGGCAATACAAATTGTTTGATTATGCCGGAGCGCGTGACGCCGAGTACGTGATCGTGATCATGGGATCAGGGGCGGAGGTGGCGCAGGAGGCCATTGAGTACCTCAACCGCGATGGCGGAAGTTTTGGCGTGTTGAAAGTGCGGTTGTACCGCCCGTTTTCCGTGGAGCACTTCGTGCAGGCGCTGCCGGCGACAGTGAAGGGAATTGCGGTGCTGGACCGGACGAAGGAGCCCGGGAGCGTGGGCGAGCCGCTGTACCTCGACGTGGTGGCGGCCGTCAGCGAATACCAGAACAGCCGCGTTGTGCCGCACCGGCCGAAGATCATTGGCGGGCGCTATGGGCTGTCGTCGAAAGAGTTTACTCCGGCCATGGTGAAAGGAATTTTTGACGAGCTGAAGAAAGCGCACAGCAAGAACCATTTCACCGTGGGAATCCACGATGATGTGACCCATACCAGCATTGATTTCGATCCGTCATTTTCTACCGAGGCGAAAGAGACGGTGCGCGCGCTGTTTTACGGGCTTGGGTCAGATGGCACGGTGGGCGCGAACAAGAATTCCATCAAGATCATTGGCGAAAGCACGGGGCTGCACGCGCAGGGCTATTTTGTTTATGACTCGAAGAAGGCAGGATCAACCACGGTTTCTCATCTGCGCTTCGGGCCGCATCCCATCCATTCCAGCTACCTGATTACCAGCGCAAGTTTTGTGGCGTGCCACCAATTTTCCTTTTTGGAACGCATCAACGTACTCCAGCATGCCGAGCCGGGCGCGACTTTCCTCCTGAACAGCCCGTTTCCCGCGCACGAAGTATGGAAGCATCTGCCGCAGGCGATGCAGCAGCAAATCATCAGCAAGAAACTGCGCTTCTTCGTGATTGATGGCTACAAAGTTGCACGGGAAACGGGAATGGGTGGACGCGTCAATACCGTGATGCAGACGTGTTTCTTTGCGCTCAGCAATGTGCTGCCGCACGACCAGGCGATTGCCGCAATCAAAGAGGCCGCGCGCAAGACTTACAGCAAACGCGGCGAGGATGTGGTGGCAAAGAATTTCGCGGCCATTGATGAGACGTTGAAGAACCTGGCGGAAGTAGCAATTCCGTCAGAGGCTGACAGCGGGCTGGGTTTCCGCGCGGCCGTTCCGGCGCAGGCGCCAAAGTTCGTGCGTGAAGTATTGGCGCCGATCATTCGCGGAGCAGGAAACCTGCTGCCGGTGAGCGAGCTGCCGGCAGACGGAACTTTCCCCAGCGGGACGGCGCAGTGGGAGAAACGGAACATTGCCCAGGAAATCCCGTTATGGGACACCGAACTCTGCATCCAGTGCGGCAAATGCGTGCTGGTATGCCCACACTCGGCCATCCGAGCAAAAGTTTATGAACGCGATGCATTGAAAGCGGCGCCGGAAGCTTTCCTTTCCGCACCCGCACGGTGGAAAGACCTGGGCGAGATGAAATACACCCTCCAGGTTGCTCCCGAGGATTGCACGGGATGCTCGCTGTGCGTGGAGGTCTGTCCGGCCAGGAGCAAGACTGATCCTGACTACAAAGCCATCAACATGGTGGCGCAGCGCGAGATTCGCGAGCGCGAAGGAAAGAACTGGGAATTCTTCCTCAGCCTGCCTGAGTTTGACCGCGAGAAGCTCTCTCTCAAGCAAGTGAAGGACGTGCAGTTGCTTCAGCCATTGTTTGAGTTTTCGGGCGCGTGTTCAGGATGCGGCGAGACTCCCTACATCAAATTGATGTCACAGCTTTTCGGCGATCGTACGATCGTGGCCAACGCCACGGGATGTTCTTCGATTTATGGCGGCAACCTGCCGACTACGCCGTACACGTTCAACCAGGACGGGCGCGGGATCGCGTGGTCGAACTCCTTGTTTGAAGATAATGCCGAGTTCGGATTGGGAATCCGGCTGGCGCAGGAGAAGCAGACAGAATATGCGCGCGATCTGTTGCGGCGGCAGGCCGGCAAAGTGGGACAAGAGCTGGCCAACGCGCTGCTCACTGCCGATCAATCCAGCGAAGCGGGGATTCACGAGCAGCGCGAGCGCGTGACGGCGCTGAAGAAAAAATTGCAGGAAGTGATGAGCAACGGCGGCGGCGCGGAGGCGCGCGATCTGTTTGCCGTGGCCGATCTCCTGGTCAAGCGCGCGATCTGGATTGTAGGCGGCGATGGCTGGGCGTATGACATCGGATATGGCGGGCTGGACCACGTGCTGGCGTCGGGCGAGAATGTGAACATTCTTGTGCTCGACAGCGAAGTGTATTCCAACACTGGCGGACAGAAATCCAAATCGACGCCGCGCGCAGCCGTGGCCCGGTTTGCATCAGGCGGAAAAGAAACAGCCAAGAAAGACCTGGCTCTGATGGCGGTGAATTACGGGAATGTTTACGTTGCACGCGTGGCCATGGGCGCAGGCGATATGCAGACGCTGAAGGCTTTTCTGGAAGCTGAATCGTATGATGGGCCGTCGCTGATTATTGCCTATGCGCCGTGTGTGGAGCATGGCTTTGATCTATCGCATGGGCTGGAGCAGCAGAAGCTGGCAGTGCAATCCGGACACTGGCCGCTGTTCCGTTTTGATCCCAGACTTGCGGGGGAAGGAAAGAATCCGTTCCAGCTCGATTCACGTGCGCCCTCGATCCCGCTGGAGAACTATATCTACAACGAAGCGCGGTATACGCAGTTGCGGCAGACCCATCCAGAAGTCGCGCAGAAGCTCCTGGAGCAGGCGCAAGAGGATGTACAGAATCGCTGGAAGAAGTATGAGGCGCTGGCCAATGCCGATGTTCCAGCGAGAGTGCGGTGAGGTCAGGAACATTCTGGATTTCCTATCACAAACAAATTCACGCTTGACTTAGAAAAAACGGCCTTAGAATGGCCCTCAGTGCCCTGCCCAAATTGCGGCTCGAATTCGCCTTCGCAACATGGCTTTTGCTCGACTTGTCACGCCTATATCGGCGGGGGAACAGCTGTTGCGCCGCAGCTCAAGCGAGAACCATACTGGCGCACGTCCGCGATCGTGATTCTGATTGCATTGGGGACCGGCCTTCTGCTGAAGTTCGGAATCATTCGCCTGCCTCGTTTTTACACCAGGAGAGCGTCAAATACACATGTTGAGTATGCAGTCAGGCACGGCCGTATAGCCAACGCAACTGATCTGCGCGGACACGGGAAACTTTATTTTCTTCCTGTAGGCAGGCACTCGATTCCTGTACGGGAGCTGGCTGATTACTACCGGAAAAAGTTCAACATAGAGATCACTTTGCTTGCGGAAGCGCCGCTGAGGAGCACAACGTGCATTCCACAACGGAAACAGTGTGATGCGGAAGAAATGATTCAGGATATGAGGCGAGCATATCCGCAAATTGCGGACGACCCCGAGTCCGTCATGATCGCGCTGACCGACGAAGATCTCTTCGCGCATTCGTTCCCAAAATTCACCTACAGTTACCGTGACAGCTATCGCTTCGGCGTGGTGTCTACGGTCCGCATGAATCCGGCGTTCTGGGGAGAGCCCGCAAACGAAAGCATCCGGCTGGCAAGAACGCGACAAATGCTGACCAAATATGTTGCGCTGCTTTATTTCCGCTTGCCGACAAGCTATGACCCGACCAGCGTTTTGTACCAGCCACTTGACCCCGATGGCGGTCCGGATGATCTCTATGAATCGGATTTGCATTCTGAGGAGTCAGCAAACGGGCTGCGCGGACGTGGCTGGCCATGTCTTGCGGTCCAGTACTCGTACACAACGGGCAAGCTGAAAGTTGCCGACCCTGGTGGGTTCGACTGCGCCGAACTGGAGGACACCTCACCACAAAACGATGAGATATTCGAAGTGATGTTTGGCCTCGGACGATTTAGTGACAAATCTCTGGACTTGCGGGTGGATGCAAGTCCCAGCATAGAACTCAGGCGCGCTTACCTTTCTGACTATCTTCGTCCGCAAGGGTTCGGGTTGGGTGCGAGCCATAACTACAACACTCATCTCATTTCGGATGGGCCGAACAAACTCACGTACATTGAGGTTGTGCGTGAAGATGCTTCACGCCTTCATCTTGATCGCGTGACTCCCGGAATCGGTTTTTCTCATTCCGCAGAATATGTGGATTCAGTTGATGCCAGCGACGTTTATGGGGCGAAAATAGTGTGGGACACCGATCACTTCAAATTGCAGTATCCGGATGGCTCGTGGTCTACCTATCTTCCGTGTGATGACCAGACCTGCTACTGGATTGGCTACCAGGATGCAAAGGGAAGGCTGCTTCGTTTTGATCGCGACAACAGCAGGACTCTGCACAGTCTGACCAGCGGCGATAACCAGAAAGTTGAATTCGAATTGGATACTCAAGGACGGGTCATCGCATTGCACGCGAGCGATGGCAGAAAAGTATCTTATGCCTATGACGACGCGGGAAGGTTAATGCAGGTCACCAGACCTGATGGCTGGATCACGATCTATAAGTATGATTCGCAGCATCACATGACCCAGGTCATCATTGCGGGCAAAGCGGGCGTGCGGCCGCGCACTCTCATCACCAACGAATATGATTCTGCGGGCCGAATCAGCAAACTGATTCTGCCCGGCATTGGCGTTTATAAGATTGATTACGTAAGCAGGGCCGGCAATCACCTAGGAGAGTTCAGGATGACTGATCCTGCCGGCAAACTCTGGGATTTTTCTTTGACCGACGAAGACTACACTGTGCGGATATTCCCGGTGCGATTTCCAGCCGTGGATGGAAGGACGGGAGCGCAGCGGTAAAGTCCTCTCAGCTGGACAAGGGCTTGGTATTGCTCGAAAAGAAGCCAGAAGCCAGAATTCGTAAGGTCCGCTGTCAACGAGAACGACCCAGCTCGCACGAGTTACCAGAGGCGGTAACATGGCCAACTTTCGTAACTGCATTGAGCCCACCTTGAACGCTGAGTAGCCCGAAAACTGGCCTAGAATGCCCGGGTGAGCTGTCCTAATTGTCACTCGGAATCACCCAGGCAGTACGGATTCTGTCCTTCTTGCCGCGCTTTTATTGGCGCGGAATCAGAACCCAGCCCGCGAACACGAACTAACCGTCTGCAACTGGGATTAGTCAGCGCAGTCGCGGTTGCGGCATTTCTTGTGCTTTTCATAAGAATTGGCGGCGTCTCTATTGTGCGAGGTGTGGTACACCGCGTTTTTTTTCCTCCGGCTACCGGCCCGGTTGAACGTGTAGCCGAGCGGCCAATCGAGCATCCGGTCGAGCACGGCGGCACGGCTACTCCGGAAGAGCTGCACGCGCACGGCAAGTTGTATTTTGTTCCGATGGGGAGACAACGGCTTCCGGCCCAATCGCTCGCTGACTACTATCACGAAAAATTCAAATTGGACATCACTGTTCTTCCGCAAACGGCTTTGAAAACCTCATCATGCGTTCCACAACGGAAGCAGTGCGTTGCGGAGGAAGTGATCCAGGACATGCAGCGTGCATATCCAAAGATCGCGGATGATCCCGAGTCGGTGATGATCGCACTGACCGACGAAGACCTCTTTGCCCGGTCTTCCCCCAATTTCACTTACAGTCTTCGTGATGGTTATCACGCGGGGGTGGTCTCCACACGTCGCATGGATCCGGCTTTCTGGGGAGAGCCACCCAATGAAACGGCGGGGCTGGCAAGCACGCGGCAAATGCTGACGAAATACATTGCAATGCTCTATTTCCATCTGCCAGTAAGTTACGACCCGACCAGCATTTTGTATCAGCCGCTGACGCCAGACGGTGGTCCCGACGATATCTATGAATCGGATATCTATTCTGAAGCGTCAGCAAACGGGTTGCGCGGCCGCGGCTGGCCGTGTCTTTCCTTCCGGTACTCTTACACGACAGGGAAGGTGGAAGCGGCAGAGCCCGGATGGCTGGACTGCGCGGCCATAGAGGACACCACGCCGAAAAACGAGGAGATATTCGAAGTGGGGTTTGGCCGTGGGCAATTTGTTGACAAGTCGCTGGACATTCAACTGGATTCAACTCCCAGAATAGAACTCAGGCGCGCGTACCTCTCTGACTATCTTCGGCCACAAGCGTTCGGCCTGGGTGCAAGCCATAACTACAACAGCTATCTCACTTCGGATGGCGTCAACAAACTCACATATATCGAGGTTGTGCGCGAAGATGCCACACGGCTTCATCTCGATCGCATTTCCCCCGGGATTGGTCTGACGCGAGATGCCACATATGAGGATCTTTATGATGAGAGGGAAGCGTATGGCGCAATCATGACCTGGGAAGGCAGCCTTCTTAAATTGCAGTATCGAAATGGTTCGCGGTCAACCTTTCTTTCCTGCGGCGACGCCACCTGCTTTTGGACAGCATACCAGGACGCTCAGGGGAACGCACTGCGCTTCGACAGAGACGAGAAACGAAGCCTGCACAGTTTGACCAGCAGCAACAACCAAAAACTCGATTTCGACCTCGATTCTCAGCGGCGAATAACGCGCATCAAGGCCAGCAACGGCAAGAGTCTCTACTATAGTTACGACGAGGCAGGACGGCTGGTTCAGGTGACCCGTGCTGATGGCCGGATTACGACATACAGCTATGATTCGCGTAACCGTATGACGCAGGTCGAAGTGGCCCGTACGTTGAATCATGCACCGCAAAGGCTCATCACCAATGAGTACGATTCTTATGGCAGAGTGGTGAAAGCAACCGTAGCCGATGTCGGCGTCTATCAGTTCCGATATCTCAGCTGGGTTGGCAATCGTACTGGCGAAGTCAGTATGACCGATCCAACAGGACGAGTTTGGAACATTTCGTTGACTGATGAAGACTATACGGCGCGCACACTTCCGATAAGGTTTCCGGCCAAGGATGTAAGTATGCGTGCGCAGCGGTAAGCTTTTAATTGTTCTAACAGTATTTAATCCGGAACGTACACGAGGAACTCTGGATTATCTGGCATGTTGGAAATAATTTTTTTCTTATTGCTGAAGGTTCGGCCGGGGCTCACGTCGTAGCTGTGGACTTCGTTTTTCTTGCGATCGGCCACAAAGAATTTATCGCCTTTAGCGTTGAACGCCATTCCCGAGGCTCCTGTTCCGTCCACGCTGCTGACGGCGGAGAACTGAAGTGAGCTGGATCCGAGTGGCGCCGACATAACCGCTTTGCTTCCGCTCACGAACAGTTGGCCTTTCCAGGCGAGCAGGTGCGCCGGGCCGGGCACGGTGTTGCTGGATTGCAGCCACTTGCCGTTCATGTCATAGACCTTCACGAGACTGGCGGCTTCGTCACAGACATAAAGCTTGCCGTTGGCCAGAGCCAGGTCGCGAACTGAATGCTGCACCTTGCTTGTGCCCGCATCCGCGTCTTGGCTTTGAGCAAAGCCAACGGCCAGACCTTGAGGCGCAGGAACCGGCGTGGTTGCGCTCAAGCCGGGCAATTGCGCGAGTGAGCAGGCCACAAACGTTCCAGCGAAGAATGTGCCTCCCGAAGGGAGTCCGGAAGGAATGGGCGCCGCGCTGCCCGATTTTGCTTTGCTGTCAGTTGTCAGTCTGGTGACGACATCCGTGTCCTGGCTGGAGACATAACAGTATTCTGATCCATCAAAGATCAGAGAGTAAGGATGGAAAATGGAATTGATGCCGGAGCTGCCTTCGCGAGTGACAAAGACATCTTTGAGCTGGTATTGCGTGCCTGAGCCTTTGAAGCGCAGGACGGTGTTGGAATCCTTGCGCCCATTGGCGACATAGAGGTGGCCGTAGGCAAAAACAAAGCCGCGCAGTTCGGCGTCCCGCAGATATTGTTTCGCGCCGCTCAGCACTTTGGTTTCAATCGGATCGCCGCCGCTGTCCTTGTACGCGTAGATGTTGTTGACGGGATTCTTGACGTCCTTGGTCGGTTTGCCGCCGTGAAACGTGACCCAAAGCATGTGATCTCCTGTGAAGTGTGAGTGTACGCGATGGGAGAAGAGTGGACAAAAGAAAAAAACCAGAATGGGAATGCGCTAATCGGCAATGCTACTTGACGTTGGCGAGATCAATTCCAACCACAGCACCACCTCATGCAATGTGTATGCCCAACGCTATTCTGCCGGTGGTTCCCGGACAAAAGGTAACTAGTGCCGAAATTCAGGAATAACGATTACAGAATCGTCAAGCTTGGCCAGGGTTTTGGCCAGGTATCTGCCTATTTCTGTATAACCGCTTGGCTGAGGAATTCTACGAATAACAACATGGTAGACGCCGTCCCGCACTCCTTCAATGGCCCATAAATCTCCATCCAGGACGTCGGGGTGTGGCTCAACCATCGACAATGACCAGAATGCGGTTTTCTTAATCAGCTCCGTAAATTTTGCCGCTTCGACAGCGGGCACTTCACCGATTTCGTTAATGTTAAGCGCAGTGCAGGGATCGAAGACCAACGCTTTACTGTCAACAACCTTTGCCTTATTAGAAAAAACTTTCGTGAAGAGTTGAGCAGTGCCATCCGCTCTCACGTTAAGGCGTACGGCTACCGGCATGGCAAACGGGTAAAACCAAGTAAACCTGTACGAAACTGTATGAGGCTTTTTTGCCAACTCCAGTAAAGACGGTTCCTGCATAGCTCGCAAGAAGGCAGTGAACAGGCCAGCGCCCTCGAGATTAGCATCAGCCGGGAAATATCCGGGTTGGAAACCGTGCGGCGAGCACACGTCGGTCGGAAGCGTTTGCGGAGATGCCAGCGTACTTGCGATAAAAACTGCGAGCATGCTTAGGCATTGTAAAAAAGTAAACACACTTATCCGCGATCTCACAGTTATATTCCCTTTCGGAGCCGAATTCCCCCGTAACGGTAGATTCCCAGCAATATTATGTATCGCGAAGGTGGTAGGAGTTCCAATTAGGCAACTTCTGTTGCCTAGTGAAGCCCCTCCGTTTCCAGAGGGGCTTCCAGTTGAACAGCTTGAGTTTAGAAGTTCAGCTTGGCGCCGAACTGCATTACGCGCATGGGTTCGCCGAGAGCGTTGACGTTGGCGGAACTGGCCAGGGCAGCGGTAGTGCAGCAGGTGAGTCCGAAGTTGTCGTTTTGCCTGCTGCTGGTTGCAATTGCCGGAGACCCGACCGTAGCGTTGCGCGGATTCTCAAAGTTGGCATGATTCAGCACGTTGAAGAATTCTGCCCGCATCTGCAGGTTGAAGCGCTCGGTGATCTTAAAGTTCTTGGTCAGGCCCATGTCCAAATTCCAGAATCCCGGACCCTGAGCCAGATTGCGCCCGCTTCCTACCTGTCCCGGAGGCGGAATGCAGAAGAACGTCTGCGTCCCGATCACGTTGCGGCAGTCGTAGTTTGGATCTGCAGGGTTCGTGATCAGCGGCCCAATGTTGTACATGACCGGC
>DATDNH010000431.1:0-2092 GCA_036518395.1 Candidatus Angelobacter sp. | reverse complement strand
CGGCTTGCGGCGCATCGAGATGAATTTTCTCCCTGATGTTTACGTGATGTGCGAGGTGTGTCGCGGCCGGCGCTACAATTCGGAAACGCTTGCGGTGCGCTACAAGGGCCACTCGATCAGCGACGTGTTGAATTTACCTTGTACCGATGCACTGAAGCTCCTGGAAAACATTCCGCAGATTCAGCAAAAGCTTTCGACGCTCGTGGATGTCGGGCTTGGCTATGTCACGCTGGGCCAGTCGGCGACCACGCTTTCAGGAGGGGAAGCGCAGCGCATCAAGCTGGCGCGGGAGCTTTCGAAACGCCAGACTGGGCGCACTCTTTACATCCTCGACGAGCCGACAACTGGGCTGCACTTTGATGACGTGCGCAAGCTGCTCGACGTGTTACAGCGGCTCGTTGATCTTGGCAACACCGTGCTGATCATCGAGCATCATCTGGACGTCATCAAGCAAGCCGATTGGATTATTGATCTGGGCCCGGAAGGCGGCGAAGGTGGGGGGCGCATTGTGGCGCAGGGACCGCCGGAGCAGGTTGCACGGACGAAGAAGTCCTATACGGGTCAGGTGCTTGCCCGCGTCCTTGGCCTCAATGGCCACAATACAGGCGCGAAGTAGCTAACTGTGAATTCGTCGCAGACCACCATCGGGGCGCGAGGCAACGTCGCGCCTGTGTCTTTCAGGGACCTCACCCCGGCAGTGCGGGAAATGCTCCTAGGATTGCTGGGCGGAGAAATATACGCTAAGCTCCAGAGGCACTCCGAAGTCCCCCAGAGACTTAAGGATTTCAGCCGACAACGTTGGGCCGCCACCAAAGCCGGCCGAGAATTGGCCGCACCAGATCAGGACACCATACTTTTTACGATATTCGTGAAGTGCTTTTGAATGGGGAATAAAAGTTTTCAGCAACGCCGCAAGGCCAGATTCCAATAAGTCCCAGTCCTGCCGGCCTTTAGGAAATACCTCGAATTCCCACATTGCTTCGTCCCACACTGTATGTGCACTCCGGCGTTCTCCTGCTGCTCTGGTTTGTGTTGGAGTTAAGCCCAGTTCTTTCGTGATTTCGCTTGTATCCAGTATCCGGGAAGAGATTCGCAATGAAACTGTGTAGTTGCTCATGTTGAGATTGTAAGACATGAGGGACCGTACAGTGTGGGGTGCCCTTTTGACTTGCGCCTCTCACATCCTTCGCCTTACAGTGAATCTTCTTTAATGAGCATTTATTCCATCCGGCCCATTACTCTTGGCGCGGTTCATACCTATCCGCTTGCCTCGCGCAAGAGCAAGGTCAGCACTCGTTACTTCGCGAAGGCTTCTTCCGCAAACACTTCGCTCACGAAATTCCTCGATTCGCTCCCAAATATTTTAGCGGCCGAGGATCTCCGACATCTGCTCTCCGCCATTCACACGGCGCACAAACAGCACAAAGCGATTCTCTGGGGAATGGGCGGTCACGTGATCAAAGTGGGGCTCGGCCCGGTTTTGATTGACCTGATGAACCGCGGCTTCGTCTCAGGGATTGCGATGAACGGCGCGGCGCTGATTCACGATTTCGAGATTGCGCTGGCGGGCGACACTTCCGAAGACGTCGAGGCAGCGCTGAGCGACGGCCAATTCGGCATGGCCGAGGAAACCGGCAAGTACTTGAACGACATCGCCAAGCTGGCTCAACGAATTCGCATCGGCTACGGCGAAGCGGCGGGACAGTTTCTGAACAGCGGCATCATTGAGGTCAAACACGCCGGTTCCAGCGTGCTTGCTGCTGCCCACAAGCGGCGCATTCCGGTGACCGTGCATTTAGCGATAGGCACGGACATTCCACATATGCATCCAGCGGCAGAAGGCGCGGCTCTCGGTTACGCCACGCATCGCGATTTTCGTTTGTTTTGCGCGCTTACGGAGCAGATGCATCACGGGGGCGTTTATCTCAATTGGGGCTCGGCAGTGCTGCTTCCGGAAGTTTTTCTCAAGGCGGTTTCGGTAGTACGGAACCTTGGCGTGCCGCTGCGCCCGATCACGACGGCGAATTTCGACTTTATTCAGCATTACCGGCCGTTGCAAAATGTAGTGAAGCGTCCCACCGCTTCCGGCCGT
>DATDNH010000430.1:0-25163 GCA_036518395.1 Candidatus Angelobacter sp. | reverse complement strand
CAACAAAGTTCCGGATTTCACCAGATCGCAGCCAAACGTGAATGGGCAGGGTTTGTGCCACAGCGAAGGTCAGACGCATTCGCCAGTACTCGATTTCGTCTGCAATGGGGACAACTACCGCGAATTGGTGTGGTTCTTAATTGGTAGGGAAATTGACTCTTTGACTGCTTGCTTTCTGCTGGCCCTATCTGGTTGCCGTTCTGGCCGACTTCCAATCAATCACGACCGGGTCAAGGAGTCGGATGGGCATCATGGCTGTCAAAAAAGTCAGTCCGCGAGATGTATACCTTACCCGTATCATGGAGCAACGAAGCGCCGTCGTACGCAAAAATGCTGCCGATACGATCCGCGCGGCGGAAGAGCACGTTCAGCGCTCGGAAAAGATTGTGTCGCAGGCGATAACCATTCTTGAAAAAGCTGAAAAGATCCTGAATCAGATTGGCAGAACCCGTCGGCGCCGGCGCGAGTACGGGGGAGAAGCCGAAAAACTGCGATAGTAGTTGTCACCCAGATGGCAGTAGGGATCGCAAGTCTACCAACGTGCGGTCCAGAGTCCCGTTATTCCAGCTTTTTCTTGAGCAGCTCGTTCACCAGCGTGGGGCTGGCCTGCCCTCTCGATGCTTTCATCACTTGTCCCACAAAATAACCCATTACGGTATTTTTCCCGCCGCGGTATTGTTCGAGCTGTTTGGGACTTGCTGCCAGCACTTCGTCAATGATCTTTTCGATGGCTGTTGTATCGGTGATCTGCTGCGGTTTTTCCCGCTCGTAAACCACCGGAAAATCTTCTCCGCTTGCGAACGCTTTGTCGTACAGATCTTTCAGAATTTTGCCGGAGATCGTGTTTGCTTCCAGCAGATCAGCAGACATGGCCACGCCCTTCATCGAAAGAGGAGACTTCTGGATGTCCAGCCCGCGGGCTTTCAAACGGCCCATGAGTTCACTCTGCACCAGGTTGGCAACGCGTTTAGGATTCTTTGCGGCTTTGGCGGCTGCTTCGAACTGGTCCGCGAGACTTTTGCCGGCTGTAAGCACGCCGGCATCGTATTCGGTAATTCCGTATTGCGCGACCATGCGCTTGCGCCGCGCCTCCGGAAGTTCCGGCAGCATGCGCCGGATCTCCTCCTGCCAGCGCGCATTCACAACCAGCGGCAGCAGGTCAGGCTCGGGAAAATACCGATAGTCATGCGCCTGCTCTTTGGAACGCATGCCGAAGGTCTTGCCTTCAGCAGGGTTGTAGAGCCGGGTTTCCTGCTCGATTGTGCCGCCGCTTTCTAGGATTTCAATCTGCCGCTCAATCTCGTATTCCAGCGCTTCACGGATGAAGCGGAAGGAGTTGACGTTCTTGATTTCGGTCTTGGTGCCGAACTTCTCCCGCCCTTTGGGCCGCACGCTGATATTGGCATCGCAACGCAGTGAGCCTTCTTCCATATTGCAGTCGCTGACCCCGGTGTACAGGATGATTTCTTTGAGCAGCGTCAAGTATTCAAAGGCTTCACCGGCCGCGCGCATGTCCGGCTCGCTGACAATCTCAATCAAGGGCACGCCGCTGCGGTTCAGGTCAATGTAGCTGGCAGAACCCGAATCGGGAAACCCTTCATGCAGGCTTTTGCCGGCATCTTCTTCCAGGTGCAGCCGCGTGATGCCGATGCGTTTAAGACCTGAAGCAGCCGTGATTTCGATGTAGCCATGCTCGGCCAGAGGTTTGTCATACTGGGAAATCTGGTAGCCCTTGGGCAGATCCGGATAAAAGTAATTCTTGCGGGCGAAGATCGAGGTTTCGCGCACCTGGCAGTTCAGCGCCTGCGCCGCCAGTACGGCAAACTCAACCGCCTTTCTGTTCAGTACCGGCAGTGCGCCGGGCAATCCCAGACACACGGGGCAAACATTGCTATTCGGGGGCGCGCCGAATGCAGTTGAGCAGCCACAGAAGATCTTCGTCGCTGTAAGCAGTTGGACGTGGACTTCCAGGCCAATTACTGGCTCGTATTTCTCGCGCACTTCTGCCGAAAGCTGCGAAACCGTGGCCATGAGATGAAATTATAGGCGAATGACAGGCCGAAGGCGTTTGCCGGTGGAAGACATGCCGCCGGCACGTTCTTGAAGACTTTTCTCTATTCACCGCGGCTCCAGTGCTGGATATTATTTCGGCGGTTGATAGCTCAAATACTTTTCCATTGGAATATCGAAATAGAACAATTCTTTGCCGCCGACCTTCAGGCCGGTGATATAGAGATGGGCGCCGGCTTCCGGCGTATCAATGCCGGTGATGTCGAAAAAGAGAAAACCGCTGCGAATCGAATGCGGATCAACGGGATGCGGCACAAACTGCGCCTGGTCGAGTTCATCCATTGCGATTTTCGCATCCTTGGTCACAGGAGACTTATCTCGCGGAAGCGGAATGGGCGAGTGGACACGCGGCGAAGAGGGGTTCCGTTTAAGGCGAACGACACGCCGGTAAATGTCCTCAGAAGTCGCGGGCTCGAGCTTGTCGCGACGAACCGTAATGTACTCGATCTTCACATCATTGAGCATGACGTACTGATCACTGTCGTTGGAGATGATGAGGCGAATGGGAAGAAAACCTTTCTGCTGGTAATTCGTGCGGAAAATTTTCGCCTTGTCCGGCATGTCGAACGGATCAATAGCAATGGACACTTTTTCGTCATCGTGCGATTCGTGTGCGGGATAAGTTTTGGCAGGAGCCGCGGGCGGAGGAGTAAAGACCTTCTCGTCCGCACCCCAAGCCAGTATGGCCGCAATCAACAAAAATGCAAACGGGATGCGTCTTTTCACTGCTCTGATTATGCCGCTGCGGCACTGGTTTTCACAACCCGTGCATGCCGCATAGAATGTACGGTTTCCATGTACATCCTTTACAGCCTGCTGCTGGCCTGCGGCCTGCTACTGACACTTCCCTGGTGGATTTTTCAGTTGTTGCGCAGCGGCAAGTATCGCGCAGGATTGAAGGAACGCCTGGGATTTGTGCCTGCGAGGCTGAGCCGGGCGGTAAAACCCGGCGCAATCTGGCTGCATGCCGTTTCCGTGGGCGAGGTGCTGGCGATTACAAATCTGGTTCGCGAACTGGAGAGAACAAACCCTCAGCAGCCCGTTTTTGTTTCCACTACGACTCAGACCGGACAATACCTGGCACGCGGACGCTTCGGCGAAGACAAGGCATTTTTTCTTCCTGTTGATTCCGGAATTTCGATTCGGCCTTATCTCAATGTGCTCAGGCCAAGCCTGCTGATTCTGGCGGAGACGGAATTCTGGCCTAACCTGCTGCACCTCACAAAAAAACGTGGGGCGGCCATCGCGGTGGTGAATGCCCGGGTTTCTGATCGCTCGTTTCCCCGCTATTGCAGATTTCGCTGGTTTTTTTCCCGCGTGCTCGCGCCGGTAGACGTGTTTATGGCGCAGACGGAAGAAGATGCCCGGCGCCTGATTGCCATCGGCGCTCCCGCTGAGCGAGTCAAGGTAAGCGGAAATCTGAAATTCGACGTTCGCCCCACGAGCAGCACAAATTTGGTCGAAGACCTGCGTCGCGCGCTGCCCGCAGGTTCGCCGGTGGTTGTTTGCGGCAGCACGGCAGAGGGTGAAGAAGAAATCCTGCTCAAGGCTTTCCAGGAATGTTTGAAGCGGTATCCTGCGGCAGTAATGATCCTGGCGCCGCGCCATCCTGAGCGCTTCGATAGAGTCGCTGACTTGGTGTCGTCCATGGGGATAGCTCTGGTGCGGCGCAGCTCGTGGAACAGCTCGCGCGCGATTTCCGGCGCAGTCTTTCTCCTGGACAGCGTAGGCGAACTGGCATCTGTTTATGCACTCGCTTCAGTCGCTTTTGTTGGAGGAAGTCTGTTTCCCGTGGGCGGCCACAACATCCTGGAACCGGCGCAGTATGGTGTGGCGATCATGACCGGTCCTTACACGTTCAATTTTCGCGAGATCATTCGCATCTTTGTTCACAACGATGCCCTCAAGGCTGTCACCCCACAAACTCTCTCGCAGGAATTGATGGCGTTGTTGCAAGATGAAAATCAGCGCAAGTTGCTGAGCGGCCGCGCCAGAGAGCTGTTCACCCGTTATTCAGGAGCAACGCAGAAGACCCTTTCGGCATTGCAACTTCTTATCAGGAAAGAAGAGAGGGCGGCGCCATGAATCCCGCTTCCGCGCTTTTCGGCGGCATCGTTCGCCTGCGAAACGCTCTCTATGATCGCGGCATTCTTGGGGTCCACAAGCTTGCCCGGCCTGTGATCAGCGTTGGAAACATTTCAGTAGGCGGAAGCGGTAAGACTCCATTTGTAATCAGTTTTGGGCATCTGTTGATGGAGCGCGGAATCAAGCTGGATATACTCTCCCGGGGATATGGCCGCGAGTCCAAAGCAGTTGCGATCGTAGATCCCAATGGCTCTCCCGATCAATTCGGCGATGAGCCTCTACTGATTGCTCGCAAGCTGGGCGCACCGGTCATTGTGGGCGCGGACCGTTATAAAGCCGGCCTGCTGGCGGAACAGAAGTTTCCTCAAAGCACACTACATCTGCTGGACGACGCTTTTCAGCACCGGCGGCTGCATCGCGATTTCGACATTGTTCTCGTTGGCGAGGAAGACGCCCGAGAATCACTGCTGCCCGCGGGCAGATTGCGCGAGCCGGTCTCGGCGCTCACCCGCGCCGACGCGGTTGTGCTGCCGTCCGCGTCGACCGTGACTATTCCGGGCAAAACTGCGTGGCAAATGCGCAGAAACATTCAAGTCGAGGGCAGCATGAACCGGGTTGTCGCTTTTTGCGGGCTCGCGCGCCCGGCCCAGTTCTTTGCCGCCCTGAAAGATTCAGGAATACAACTGCTTGAGACAATCATTTTTCCTGATCATCATCGGTATCGCCAATCCGACGTCCAGCGGCTTCTCGAGAGCCGCAAGCGAACGGAAGCGCAAGGCTTCATCACTACGGAGAAAGATGCGATCAACCTCGGTGCACTTAGCAAGCAATTGCCTGGTTGCGAAACTGCCATCCTGCAACTGGAGCTGGAGAACGCGACGGAAGCTGTTGCTGCCCTGCTCCGCACCCTGGAGCAACGTTGTGGGTTCAGGGCGAGTTCGTGAGACAATTTTTGTTCCAGAAGATGCAGAAAAACTCAAAACCGGCTGACCGGCTGGTCCGGATCATCGAGGAATTCCCCAAGCTGACTATCACGGTGCTGGGGGACCTAATTGCCGATGAGTTCATTTACGGCGAGATCTCCCGGGTATCGCGCGAAGCGCCGGTGCTGATTTTGCGCCATCGTGAGCGCACTGTGGTTCCCGGCGGCGCGGGCAATGCCATCTACAACCTGGCCGATCTGGGTGTGACCGTGCTTCCCGTGGGTGTAATTGGCGATGACGAACCGGGCCGCATGCTTTTGCGGGCCTTCCGGCAAAAACATATTTCCGTGAGCGGCATCCGCAGGGTCAAAGGACGGACGACAATCACAAAGACGCGTGTGCTGGCGGGCATGACGCATTCGTCGCGCCAGCAAGTCATACGCGTTGACCGCGAGCCGGAGATTCCACTCGACCACGCGGCCATGCAGGAGTTGATTGACGAGACTCGCGGCTATGTGCGGGCATCGGATGCGTTGCTGCTCTCCGATTACGGATACGGCGCCGCCACACCGGAAATTTTTGATCGCATTCGCGCACGAGCTTCCCTTAATTCCGTGCCCATAACAGTCGATTCACGTTACCGAACCCTGGCTTACAGCGGAGTGACTGCGGCAACGCCAAACGAACCGGAAATTGAAGAAGCCTTGCGCATCAAGATCGGCAATGACACGGAAAGCCTGCTGGCTGCGGGCAAGATGATCCTGCAAAAAATGAAATTGCAGTCGCTGCTGATCACGCGCGGAAAAGATGGGATGGTGGTTTTTGCTCGCGGGCAGAAGCCGGTATCCATCCCGATTCACGGGTCCGATGAAGTTGCGGACGTGACCGGTGCGGGGGACACCGTGATTGCCGCCTACACCGCGGCACTCGCGGCTGGAGCCGATCCTGAGTCCGCAGCGCGGCTGGCGAACTATGCCGGCGGGATCGTGGTGATGAAGCGTGGCACTGCGACGGTAAGCCACGACGAGTTGGTGCGGGCGGTCACGAGCGCCTCATGAGCAGCAGCAAAATCCTGAATCAATCCGAACTGGCCGAACGCGTAAAACAGTGGCGCGCAGCAGGAGAAAAAATTATTCTCACCAATGGCTGTTTTGATTTGCTGCATGTAGGCCACATCCGCTATCTGCGCGGCGCACGGCAGCTCGGTGGCAAAGTGATCGTCGGGCTGAACTCGGATGCAAGCGTGCGCGAACTCAAAGGCAAAGACCGGCCACGCACTCCGGCACACGAACGCGCAGAAATCCTGGCGGCGCTGGAAGACGTGGATGCCGTCACCATTTTTGAATCGCCTGACGTCCGTGACCTGGTGCGGCTGCTGCGCCCGGACATCCATGCCAAGGGTACTGACTACACGGTTGACAGTGTGCCGGAACGCGATGTGGTCATCGCCTGTGGCGGCCGCGTGGAGATTGTAGGCGATCCGAAAGACCATTCCACTCGCGAACTGTTGAGACAGGGAGAATGGCGAAAATCCTGATTGTGCGCTTGGGCGCGCTCGGAGACATTCTGCATGCTTTGCCGACGGTCACCGGAATCCGCGCCCTGCTGCCCGATGCCACCATTGGATGGCTGGTGGAGGAGCGGTGGACCGAACTTCTTTGTGCGGCCGGAACGACGTGTGATTCTGCTCGAGTCTGCGCGGCAAGACCTGTGGTCAATCAGATTCACAGCATCAATACGAGGGATCTACGAAACGGGTTTTTCAGGCCGGGCCCTTTGGGTGAATTGCGCCGGCTGATCCGATCCATCCGCTCTCTTCAATACGATCTGGCGCTGGACCTCCAGGGAGCGATCAAATCCGCGGTTCTTGCCTCAATCACCGGCGCAAATTCGAAGGCCGGCTTTGTGAATCCTCGGGAGCCGGCAGCGCGGTTCTTTTACTCGGAAAAATTCCCCCGCATCGGCGAGCACGTGATCGAACAAAACCATGGGCTGGCGGCGCAAGCTTTGCAAAAACAGTTTGGCGTGAACGATCTTCCATTAGCACCGCCGCTGCTTCCCCATGATCCAAAAGCGGAGGCGTGGGCGGATTCCGAGATCAGGAAACTCGGCATTGCAAGTTTCGCCATTGTGAATCCAGGCGCAGGCTGGGGCGCCAAGCAGTGGCCTGCGGAACGCTATGGCCAGGTGGCGCAGGCTTTGGCACGGCACAATTTGAAGACGCTGGTGAATGCCGCTCCTGGAGAGGAGCCGCTGGCGCAAGCTGTCGTCGCCGCGAGTAACGGCAATGCGTTTGCGATCCCCTGCACCATCGGAGAACTTATTGCCATTACCCGGCGTGCCCGGCTCTTCATTGGAGGAGACACAGGCCCGCTGCATCTCGCGGCCGCGTTGCAGGTTCCCGTTGTGGGATTGTTCGGACCAACCGACCACGCGCGCACGGGGCCGTTTGGAACAAAAGCCGTGGCCTTGCGCCATGCGGAGAGCAAAACCACGTTTTCTCATCACAAAGAACCAGACGAGGGCCTGCTGAAGATCACCGTTGAAGAGGTGATTTCCGCAGCCAGGTATGTTTTGGCATCGTGAGCCCGCTCGGATTTGGTGAGTGGTAGTTTTGGTAGTGAGGATCAACCGTTAGATCGTGCCATCGGCTTTTGTTCAATTCGCGTGCATTCGCGTTCATTCGCGGCGAAGTCCCGGGTGGCTGCATGCCTAGCGGAGCCCGTATTGCTTCTCTGCTTCGGGTACCGTTGGGTTTTCTTCTCGCCCTGGCGTACCTGTGGTTTGCGCGCCCGAACTGGACTTCGATCCTGCTTGGCAGCGTATTTATTTTCCTGGGGCTTGGCGTGCGGGCCGTCGCCGCCGGGCACATTCGCAAAAATACGCAGCTTGCTATCAGCGGTCCCTATGCTTATATGCGGAATCCACTCTATGCCGGCTCAATCATCATGGCGGTGGGATTCATTGTTGCCGGCCAAAATATATGGATAGGCTTGCCCGTCGGCATAATGTTTATCGTCATCTACGTGCCGGTCATGCTGGCTGAGGAAAAATATCTGGGCTCGCTCTTTCCCGAATATGAGGAATATGCCGCTCAGGTGCCGCGATTCCTGCCCCGCGTCACTCCCTACCGGGCCGGCAATCGAACGGACCCGTTAGGCTTTTCCCGAGAGCTGTACATGCGCTATCGCGAGTACAATGCTCTTATAGGCTCGGCCTTGATGCTGGCCGCTTTAATCCTCAAATTGACAATGGTGAAGCATTGATCCGACTACATCACGGGCTGATTGCATTATTGTTGTTCGGATTCTGGAGCGGCCATTCTCAGCAGCCGAACACTCAAGCGACAGCGGGCCCGCCAGCGCCCAGTAATTTTCCGCCATTGACCCGGCCCGACCCCGCAAACCACCTTCCTGTGGGTCAGACGCTGGTATATGGAGCGGAGTGGCGGGTCTTCAATGCCGGCACGGCAACCATTCGGCTGGAGCAAACGCCACAAGCAGGAGGCGCGGCTGAAGCACACGTGATCGGCACCGCCGATGCTGCCGGCGCGGTGGCACTTCTCTATCATGTGCACGACCGCTACGACTCGTTCTTCAACGCCGCCAGCGCCTGTTCGAAAAGCATTTCCAAGAAGATTGAAGAAGGCTTGCGGCGGGTGAATGCTGATATCAAGTTCGACTATCAGCGCGGCAAGGCTGTGCTGGACCAGAAGAATTTGAAAAAAGGAGACAGCAAGCACGTGGAAGAAGATATTCCCGGCTGCGTCACCGATGTGCTCTCCGCGTTTTATTACGTCGGAGGTCTTCCGTTGCAAGCGGGAAAAACTTTTTCTTTTCCTCTCAACGATGGCGGAAAGACCGTGACCGTTGACGTTCACGGAGAAGCCAAAGAGCAGATCAAGACCCCGGCAGGAACGTTCAATACCATACGAGTCCAGCCTGATATTCCGTCCGGCGTTCTCAAAGGCAAAGGAAAAATCTGGATCTGGTATGCCGAGGATTTAAGGATGCCGGTGCGCCTGAAAGGACATCTCTTCTGGGGGACCGTAACGTTCACTCTTCAGCGGATTGACAAAAAATAGAAGAATCCAGGTCACAGGGGACAGGTTACAGGAAAGAACTGCGATGTCACCTACCCTCAAACCTTTCTTCCACTACCCGCTCCAGGCGAGGTTTGTAGATCAGGTCGAAGGCAAGTTCCTTATCGGGAAACATAGCAAGTGCGGCGTTCCTGCAGTTGGCCACGATGTCTAAGGCTTCTTCCAACGTGAGGTCCGGATCCTGGCTGAGGACGGAGAGCACCATGTCCATCATCAGTTGCAGGCGGCGGAGTTTGCGCCGCTCTTCTTCTTTTTCCGCGGGAGTCTGGCCCGGTTGTCCGCGGCTCTCTGGATTTTCAGAATGCATTTCTCAATTACTATTTGATGCGGAGGGAACAGCATCTGGCCAAATGGCAATTGGCAGCAGGCAAGCAACCCATGAAGAAACCCGATCCAGTTGAACAGGCGCTGGACCGCTTGAGCGCGCTGCGTCATGCGGCGCCGGGCTCTGAGGTCACTCAGGAGCTGAAGGCGTTCCTGAAGAACCGATCAAACGTGGTTGTCGCCAAGGCGGCGAAAATCGCGGGCGAAACCCATGCGACAGAACTGGTTCCTGAACTCATGGCAGCATTTCATCGGTTGATGGCCAATCCGGAGAAGCTGGACAAAGGTTGTGCCGCCACAACAGAGATCGCGGCCGCGCTGTACGAACTTGATTACACGGAGCCGGAGATCTACCTGCTCGGGATTTATCACGTGCAGATGGAGGGCTCGTTCGGTCCGCCCGTGGACGCGGCCGCGAAGCTGCGCGGGGTGAGCGCGCTGGGATTGGCGCGGACGCGGCACCCGCAGGCTCTCGAGGAAATTGTCACGTTGCTTGTGGATGCATGGCAAGCGGCCAGAATTGGCGCCGTGCGCGCACTGGCCTCCAACGGCGGACATGCAGGCTCACTCCTGTTGAGATTGAAGCTGCTTACCGGAGAACAAGAACCTGACGTTCTGGCGGAATGCTTTTCCGGACTGCTGGCCGGCACAGGGGAGAGTGCACTGCCCCTGGTCGCGAGTTACGTTGATTCGCCCGATCTGGCCGTGGCCGAAGCGGCGCTGCTGGCGATTGGCTCGTCGCGGCTGCCCGGAGCGTTCATTTTGTTGAAAGAAAAATCCGCGCGCACAGCCGCGGGCCCGCTGCGAAGAATCACATTGCTGGCCATTGCGATGTTGAGGTCAGACGAGGCGGTCAAGTTTCTACTCGCGTGCCTGGCAGACGGCAGCGCGCAGACGGCCAAAGACGCGCTCATGGCGCTTGCAATCTTCAGAACGAATGAGAAAGTGCGGGCGCAGGTTGAAGCAGCCGTCGTGAGTCGAGATGACAGCAGTTTGACAGAGGTCTTCCGACAGGAATTCTAGAAAAGCAGCAATTGGCAACTAGCAACTGCCAATTAGCAAAAACAAACCCTGCCACTGATCATACCGCTGGACCTGATTTGCACTTATCCCAGCCAAGAAATTGGAGACCGCGTGGTATTTTTCTGTAACCTGTGGCCTGTTCCCTGTAACCTAGCGCTTCGCTCGATCAAGCCACTTCTCCACGTGTGGCGGAGGCTGCCAGGCTGCAATCCTGTCCAGCAGTTCCTCGGGCGTGTCGCCTACGACGATCAGGTCGCGATTTTCCGCGCGGACGAAATCCTCGGCTACGGCATGGTCGACGAACTTGAGCAGGCCATCCCAATACCCTTCGGTATTGAGCAGCGCGCAGGGTTTGTTCTGGATGCCGAGCTGCGACCAGGTCACAATCTCGGCAAATTCTTCCAGTGTCCCGTAACCGCCGGGCAGGGCAATGAAGGCGTCGGACAAGTCGGCCATCAGCGCTTTGCGCTCGTGCATAGTGGAGACCACGTGCAGCCTGGTGACGCCGCGATGACCAATCTCGCGCTGCATCAAGCCTTCGGGAATCACCCCGATGGCCTCGCCCTTGTGGGCGAGGATTGCGTCGGCAATGGTCCCCATCAGTCCCACACATCCGCCGCCAAACACCAAGCCAATGCCGCGCCGGGCCATCAGCTCGCCCAATTTTTTTGCAGCCAGGCCGTAGGCTGGGCGCGCGCCGACGGAAGAGCCGCAGAAAACGCAAATGCGCATAAAGAAGGTTACAGGGGACAGGTTACAGGAGTTTCGCTTTCCGATCACGCGCGATCGCGGCGATCACGTGCGATCACGGCGATTCGTTCACGCTAGCACCACTTCTTCGGTCTGCATTTTGCTTGCCTGGTTACGCAGATCTTCGAACAAAATTGTGCTCAAATAGCGCTCGCCGAAATCGGGGATGATGGTCACAATCAGCTTGCCGGCATTCTCCTCGCGCTGCGCCACGCGAACGGCGGCTGCAATCGCAGCCCCGCCGGACATCCCGACCAGTAGTCCTTCTTCTTTTGGCACGCGGCGCGCCATGTCAATTGCTTCCTGCGAGGACACAGTGACGATATCGTCAATCAGGTCGCGGCGCAGAACGTCCGGAATAAAGCCGGCGCCAATGCCCTGAATTTTGTGCGGCGTGTGCGTGCCTCCGGAGAGCACGGGGCTTTCCACCGGCTCAACCGCAACGATCCTGAACGAAGGCTTTTTCGGCTTGATGTACTCGCCCACTCCGGTCAGCGTTCCGCCGGTGCCCACGCCGGAGACGAGGATATCGACTTTGCCGTCAGTATCGTCCCAGATTTCCGGACCCGTGGTTTCACGATGGATTTTGGGATTCGCCGGATTTGCGAACTGCTGAGGAATAAACCCGTTGGGAGTTTCCTTGAGGATCTCATTGGCCTTGGCCATCGCGGCCTTCATTCCTTTTGGCCCGGGAGTGAGAACAACTTCGGCGCCAAAGGCGAGCAGGACGATCCGGCGCTCCAGGCTCATGGTATCCGGCATGACGAGAATCAGGCGATAGCCGCGCGCGGCTGCGGCGAAGGCCAGGCCGATGCCGGTGTTGCCGCTGGTGGGCTCGATCAGGACGGTCTTGCCGGGCTGGATCTTGCCAGCCTTCTCGGCTTCCAAAATCATGCTGACGCCAATGCGGTCTTTCACACTGTTGGCGGGATTGCGCCCTTCCAGCTTGGCGAGAACAGTGGCCTTGCAGTCCTGAGTAACTTTGTTCAGGCGCACCAGCGGAGTGTGCCCAATTAGTTCAGTCACGTCTTTGGCAATGTTCATGGTCTTGCTCCTCTACTACCCGGAATCTTACGAATCTAACAGGATGATTCGGGGGTGCGCAAAAGCGCAAAAAAGTTACCGGTGAAAACCTGAATCGATATGACGTTTTGTGATTACAGGAATTTGCCTAAACGGAGCTGGATAACTCACGAGATCCTGAACACGATCGCGAGCAGAATGCCAAACAAGATGCCTTGACGCATTTCAGACCAGCCGAGGCTCCTTACATTCAGCGGCTGGTATCCGGCGAAGAACCATTGCATTGCTCGAACCAGTGACGGCAGAAACGCGATGATGGTCCATGCCGGGATCTGGTTTGCGCTGTGCCGGGCAAGATACAGGATTGGCAGGGAAACGAGAGCTGCAAAAAGAAGGGTCTGGAAAATAAAAAATGAACTGCCACGCGCAAACTTCCCTGTGAAATCGGCAGCTCGGGCAGAATGAATTCGCAACTGGACGAAGTGGATCTGGCCGGCGGCGAAAATCCAGTTGGCGGCCCACAGGATCAGAGCCCGTTCATCGAGTCGTCCAGTCGCTACGTAGTACGCTGCAGGAGCCGTACAGGTTAGGCCAACGGCGCCCGCGAGCTGCGCGGCCATGCGCGTCCTGCGGCCGAGCTTATTCAACAGCATCTGCGCAAACAGGGCGACAAAAGCCAGCGCTCCCAGGAGCAGCAATCGCTGATTACGCCCATTCCAAAACAATCCGGCGAGACACGCTGCCGCGATTCCGGCCAGCACGGTGAATGCGATCAACGCGGCTTGCCGCTCTGCTGAAGATTGGGCACGCATCACATTTGTGCCCAGCAAGCTTTCAACCGGTGTGCGCAGGCAAAACAGAGCCAGTGAGACCACCGTTAACAGGATGAGCGGCGGAATGGCTTCGGCAGAACTGACGCCCACGGCAATTCCGGTGAACAGTGGCACCAGCAGCAGGCCCCAGGCGCCGTGCTCGCGGGGAACAATAAGGGCGCGCGCACGGGCCGCTCCCGGCTGCGCAAGAATCACGTCACTCATCTACTCGAGTTTATGTCTAGATCGGGAAGAGAGGTTGTGACATTTGTCACAAGAGCAGGGATTAGGGAATAGGAATTAGGGAGTAGAAAAGGCAGGTTATAGGGGACAGGTGACAGGTTCAAACGATGAATCGGGTGATCTGGTGATGGCGCGTGATCGGGGAACGGCCTAAAGCAATGAAGGGAACAGGCGCCGTCTCTGCTGTAACCTGTTCCCTGTCATCTGTAACCTGGTTTTTTTACTTTTTGCCCCAGAGCGTCAATTCGGGCTTGCTTGAATTTGGATCCGCCTTGGCGTACCACAGCTCAAAGCTGGAGACAAAGCGGTCGCCCTGCAACTTGATCGCTCGGCTCTTGCCACCGGCAGGAATCACGTCGCGGACTGTGAGCGTTTGTGGCTCGCCATCACCATAGTGGACAACAATGTGGTCGAACTGGATGGGCGCGTTGACTACGCGAATCTGGAGAAAGCGATACCGCCCGCCCTTATCCCCTACTTTGATATCGTCGTGATCATGCTGGCCGTCCACGTGGGCGTTGCCCAGATAAATCCAATCTTCCGCATGAACCAGAGTTGCCGCGCAACAAAAGAAAGCTATTGCAAAAACCGAGACAAGGACCCTCTTCATTTGATGACATCCTCCTCATGTAGTTTGGAATCGCTACATCATGGCCTCTCTTTTTCGAGTGGTCAAGCACAACTTTCGCGATTCACTGCTGCTGCAAACCCGTGCTCCTGCTGGAAGTTCCGGGACTGCGCATCCAGTGGGCGGCGCTTCGCGCGTTTAAACGCAAACCTTTGCTGACCGAAACGACGTAATCGCCTCCGTAGGCGGCATTCGAACCCCGAACCTTTGAGACAAAGATCGGCGATCGTGCACAGCGGACCGTGCGTAATGACAAACAACCTCGTGCGCTTCCACCTCTGCGCTGGTACCAAAGCTTACAAGCGTCGATGCTCTGCATCCATCCTCCTGAGAGGTCACGGACCAACGCGATTCGACAGCAGTTCCTCGTCGCTTGTAACCTTGTAAGCAATCGGATGGATGTACTGAAACATCTTTTTGAGCGGCATTTTCACGCGCCCGTGGAGCGCGTCCAGCCGATTCAGGGCAAGCTGGGCGGGTCAGGACGAAGCATCATCCGGCTGGCCAACGCGAAATGGACGGCCGTCGGCATTCGCCATAATGTGCGCGAAGAGAACGCGGCGTTTATTGAGTTTTCCCGCCATTTCCGCCGACACGGCCTGCCAGTTCCGGAAATTTACGAGGAAGACCTGGCTCAGGGCGCTTATCTGGAAGAAGACCTGGGAGACACAACGCTGTTTGAATTTCTTTCAGAAAACCGCAATGGCGAGAGTATTCATCCGCCCGCGACTGAAGCCTACAACAAAGTTGTCGATGTGCTGCCGCGGTTTCAGATCGAGGCTGCGCGCGATCTGAATTACAAAATCGCCTATCCGCGCGACAGTTTCGATCGGCAATCCATTTCCTGGGACTTGAATTACTTCAAATATTACTTTCTCAAGCTGGCCGGCATCCCATTCAACGAGCAGGCTCTGGAGCATGATTTCCGCAGACTGACCAATTTTCTGCTTACGGCTGACCGCGATTATTTTCTCTATCGTGATTTTCAATCACGCAACATCATGCTGCGGCAGGGCCAGCCGTTTTTCCTGGACTACCAGGGCGGACGCAAAGGAGCGCTGCAGTATGACATTGCTTCCCTCCTGTATGACGCCAAGGCGGACCTGACTCCGGAGCTGCGCCAGCAACTGCTCGACCGCTATCTCGAACGCGTTTCCGGCATGATTCGCGTGAACCGCGAGCAGTTCGTGCAGCACTACTATGCGTACGTTTACGTGCGCATCATGCAGGCCATGGGCGCGTATGGCTTCCGCGGCTTTTACGAAGGCAAAGTGCATTTTCTGCAGAGCGTCCCCTATGCGCTGAAAAATGTGCGCTGGCTGCTGCACAATGTGGAGCTTCCCATCCGGCTGCCCATGCTCATGGGCGCATTCAAAAGCATGCTGTCTTCGGAAAAATTGCAAAGCGTTGGCTCGGAAACCAAGAACCTTACAGTGCGGATTTTCAGCTTCTCGTTTCACCAGACTGTGCCCAAAGACGATACCGGCCATGGAGGCGGATTCGTCTTTGATGCGCGCAGCCTTCCCAATCCGGGGCGCGAAGAGCGCTTCAAGGAGCTTACAGGCAAGGATGAAGCGGTGATCCAGTATCTGGGCCAGCAGGAAAGTGTGCACCAATTCCTCGCCAATGTGATCTCGCTGGTGGACGCGAGTGTGGACGATTACCAGCGCCGCGGATTCAAAAGCCTGATGGTGTCGTTCGGCTGTACCGGCGGCCAGCATCGCTCTGTGTACCTGGCAGAACAACTTTCAGATCATCTTTCCCGAAACGGAGTAGAAGTTGTGGTTGAGCATCTCGGGCTGGAGAAGGTACGCCGGTGAAAGCCATGATTTTGGCAGCCGGAAGTGATCCTGTTTGGGATCACTTCCGAGTATCAGCCCCCAGCGATTCGCCGAGGGCGGAGCGCGTGACTTTAGTCGGGGGTGAGCGGAGCGAATTATGGATTGCGTACAGCTAGTTTGCGGTTTTGAAAGAACCTTGCTGCTATGAAGGCAATGATTCTAGCTGCTGGCCTGGGCACGCGCCTGCGGCCACTGACTGATGTTCGTCCGAAAGCGCTGGTGGAGGTTGCTGGACGCACGCTGCTGGAGATCACGCTCACGCGCCTGCGCAGCTTCGGCATCACTGAAGTCATCGTCAACGCGCACCACTTTGCCGGCATGATCCTGAATTACCTGAAGGCAAACAATGATTTTGGCATGCGCATTGAGGTCTCCCGCGAGGACGTCCTGCTCGATACGGGTGGAGGACTGAAGAAGGCTGCGTGGTTCTTTCTTGAAGGTCCGGAAAAGGACGAACCTTTTATTCTTCACAATGTGGATGTAATCAGCAGCATCGATTTGCGCCGCATGACGCAATTTCATCGCGAGCATGAGGCGCTGGCGACTTTGGCCGTGCAACAGCGCAAGACCTCCCGCGACCTGGTTTTTGACGCCCAGCTTCAGCTCTGTGATCACCGGGCCGCAGCAATGGAGAAGGCGGGAGCCGCCTCGGCAAAGCAGCAGGCACTCTCGTTTTGCGGCATCCACGTCATTTCGCCGCGTCTGTTTTCTGTGATGGCGGAAGACGGGGTCTTCTCAATCATTACTACGTACCTTAACCTTGCCGCGTTGGGAGAAAAGATTCTGGCGTTTCGGGCAGATGAATACTCCTGGCGCGACGTAGGAAAGCTCGAGAGCCTGAATGAGGCAGCGCGGGAAATGAAACTCAGTGCCGGCTCTTGAATATTAGCTCTCTTTAATCTGCAGGCAATTCGCAAATCGTACCCGGATTTGTGCATTCAAGAGAAATTTTTCAGTCGCCGGGATGAAACGTTCTGCCTGGGAACGCCACTTATTATCAGGCGGGTTAGGTAATGTCGTGGATTTGACGTTCTCCCTAAATAGGACCATTATTTCGGATACTCAAGCCGTTGGTTCCTTCAACACTGCTTGAGTCCTCAGCCTCACACCCCTCAGGAGGGAACCATGCCATACGACGCCATCATAATCGGAACAGGATTTGGCGGCACTATCGCCGCAGTACAACTGGTCGCGCAAGGCAAGAAAGTGCTGCTGCTGGAGCGAGGAACGTTCTGGCGCTCGCCTGATCCCCTGCCAATGACGCCGGATACATTCGGCAAATGGGCCAAAGACAACAAAATGCCGGTGCAGTACTGGCCACGCCCTGATCATCGCAAAGGCTTGCGTGACTTCATTGAATGCCTGCGCAACATCGACAAAGACGGCTTATATCAGTATTCCATTTTCAACCAGGCAGACGTTCTCACCGCCAATGGCGTTGGAGGGGGATCGTTGATTTATTCCAACGTGACGATTCGGCCCGAGGATGGCGCACTGGCAGCGATCGGGTTGAAACTTGGCGACGCTGAATTCAAAGCTGCCCGCGACTGGATGGAGGGTCCTCACGGTGCTGGCAAAAGTCCCAACCGGGGTTGGCTGAACTACATTGTCACCAAATTTCCTCTAAATAAGCGCGTGAAGGCAGAAGACTTTGTCAATCTGGGCGTTGACAAGGACGGCAACGACACAGACCAGTCTTACATTCTTCTCGACCGTGCTCGCGTCCTGCGCGCCGCCGCCAGGAAGGTTTCAAAAGACCGCAAGACGCCGATGGACTGGAAGCCGCTGGAGTTGGCCGTGGTTGAATACGACGCTTATAGGAACGAGGAGGCGCCAAACACCAGCGATTCGATTCCCGCGCATACGCATTGCGAACGCCAGGGACGGTGCATGCTGGGATGCCTACCGCAGGCCCGCCATACCCTGAACAAAACCCTGTTCAAGAAGGCCCTGCAAAATCCAAACGTTACGCTGCTGCCCAAGTGCAAGGTGCTGAACATTAAGCAAAACGGGAACAATTACGACGTAACTTTCGAAGACCGCTTTACCGGCCAAGGCAAGACCAGGACGGAATCCGCACCGCAGGTTTTCCTTGCGGCCGGTGTGCTTGGCACCACGGAGATCCTGCTGCGCTCTCACCGCGACAAAGGGCTCACCCTCAGCGAAACGCGTGGCAGCAAATTCTCCACCAATGGCGATTTTGGCGCTTTCGCTTACAAGACCAAGAACCCGGATGGAACTGTTCTGCCGGTTTACACCACCCGTGGACCCATCAACCTCTCGCACGTAAACGTGAACTTCAATGGCCGCTTTATCAAAATCGAGGACTGTGCCGTACCCTCGATGTTCGCCGAATTCTTAACCAAAGGGTTGGAGGTACTAGATAAGTCCGGCGCCAGCCCGAACTTCTTTCGCCTCATGCAGGGCATCTGGCAAGCTGACATTACCGACAAAGTGTTCGAACAACCGCATACCGCAGATCCCACAAAGTTCCAGACGGAAGCGGAAATGCTCGTCGATACGTTCTTTTTCAATGTAATGAGCCAGGACAAGCCCACGGGTCGCATCACTCTGGCCGGGATTGACGGCAACCAAATCGATATCGGGTGGGAGGAACCCATTGCGGAGCAGGAACTGTGGAAAGACATTGAGGATCTGTTGCGCGACTTTTCCGCCGCCATGGGCGGCCACTATATTGCATTGCCGGGCTGGCAGGGGCTCCTGCTGGGTAAGAAGAAACTTACAGTCACACACCCACTGGGCGGATGCCCAATCGGCAATACGCATGAAGATGGGGTGGTCAACGAATTCGGCGAAGTATTCGATGCCAGGAAAAAACCGGAAAGCCCGGACAACACGTACAAAGGTCTTTACGTGGTTGATGGCGCTGCGATTCCCGGGCCGCTCGCGGCTAACCCCACATTGACTATTTCCGCTCAGGCGTTGAAGGCCGTCACTCACGCGTTGAAATAAAAGGCGGCAGGGGCCGGAGGCGGCCCGTAAGGAGGAGCGATGACTACCGCAGTAAAACTCAAATTTGTTGACGTTCTTGGGCTGCCCCTCGACGATCAGACAGTTACAGTGGACGTTTTCAGCCTGGACAACACTATCCATTTCCAGGCTGTCGTCCCTGTTACGAACGATACCGATGCGACCATCAATCTCGAGGACTGCCCGCTCGGCACTTATCGCTTCCAGCTCTCACCGACAAATTACCAGGTGATCCAATTCTTCCTGAATCTGCCGCCCGGAGGGACATTCGTTCGCGATAAACCTTGCGTGTTTCCTGTGGATCCTGACCAGGTCATCGATATTGGCGCGCCACCGTTCGGCAATTTGCCTGCGGAGCTTCAGGACTTCCTGAATGCGGCGGACATTCAAAAAGACGGCGGCATTGTTCCGGATGGGTCGGCTCCGCCGCTGACCGGAGATGATCTTTATTCAGCATTGCCGCCTAAGCTGAAGGCGGCACTGCTGAATCTTTTCCTGAAATCGTCAAACACCACTTTGCCCGATGGGAGCACTTGTTTCTCTCACCTGCATATTTTGCGCGAACAGGACCAGGATCGGCTGTTCGCGACGGCGGATGCTGCGCTTCTGCAGGGAGCGATCAATTCCAAAAAGCTGCACTCAGTGGATTTTTCCCTGCACAAGGAAATACTGGAATACAAGCTATTTTCCAGCTTCAAAACATTCGATTCCCAGGGCAATCTTCAGTTGACGTTCTCGCAAAAAAATAACGGGAATGACCTGCTCGTGGACATGGACATTGATGAGGCCCAGGGAATTGCGCACGTGTTTGAGGTGATTCACAACGTTTTTGCGGGATTGACGAATCCTTATAACGTGCGCGAAATTCTCATGGCTGCTCAGGGGCTCCGGCCGCTGTACAGTTTTGTGTTCCCGCAGAGGAAAACTGCAACCGTGGCAGCTGGGGTTGCGGCTTAGACTTCGACGTCAATTCAAGGTTGCTCCAGCGACGAACGTCTGCACCACCTCTCCGCCGGGAGTGAGCACCACCAGATCGGCATCGCTGCCCGGCGCGATTACGCCTTTGTGTTCGGCGATGCCCAGCAGGCGCGCAGGATTTAGTGTCACCAGCCGGATTGCCTGTTGCAGCTTCCATTCGGCAAAACTCGCCACGTTGCGCACTGCTCGATCCAGCGTGAGCACGCTACCGGCAAGTTTGCCCTGGTAGTCGCAGCGGCCGTCCTTCACTTCGACTTCAAACGGACCCAGTTTGTAGCGGCCATTCCCCATCCCGGTGGCGCTGATTGCGTCGGTAATCAGGATTGCGCGCTCTGCGCTCTTCGCGCGGAGAAAAAGCTTCACCATGGCCGGATCGGTGTGGATGCCATCGGCAATGATGTCTGCCGTCAGGCGGTCATCGCTGAGAGCCGCGCCCAGCACTCCCGGCTCGCGATGGTCCAGCGGCCGCATGGCATTGAAAGTGTGAGTAGCATGCTCCGCTCCAGCGCTGATTCCCTTGAGCGTTTCATCGTATGTGGCATTCGAATGCCCCAGACTGGAGCGCACTCCCAGTTGCCGCGCATGCTGGATGGTTTCCGTGGCGCCCGGAAGCTCGGGAGCGATCGTCATCACCTTAATCGTCCTTTGGGATGCCTGCCAGAACTTTTCGAGCCGCCGTGGCGAAGGCTGTACCAGGTTTTCTGGCGGGTGCACACCGCGCTTGATGTGGCTAATGAAAGGACCTTCCAGGTGAATGCCGAGAGGACGTGAGCCGCCCCCGTGATCTTTCGCAGAAATCCTTTTTCCCAGATGTTCCAGCGCGCGCAGTAGCCGATCCTCGGGAGCAGTGACCGTGGTGGGCAGATAGCTGGTGACGCCATGTCTCGCCATGGCCGTGCCAATTGCCTGCAAAGCCGAATCATCGGTTTCCATCACATCGTGGCCGGCATTCCCATGGATGTGGATATCAATGAAGCCCGGGGCAATGACCAGTCCCGGAAAATTAAAGAGCTTGGCATTAGCCGGAATTTCAGTTTCGTTTCGCGGTTTCACCGAGATCACACGTTCATCCTCAATCACAACCACCGGCGACTCCATTACTTCCAGCGGAGTAAACAGGCTGCCGGCAGTGATTACGGTTTTCATGCTCGATGTTGCTCTTCGGTTGACGTCTGATTCTAACTGAGCAGCTCACTTAATGAGCGCGCACCGGGGTTTGGGAACTCGCGAGCTAAAGGCCAAGAGCCGCTTTTCTGCTATCTTCTTTACTCAATGAAAAAGTTTTTCCTGTTTATTTTTGTCGTGAGCGTTCTTGTCGTGTGCCTCGAGGCCCAGCAATCCGCGAAAACCGGACCCGTGCGGCTGACGAAAGAAGGGCGCCAATGGGTGGAGAAAACCCTGAAGAAGCTGTCACTGGAAGAAAAAGTCGGGCAAATGCTCAACGTCCGCTACTTCACTGATTTTCAGAATTTTGACAGCGACGCCTACAAACAATTTCGCGATTCGCTGCGGAAATATCACATCGGTTCCGTTGTGCTGACCGTGCATGTAGACGGCCCGATGCTATTGAAGAACCCTCCACTGGAAGTTGCGTCGGTCGCCAACCAGTTGCAGCGCGATTCTGAGCTGCCGTTGTTGATTGCGGCCGATTTCGAGCGCGGTCTGGCCTCGCGTGTGAGCTCGGTGCCGGGCTTCCCTGATGCCATGGCTTTTGGCGCCATTGGCGATCCGGCCTACGTGGAGAGATTCGGCGCCATCACCGCCGAGGAATCGCGCGCCATTGGCATTCACTGGAACCTGTTTCCCGTGGCCGACGTGAACAGCAATCCGCAGAACCCGATCATCAACACGCGGTCTTTCGGAGAAGATCCCGGCCAGGTCGGTGATCTGGTGGCAGCATTTATCAAGGGCTCGCGCGAGCACGGCATGCTGACCACGGTCAAGCATTTTCCCGGGCACGGCGATACCGGCACGGACTCTCATCTGGGCGTGGCCCGGGTGGAAGGCGATCTGGCGCACCTTCGCGCAGTGGAATTGCCTCCTTTCAAGAAAGCCATTGACGCCGGGGCAGACTCCGTGATGGTCGCGCACCTCGCTGTTCCCGCGCTTGAGCCGGACGCCAACAAAGTGGCCACAATCTCGTCGAAAATCATCACCGATATATTGAAAAACGATCTTGCGTTCAGAGGCGTGGTCGTGACTGACGCTCTTGACATGCGTGGTTTGACCAGCCTGTATCCTCCGCAGCAAGGCACGCCGATTGCGAAAGCGGCGGTAGACGCAGTCAAGGCGGGCAACGACGTCATCCTGTGGCCCACAGATCTGGATGGGGCCTTCAATGGAATTATTGCTGCCGTGAAGGCTGGAGAGATTCCCGAATCCCGGATCGATGACTCGGCAAGAAAAATTCTGGAAATGAAGGCATCAGTGGGCCTGAACGACGATAAAGCCAGGCTCGTCGATCTGGAGCAAGTGCCGTATCGGGTCAGCAAGCCGGAGGACCTGCAATTTGCGCAGCAGGTTGCCGACAAAGCGGTAACGCTCGTCCGTGACAATGGCCAGGTCCTTCCATTGACCCGGATGCAACCTCCGGCGACAGAAAGTGAAACTTATCGCGCTGGAATTCAGCCGACGACCCAGGTGGTGACCATCATCATCACTGATTCAATTCATGGTGAGTGGGGACGCAGCTTCGAGAATGCGCTGAAGTCGCGGCGCAATGATGCAACTGTTTTTTACATTGACAATAGTGTGGCGGCGGCCCTCACTCCGGATGTTCTTAATGCTGTCAGACCGGCAGCAAAGGTGGTGGTCGCGGCATATGTTGTGCCCGTGGCGGCGAAACAGGTCATGGTCAATGGCAAGCTGGTAAATAGCGTCGGCCTGGAACAGGCGACGGGCGAGCTGCTGCGCCAGGTGCTTGACCTCGCAGGGGCAAAAACGGCAGTGATTGCCATGGGAAATCCCTATGTCGCGCAAAATTTCCCCAATGTCCAGACCTATATATGTACCTACTCCAACGCGGCTACCTCGGAGCTGAGCGCAATCAAACTGCTGTTTGGAGAATTGCAGCCTGAAGGGAAATTGCCGGTCACATTGCCGGGAATCGCCGCACGAGGATTCGGGAAGACAAGTATTGGAAGGTAGTTATCTCCGTGCCTTCGTGCCTCCGTGGTGTGCTGTTGTTTTCCAACGACTATGCGGTTTGCGCTTTAGTTTCCGCAGCGGCGCGGGTGGATTCCCGGGGAACCAATTCGGAAGGCAGTTTCTTCTGCACAGCGGCAAACTCGCGGTTCTCGGCGCCTGCGCTGATGCCATCCAGAATGATGTTGACGGCGGCTGCACCCATGGCCTCCATTGGCTGGCGCACGGTGGTCAGTGATGGCACAAACAGAGCGGCCGTGGCCACGTCATCAAAGCCGATTACCGAACACTGCTCCGGCACCTTGACTCCGGCCTTGGTCAGCGCCCGCATTGCGCCCAGAGCCGTCATGTCGTCATAGGCCATCAGTGCGGTGAAGGCGCGCTTTCGCTTCAGCAGCTCTTCCGTCATCCTGTAAGCGTCTTCCACTCCCAAATTGGGACTGAGCTGGTCAGGCAGATCAACGATCAGTCTGGGATCGAGGTCTAATCCGGTGTCCTGGGCAAACTTCTGTATGCCTTTCCAGCGTTTTTTGCTGGACATCAGCGCCTTGGGCCCGCGCACAAAGGCAATTTTGCGATGCCCCAGGCCATGCAGGTGCGCCAGGGCGGCGTAGGCCCCGCCTTCATCGTCCACGATGACAGAACTGATCGATTTCGACTCCAGTTCGCGCCCAATGATTACGGTGGGAATCTCTGATTTTTCCAGGTCGGCGAGCAGGTTGATGTCAATCAGCAGCCAATTGGCCAAAATAATCAGCGCTTCCACTCTCCGCTCCAGCAGCATTTCCAGATAACGCTCGAAGCGGCTGCGCTCATTGTGCGCGTCCGTAAGCATCGGCAGATACGAAGCCTGGTAGAGAGAATTTTCGATGCCGCGAAGAATCAGGGTGCAATAGGGGTCGGTCACATCAAAGACCATCACGCCCACGGTGTGATTGCGTTTGCTGCGCAGAGACTTTGCGAAGATGTTGGGGTGGTAGCCAAGTTTCTTGGCCGCCTTTTGGATTTTGGTCTTGGTGGGCGAAGGAATGTAGCGCGCCAACGGAGCATTGTTCAGGACGATGGAAACCGTGGTCGCGGAGAAGCCGCTCTCCTCCGCCACGTCACGGATCGTAATGGTTGTTTTCTCTCGCCGTTTCGAATAGGGCACGGGTCGCTCCCTCAGGCGGTGCAGGATTATAACTTCTTTTCTGGCCGCAATTTAGCCGGAAAAACGCCTTCGCTCAAGAATTTTACAAAATTTCGTGAGTTTATTGAAACGATTTTATATAATTGGGCCGCCATTGACCAGGGGGAATTGCCAGGCCGGCAGTCCGGTCAGGACCGCCGGCGAGGATGAAGCAATGCAGTCCTTCTCCATCGGTGTAGATCTGGGCGGCACGAATCTCCGCATCGCGGCCGTGGAAGCTTCCGGCCAGCGGCTGGAAACCATCTGCACCAGCGCGCGCGTTCAGCGCGGCCGCGAACTGGTGATTGGGGAAATGTGCGACGCCATTCGCGCGCTCGCCGCAAAGTTCACACGCAGCCATGAATTCGCCGGCGTTGGCGTTGGCGTGCCCGGAATTATCGATCTTGATTCCGGCACTGTTTGTGCCGCACCCAATCTGCCTGAGTGGAATGACTATCCGGTACAGGCGGACATCGAGCACCGGCTGGGCGCACCTGTGATCCTGGAAAATGATGCCAACTGCGCTGCCCTGGGAGAAAAATGGCTGGGCGCAGGCCGCGATGTGAAGGGCATGTGCATGGTCACGCTGGGCACGGGGGTTGGCGGCGGGTTCATCTTTAACGGTGCAATCTGGCACGGCATGATCGGGATGGCGGGCGAGGTGGGACACATGACCGTCACTCCGGATGGCCCTGCGTGCGGCTGCGGCAATCGCGGCTGTCTTGAGCAATTCGCTTCCGCTACGGCCATCAAGCGGATGGCCAGCGAGGCTGTAGCCGCAGGAAAAGCAGTGGAACTGGGCAGCGCCATGCAGAGCGATCCCGAATTCGGGGCCAAGACTGTCTTTCAATATGCGCTGCAAGGCGATCCTGCCGCGTTGCAGATTTTCGAAACCGTGGGTTGGGCACTGGGCGTGGTGCTCTCCAGCCTGGTGGACGCGTTGAATCTGCCCATGTACGTGATTGGCGGCGGCGTTTCCAGCGCCTGGGAAGTTTTTTCTTCTGCGATGTTCCGCGAACTCAAAAGGCGGTCCATCGTCTTCCGCGCCGGCGAATCCC
>DATDNH010000429.1:0-11293 GCA_036518395.1 Candidatus Angelobacter sp. | reverse complement strand
CCATCACCGGAAGGCTA
Organism: Candidatus Angelobacter sp.; assembly: GCA_036518395.1. GTDB lineage: Bacteria > Acidobacteriota > Terriglobia > Terriglobales > Acidobacteriaceae > Angelobacter. Next base: position 11,276 of record DATDNH010000429.1, on the reverse strand, counting down.
AAAACCAGCTTTTAGTTCTCTCCTTCTCCTGCTCCAGAGTAGCTGGATGCCGCAACCCAGAGCCGAGGTGTGTCTGCATGGTTTTCGATCACGTGCGATCACCCGATTCTTGAAATCAGGCTAGTCGTCTCGCCGAAAATCAATCGAGATTACTCGACTTGCCTGAACTCGTAACCAGATGTCCTACTCGCTCGAACTCGCCACCTCCACGGCACGCCTTAATTGCGGTTGCTGTACCGCGGGCATGACCAGCGTCTGCGGGTTTATCAGCAAGGATGGCCAGCCATACTCTGTCTACTATGCTTTAATCCACAATACCCGAAGGGATATTTTTGTGCGGCTTTCGCTGAGCGCGGGCGAATGGTGGAACCACAAGAGCTATCGCAATCGCCACGCTATCTGCATTGATGTGACCCCTGGCGGGAAAGCCTGGCGCATGTCTGTGCGTGAGCGCATCTATTCGCCACAGCAGAACTTTGACCCGTTTGGACGCTGGCTCACCGCAAAAACCGACCAGAATGATCCATTGCTTCAGGAGCTGCTGGAAGTCGCCGCCTTCATCGTGAATCATGATCCCGCAGTGCTGACGTATCTGAGCGGCCACAATCCGGACTACACCGGGCGTGAAGTGCAGCGCTTCGTCCAAAACTGAGCTCAGGTAGTCCACTGCCAGTTCGTACGCGATACGAATGATTCCAGCGTCAGAACTTAGCTGGATTCTCCGAACTCTTTCGCCTGACGTGAGCTACGTCACATCACCCGGTAAAACTGAGGCGTAGCGTTGTTTTCAGAACGCTCCTCCTCGAACCAGTCAGCAACCCCCACAAAATGGCCAGGGAAGGAAGACACCAATGGCTACTACAGAACAAATCATCGAATCAGGCGTACTGGCGAGATTTCAAGGGATGGATCTTCTTGAACATCCGGAGCTGAACAAAGGCACCGCATTTACAGAGCAGGAACGAAGCGAGTTGGGCTTGCACGGGCTCTTGCCACCTCATGTGGAAACACTGGAGGAGCAGGTGGTGCGCGCTTACGAGGCCTATCAACGCAAGGACGACGATCTGGAGCGACACATCTATTTGCGCGCCCTTCAGGACACCAATGAAGTCCTTTTCTACAGGCTCCTGCTCGATCATATTGAAGAGATGACCCCGATGGTCTACACGCCTGTGGTTGCGCAGGCATGCCAGCAGTTCAGTCATATCTATCGCCGGCCCCGCGGCTTGTTTATCTCTTATCCGCTGTGCCACTCAATGCGCACCCTGTTGCAGAATCGTCCCAATCCGCACGTTGACGTAATTGTAGTCACAGATGGGGAACGTATTCTTGGCATCGGAGATCAGGGTGTTGGAGGCTTGAGCATTCCGATAGGCAAGCTTTCTCTCTACACGCTGATCGGCGGGATTCGGCCCGAACGGACTCTGCCTATGGTGCTCGATGTGGGTACGAACAACCTGGAACGCCTCAACGATCCTGAATATCTAGGCTGGCGCCACGAACGTATTGAAGGCCAGGCATACTTTGACTTTATTGATCAATTCATTCAGGCAGTAAAACAGGAACTGCCGGGAGCATGCCTGCAATGGGAAGACTTTGCCACGACGCACGCGCGCCGCATTTTTCAGCGTTACCGGGATGAGCTGGTCACATTCAATGATGACATTCAGGGGACCGCGGCAGTCGTTCTGGGAACTGTTTTAAGTGCTGTCAGATTGGCTGCAACGAATGTAAAAGACCAGCAGATCGTAATCCTGGGAGCCGGTTCAGCCGGCATCGGCGTGGCTGATGGGCTGCGGGCGGCAATGATGGCGGAAGGCTTATCCGAACAGGAGACGGCTCGCCGTTTCTGGGTGATTGACAAAGACGGTCTGCTGCATACGGAACGAACTGATCTGACGCCCGAGCAGGCGGCCTATGCGCAACCCGCGGCGCGCGTGGCGGAATGGCCGCGAACGTTCCACGGTCACATCGGACTTGCCGATGTAATCGGAAAGATCGAAGCAACCATCCTCATCGGTCTTTCGACCGTCGGCAGCGCCTTTTCGGAAACCATTGTTCGTGAAATGGCGCGCAAGGTTCAACGCCCCATCATCTTTCCACTTTCCAATCCGACCAACAAATCTGAGGCCACAGCCGATGATTTGATTCGCTGGACCGATGGATGCGCGCTGGTAGCCACGGGATCGCCTTTTGCGCCTGTCAGCTATCGCGGGTGTACCATCCCGATCGCACAATGCAATAACGTATATGTTTTTCCCGCAATAGGGCTTGGGATTGTTGCGTCCGGGGCTCGCCGCGTGACGGACGCAATGATGTTGACGGCGGCCCGAGCACTTGCTGCGAATTCGCCGGCGTTGAATGATCCCTGCGCGTCTCTGCTGCCTTCGCTGACCAGTATCAGGAGGGTAGCTGCGGAAATCGCGTTGGCGGTTGGGTTACAGGCTCAGAAAGACGGAGTCGCTCCTCAAATGCCCGAGGATGAACTCCGCCAACGCGTGAAAGCAACACAGTGGCTTCCGGCATACTCATCATTCACAGCCGAAGATTTGCTTTTGCCTGCTTAACGCGCGTTCGGCATAACAGCTTCTTGTGATGACGCGGATCCTTCGCTGGCGCGAGTGAATGCAGCGTTGGCAGCTTTGGATGGATTGGAGAACTCCAAAGCACCATCATCGAGCGAGGCCCATTTCAGGGTGAGGGTGTCACGAAGATAGTTCTGGTAGACGCGCCAGGGCGCCTTCGATCCCTGTTTGGGCCAGGATGCCAGGGCGCGCTGGATATAGCCAGGATTGAAATTCTCTACAAAATTTGCCACCGGCATCTCCCCGGCGCTTTTCGGTGTGACCTGACGCATGCCTTTGCGGTCCATGAAGTTCAGCAACCGGCAGACATAATTGCAGATCAAGTCGGCCTTCAGCGTCCACGACGCATTGATATAGCCGAAGACAGAGGCCAGGTTAGGAACGCCGGAGGTCATTACCCCTTTGTAGGCAAGTGCTTTGGCGGGATCGACGCGTTGTCCGTCAACGAAGAGCTCAATCCCGCCATACGCCTGCATCACCAGGCCGGTCGCGGTGATGATGATATCGGCTTCCAGTTCCTTGCCCGATTTGAGCAGGATGCCTTTCTCGGTGAAGCTTTCGATCTGGTCGGTGACCACGCTGGCGCGGTTGGATTTGATTGCTTCGAACATGTCCGCGTCGGGAACCAGGCAGAGTCGCTGCGCCCACGGGTTATAGCGCGGGGTGAAGTGGGTTGCAATGTCGTAGTCGGGACCAAGTTGCTCGCGCACGCGGCCGACGAGGCGCTTTTTTGCCCAGTTCGGAAAGCGTTGCGTGAGCTGGTAGAACAAAGTCATGAAGCCGATGTTTTTCCAGCGGCTGATTCGATACGCCCACATTGCAGGCAACACCCGGCGCAGCGCGTTTGCGATCTTGTCCCGCCCGGGCATGGAAATAATGTACGTGGGCGAGCGCTGCAACATGGTTATGTGGCCGGCGGTCCTCGCCATCGCCGGTATCAGCGTGACGGCGGTGGCGCCGCTGCCAATCACCACAACGCGTTTCCCCGTGTAGTCCAGATCCTCGGGCCATAGTTGCGGGTGAATGATCTTCCCTTGAAATCGGCTGGCATTGGGGAACTCCGGCATATAACCGGAGGAATAGCGGTAGTATCCAGCGCAGGAGAACAGGAAATTGCAGGTCAGAGTGACAGGTTTCTCACGGCCGTCCGGCGATGTGCGCACGGCTTCTACCGTCCACTTCGCGTCTTGTGATGACCACGACGCGCGCTGAATTCGGTGCCGGAAACGAATGTGGGACGTTATGCCCTCGTCACGCGCGGTATCGGCAATGTAGTTGCGAATGTCATCGCCGGGAGAAATCGATTTGGGATTGGTCCACGGACGGAAGGAGTAACCCATGGTCAGCATGTCCGAGTCGGAGCGAATACCGGGATAGCGAAAAAGGTCCCAGGTGCCTCCGATGCGCTCCCGTTGCTCCACAATGACGTAGCTTTTCTTCGGGCTGAGCTTTTGCAGGTGATAGGCGGCATCGATGCCGGATAGGCCTGCGCCCATGATCAGCACGTCAAAATATTCCGGAGTCATCCTTCGCGCTCCTGCTGGATCTTCGGAACGAACATATCACATTCGTGCGCACCGACAAACTGCGGAACAAAAGGCAACAGCGAGACCGACTCAAAGCCGCAGGGGCGTGCCAACGCGAAACTCTACAAACGCCTACAGCTATTTTTCTTCCCAGCGCGCCGGCGCAGGAAGATGATCGAGGTAGGTGATGATCTGCGCCAATTGCTGTCCCGATGCGCAAAAATTGGCCTTACGTTTCACCGCTGCGCTCGGGTGATCCACTTCCAGCGTAAAGCAAGTTAATTCAGGTTGGGCAAGATCTTTCCGGAAGTGTGGTCGAAGATGGATCAGCGCTGGAGATGAGAAATTAACAGTCACATCGTCCTTAGGCTTCGCTCCCAGGAACTTGATTGATTCCGCAGCGAGAACAATTTCGTTGTACCTGGCATCCGTGGAAGGGATGCGTATCGTCTCCGAAGCTGGCGCCATCGGTAAGTGCCGGGAGTAAGCCACTAATTCATGCCACAGTGTGTCGCCATCCTCGATAGCGAGTTTCTCTTCCGCGATTCCCTGGTTGTCGAATTTGATCAGTATGTTGTGGCAATGCCAGTGTCGCCCGGTTCCGCCCATGGCGTCACCCGGATCCAGACCGGTGACAACGCCCCCAACTACTCCCCAGGATGATTCCGCCCATCGTCCCCAGAAGAATTGGGGTGGCGAGCCGGTATCAATCGCTGCCAGCCTGGCGGCAACTTCATCGCGGCGCGTGGCGCCGAGCTTGATAAATGTAAAATCCAGGTCACTTTTCTTGATCTGCGCTTCCGTGGTGCCGCGGATTCGGGTAGGCATTTTGGTGGGAAAGATGAGGCAGCCGGTTTCCAGGAGCGACAGAAGGAATACGGCAGCAATTATGCAGATTTTGCGAATGAAACAGCGTTCAGGCAGCATGCCACAACCTCAAACCAATTTCGGGGATAAATGCTACAGCGGAGTCTGAGCGAGGTTAGTGATACCCGTCACGCCGGAGTGTGAGCTGGTTTTGGCCTTTTTGATTATGTGACGCTACTCACTCCTGCATTTGTTCGTAACCCAGCTTGGACAGATAATTTAGGAGCAAATGACAGAGCTGAATTGTGGTGGATTTCCACCTTCCGCTACAAAGAGCGTAAGGGGCACCAGGAATGGCGCAGCATGTTGAAGTTCGCTCTCTGAATGAAAATGATCCGGAGATCATTTCTGCTGCATTCAAGAATATTGGTTGGGGCAAGCCGGTAACAACGTTTCAGCGTTACCTGGCCGAGCAGGCCGCGGGAACTCGGTTCTGCCTGGTTGCTACTGCCAACAGTGAATTCGCAGGATATGTGACCGTCAACTGGCATCCGCCATACCCGCCGTTTGCTGAGCAGCAGATTCCAGAGATCCAGGACTTGAATGTGGTTCCCCGGTTCCAAAGACAGGGAATTGGCACGCGGTTGCTAGATCGAGCGGAAGAAGAAGCTGCACGCCGTTCAAATGTAGTCGGTATTGGGGTCGGGCTTCATCCCGGCTACAACGCTGCCCAACGGTTGTACGTTAAACGCGGTTACATTCCGGATGGCCGCGGCCTCACTTACCGTAATGGTCCCGTGGAAGAGGGCATGCGAGTGGTGCTCGATGATGACCTGGTTTTACATCTGACCAGGGCCATACCGAAGCCGTAAGGTGTCAGGACCCATTGAAGCCGGTGAACATCTCCTGAGAATGCAGGGGAGAATGCGCCGGCGCGAGCCAGCTGTGCTATCATCGGCGCGATTTTCCCATTTTGAGGCTAGACATTATGGAAGGCCGCCCCTCAATCTTCAAACGTGCGTGGGCCATGCTGTGCGCGCGTCCGGGCGCCTATGCAACAGTAACGCTCCTTCCTTTTGTGGTTGTAATTGGGCTGTCCATCCTGATCGGACGCCTCATCGTTCATAACATGCCCGCTCACGAGAGTTGGGATTCTGTTTCTCTTTGGAGATCGATGAGCTGGGGTGAGCGGCTGCTGATTATGCTTGCATTCTCTGCGTCGGCCCTGGTGCCCAGCTACTTAGCGGCACGCGGAGCATCCCGAATTGCTCTGGCCCAGCAAAGAGAAGATGACCCTTCGCTGGGCAATGTCCTGGCCGATATGTTGCTTTTCCTGCCGGTTGCAATCTTTTATTTTCTGGTTCTGGGAATTCCAGCGTTTTTGGCAAGCGCATTTTTCGTCGTCCCAGGGCTGCTGGTCACGGCCGCGTTCGCACTCATCATTCCGGCAGGTATTGATGGCAAACTTGGCCCGCTGGCGGCGATACGGCGCGGCGTGTCGCTGGTCGGCCGCGTCTACGTCAGCGTCCTGGCCATCTATGTGTGCTACGTGATATTTGTCATCGGCGTCCGGATAGTGCTGCCCATTGTGATCGGTAGTGACGATACTCCGATCAGTTCACCAGCGGATCTTCTTCCACTCTTCGTGGTCTTTATGACGATTCTGTTGTCGCCAATGGCTCTGGTGAATATCGCGATCACGCTGCTCTATTGTGACGCCACGCTCGACCCACGGCTGACTTCCCATGGCCCCGAGGACGACCAGGCGCAATCGGCAAAGGCAGAATAAAGAAATACCCTTCATTTCACCAAAATCACAGCTACTGTGACGGTCGTCACAGTAGCAAGGTTCACCCTTCCTGCAAACTTTTATAGATGGTGGATGCGGTTCAGTTAGCTTCGATAGCTGGATCTGCCGACAGAAACAGGCGAACTCAAAGCCGCAACCGCTTTATCACAACTTACAATTCCGCATTCGGCAGGAGACAACTTCATGAACGCTACCAAGATAGAAATGGAGCGTATCCGAATTCCCCGCGACAACAACGACGATTACACCGACCAAATGGCAGGGAAGCGCCGCGAGTTCATTCGTGAGCGCACGGGCGCGAACCTTTCTCATGTGTCTCAGTATTCCTTCGATCCGGCGATTCTTCCCGGCAACATCGAAAATTTCATTGGTGTAGCGCAGGTGCCTTTGGGCGTAGCCGGGCCTCTACGCATCAAGGGCGAGCACGCCCAGGGTGATTTTTATATTCCACTCGCCACCACCGAAGGATCACTGGTCGCCAGCTACAACCGCGGCATGCGCCTGCTGACCGAGTGCGGCGGCGTGAAGACTACCGTGGTGGACGACTGCATGCAGCGCGCGCCGGTTTTCATATTCGGCGATGCCCTGGAAGCCCGCGAGTTCGGCCGCTGGGTGGAAGAAAACCTCGACGCTATCCGCAAGCAGGCGGAAGCAACGACCAGCTATGGCAAGTTGCGTGACATCGGTCAATTCGCCGTGGGGTCTCTACGTTACCTTCGCTTTAACTACACCACCGGCGATGCGGCCGGCCAGAACATGGTGGGCAAAGCGACCTTCGCCGCCTGCGAATGGATCAAAAACAATTATCCGCGCAAGCTGAAGTATTTCCTGAGCGGGAACATCGATACCGACAAGAAGCATTCGCACATGAACATGCTTCTCACGCGCGGCAAGCGAGTCGTGGCTGAGGCCGTCGTCAACAGGAACGCATTCCAGAATCTGATGCACGTCAACACCAGGCACCTTTTCTGGACGCGCCAGGTGCAGATGACCGGGGCTTTTCTGGCAGGATCGGCGAACAACGGCGCGCACGCTGCGAACGGCCTGGCAGCGCTGTTCATCGCCACCGGTCAGGATGCCGCCAACATCGCCGAATCACATGCCGCCATCACTTATTCGCAATATCTGGACGACGACAACTTTTACTGGTCCATCACCCTGCCTTCTCTGATTGTGGGAACTTGCGGCGGCGGCACAGGCCTGGCCACGCAACGGCAGTGCCTGGAAATGCTGGGATGTTACGGCAAAGGGAAGGTACTGAAGTTTGCCGAGATTTGTGCCGCCGTGGTTCTCGCCGGCGAAACATCGCTTGCCGGAGCCGTGGTAAGCGGAGACTGGGTGAACGCTCATGAAAGGCTTGGTCGGAATCGGCCTCAAGCCACTGAGGAGTACGACTATGCAACAGCAACGAAACCATGACCGCCTTGCATGGGGCGACGCAGTTTTCCTGTATCTGGAGCGCGAAGGTGTTCCCATGCACATCGCCAGCGTAAGTGTGCTGGAAGGCGCTGTCTCCCTCGAGCACTGTATCCGGTTGATCGAATCGAAAATTCCGCTGATTCCACGCTATCGCCAACGGGTGGTTGCGCCTTTGTTCAACATTGGCCGCCCAGTCTGGGAATTCGACCCCGCGTTCAAGGTGACCAACCATGTGCGGGAAGTCACGCTGAAAGAGGGATCCGAATCGGAGTTCAAGACTTTGGCGGCTGAGATTCTGAGCAAAGTAATGGACCGGCAGCATCCGCTTTGGGACATAACGCTGGTGCGAGGTTTAAAAGGCGGCCGCACAGGCTTCCTCTCGCGTGTTCATCATTGTCTGGCGGATGGCATGGCCGGTGTGGAGTTGATGAACGCGATTCTAAGTCCGCAACCTACTGCGCCGCCTCCATCCGGAAAACCGCGGCGCTTCCGCGTGCCGCCGCCCCGCGATCCCTGGACGTCAGTGCTGGATGATTGGATGAGCTCTTACACCAGCATCGTCGAACAAGTCCTCACAGCCCAGGCGGATGCCTTGAAGATTGCCGAGAGAATTGTCTCGCGTCCCGAGGTCATTCAAAGGGACAAGCTCAAAAAATTACTGCCGGAACTGGCCGCGCCAACCGAGTCGCTGCACTTCAACGTGACGTGCCAGGGGCCACAGAAAGTTGCCTGGGTCGAGATTCCGCTGGCGGATATTAAAGCTGTAAAAGACATTTACAGATGCAGTGTCAACGACGTGGCTCTCGCGCTGATCACTGCGACCATCCGGCAATACGCTTTGCTGCACGCCAACTCCATCAAGGGCCGGCTGCTTCGCATCATGGTTCCGGTGAATGTAAGAGGTAACGGCAGCCCGGCGGAACTGGGAAACCAGGTTTCGATTATTCCGGTCACCATCCCGCTCGACATTCCGAATCTGGGGAAACTGTTGCGGGCGGTCCACGAAAGAACGGAGTTTCTGAAGCGGGCCCGGGTTGCAGAGATGTTCACTTTGGCAGGTGGCCTGTTGGGCGTTGTGCCCGCAGCTTTGTCTGCGGTGGCTGGTCCGCTGGCGATGCAGTTGCCAATCACTCCTTTTAACCTGGTCTGCACCAACGTGCCTGGGCCGACTGTCCCGCTCTACCTGATGGGACACAAGTTGCTGGCGTGGTATCCCTATGTGCCGATTGGCGGCGACATGTCCATTAACAGCGCAATCCTGAGCTATAACGGCACCGTGTATTTCGGATTTACCGGAGACGCGAAGGCAGCCCCCGATCTCGTGCGCCTGGAGAAATTTCTGAAGACCAGCATGCAGGAACTGCGGAAGGCTGCGGGAATCCGTCAGCAGCGGAGGAGTCCGCGGCCCAAGGCCAGGGCGGCCGCGGCGGGAACGGGCGTGTCTGTGGCGACATTGGGGGTAAGCACCCCAGCACCGTCCGTTATTCCAGCGGCGAGACGGACCACGCCGGCACGCGAGATAGAGCCAACGGAAATCGCCACCGCGGAAGTAGCCTGAACGAATCGGCGCAGGCGAAGCGAAATACCGCAGCTCTAGGTTTTTTTGCGGCGGCGCTTTTTTGCAGGCGTCTTTCGGAGCCTGGCTTCAAGCCGGGCGACTTGTTGACGCAAGGCTTCGAGCTCTGAAGCGGAATCGGCAGACTGGTCCGGCCGCTGCGATCCTGCCATAAAGCGCTTGATCGCCTCTCCGGGAGAGAGGAGCGCCGATTGCATGTGAGACAGCCGGTTTTCTACGGCATCCTTCACCGTCTGGTAGGTGTCAAAGGCGGACTTGAGGTACCACATGATGAATTCCTGCCGCGCGTGGTCAGAGGCGACGATGAGCTGGCGCAGGAGTTCCAGCGGCAGCCCGGTGGGCTTTTCGCGGGCGTCCTCGGTGATGATCTGGGTCAAGGTGACACGCGTGAGATCTTCGCCGGTCCTCGAGTCAACCACCTGGACATCTTTCCCCTGGCGGACCAGCGCCGCCAGCTCGTCCAGGTTGATGTACCGGCTGGCCGAGGTGTCATACAGCCGGCGGTTTCCGTACTTTTTAATCACGGTTGTAGGTTGCATGGGGCGTGGCGCGATGCATGTTGCAATGCACAACGGCTGCTTTTATCTTGACACGGAACCCAGGCAATTGTACAGTTAAATTGATGCTGCAATGCAGCATGTTAAGGAGGCTATTATGGCAGCGACTACTACTAAATCAAGGACCCATCCCGGCGAAAGGTCTTCTTTCATTGGCCTGCTGTCCGGATGGGCGCAGCAGGGAGTGGAGAACTTCCTGGCCACCCAGCAAATTCTGCTGGACCTCGCGATCCGGCAGAATGCCGGCGTGATGCGCTTACTGCGTGAGCAGATCACGAATCCGCGTACTTCTCCCGTCAGGGTGCTGACGGAACTGACAGGCGAGGGAATCACCAACTTCATTGAAGCGCAGAAAGTGCTGCTCGATCTGGCGCAGCAGCAGAACACAATCGTGATTACCGGCGTCAAGGAAAGAATAGGAAATTCGGCTACGGCATCTGCTCTGGCAGAGGTGCTGCGGCGCAGCGTCGACAACTTCATCGAGATGCAGCAGGAATTTCTGAAGATCGCCGGACGCCAGACCCATAGCTGGCTGGAGGCAAACAAGGCCGGCAAGCCGTTCGAGACCAGACAATGGGTAGATTCGGCCCGCGAAGCAACACAAAACTTCATCCATGCCCAGAAGAAATTTCTGGACGTGGTTGCCGAAGAGATCCAAAACGGCCGGAAGCGACCCGCCGCCGCCGGGAAGAAAATCAAGCGAACGGAAGTCGCTGAATTGGCCCGGCAAGCAGTGGATTCGTTTATCGAAGCCCAGAGAAAATTGTTTAACGTTGCCGGCCGCCAGGTGAGAGCCAACGTGAAGGCAGCCGGTGAAGCGGCAAACCTGGTGAGGCCATTCCCCTTTGTTCCACTGTCTGACCTTACCAGGGAAGCAGTGAAGAGCTATGTGGAGGCCTCCAAGGCATTAACCGACGTGATGCTGAGACGGCGCGACGGTCACAAGGACGGTCACAAGCAAGAGACCAAAACCAGGCACCGTGCCAAGGCCCCTGT
>DATDNH010000428.1:0-2271 GCA_036518395.1 Candidatus Angelobacter sp. | reverse complement strand
CGGGTCAAGCGTGAAGTCAATGTTGTCCCGCAGATACGATTCCAGCGTCTCCACAGGCAACTCCAGTTCTCTCGCCGCATCGAGGGAGATTTCCGCGATATGCTCCATTCCGAAATCGCGGGAAGCGGCAAAATCCGCAGTCACTTCCAGAGTCAAAGCCTCCCTCCTCGCCGCCCAGAGGGCGAGAACTGCTGGCAGCCCGGTAAAACACTTCCACTCGGTCACCAGGTCGTATACATGGAGGATTTCTTCACTCGCGATACCCAGCGTTGCTCCCTGACAAATGGATTGCCCCAACGAGCCAGGCATGCTCTCCCTCTCTGACGCGATCGAAATCCGCAGTGCGGGATCCCCGATCAACATCGCCGCGTCGGCCTGCATCAACATTCCCTGTACGTCGGGTGCCGCTTCAAACAGTTCGGGTCTGATCTTCCAGTGCTCCGCGCAGAGAATCCGCGTAAGCGCCTGGGTGCTCCGCGAACTCTGGTCCAGCGCAATTCTCTGCACCTGATTGATGGGCTTCTTGGCAATCAGCAGCAGGCTTCGCACCCGCTCCTTGCACGCGATGGCCAGGTCCGGCAGCACCACGAGATCTTCAATTCGCTGATATTCGATTGCTGGAATGATGGCGATATCAGCAGCGCCGCTTCCTAGCGCTTCAGCACATTGGGAAGGCACAGTAAATGACAATTCATACTTTCCCTGGAACGGCCCTCTCGTGAAGCCCCAAACCAAAGGTGCAGTGTTGAGGTACTGCACGATTGAGATGCGAAGCTTTTCCAAGTTGAGAGGTCCCTCGCGGAAGAAAAGTATACTGGAAGTTAGACTACAAGTGTCGGGATGCTGAAATTGCGGCGAGTTTGAAAGGAACAAATTGCTCGAACCTCCTGAAGGGCGGTTTTCCGCCACCTTCCACCCGGGGGAGCTCAGGTAAGGGTTCAAGTCTGCACCCAAGGATTGTCAAATCCTCGCCGAGAAGAAGCCCGTCCCGTGGATTCGCAGTTTGTTACAAAAATACCCACTGACTTATCTCCTATCTACTGGATTACAGGCCTAACCAGAATTAAGCCCTGTAATTACAATCGATTACACACTCTTGTGGCATGGCCAACCGGATGCTTCATCTTAGCCATACTGGTGCTGCATCCCGACAATTGCCCACCAGATGGTTTGTGCCAGAACCGGAGCAGCAGGGGTAGCACCAAGAATCTTATGCCACTTTACGGTAGAGCAGGAGCAGACCAGCGAAGCCCGAGACACAGTGTCAACCTAGGCAAGTTTCGCGATTCGTTGGCCGTGCTTACAAGAGATGAAGAAAAAATTGGCGGTGAAAAAAAGATGACCATAACCTCGAAACAAAATCGACAGCATGGATTTTCGACGGTGGAGCTGCTAATTGTCATCGTAATGTCCCTCACGCTGGGCACCCTTGCCGTCATGGGATACCAGAAAGTTCTCGATTATATGAGAGTTCAGGGCGATATTCGCGATCTCGTCGGCTTGGTGGGGCAGGCAAAGATGCGGGCCGGCGCCGACTTTACCCATGCGCGGGCGTACGCTGACCTGACAGCGAATACATTCCATCTCGAGGTTTGGAACAAGGCCGGAAACGGTGGCGTAGGCTGCTGGCAGACGCTGAACGACAACGCAAACCCGTGCACCATAGCCGCCAGCCCTGTTCAGCCTCTCGCGCAGGGAGACACCTTTGGCTTTGGCGCTATAACAACCGCCCCACCCAACACCCAGACGAAGTTCGGTCAGGCGCCACTCTGTGATGATGGTAAGGGTGGGACGGTCCCCGGTAATACCGCTTGTATTGTCTTCAATTCGCGCGGTCTTTCTGTCCCGATTGTCGCTGGTAGCGTTAGCAATACAGGTCCGCCCACGCCCAACGGCGCCTTCTACGTGACGAATGGAAAGATTGTGAATGCGCTTACCGTTTCCCCGACGGGATTGGTACAGAGTTGGTTGACGCCCGCCAGCTCGGCCTCCTGGCATCAGCAATGAGGATGAATGATGAAAAGCCAACACAATAGGAAGCAGCATTCCGAAGCTGGCATGACCTTGATGGAGACCGTGGTTGCCTTGGCCATGCTCCTGGTCGTTACCTTGGGCGTAATGAACGTGGCGGCGATTGCGGTTATGACCACCGAGAACCAGGGACACCTGGCGGCACGAACTGCCGAATATGCCCAGGACAAGATGGAGCAGCTCCTCGCTCTCCATTATGGCGATAGCACTTCCGACACCACCGTTATTCCAACCACTCCG
>DATDNH010000427.1:0-2038 GCA_036518395.1 Candidatus Angelobacter sp. | reverse complement strand
TCCGACAATCGCTCCGGTGATGGTGTGGGTGGTGCTGACGGGAATGCCGTTATAGGCTAGAAAGAAGAGGGTGATGGCTCCCGCGCCTTCGGCGCAGAACCCGCCTACAGGTTTGAGCTTGGTGATGCGAGTGCCCATGGTGCGAACGATGCGCCATCCGCCAAAATAAGTCCCAAGTCCCATGGCGGCGTTGGCGCCGACGATGATCCACCATTTATACGGACCCCAGCCATGCAAAAACTGATCATGAGTGAGATAGCCGCCCGCCAGCAGCGCTCCGGCAATAATGCCCATGGTTTTCTGCGCATCGCTACCACCGTGGCCAAGGCTGTAAGCAGCGGCGGAAAGAAGTTGCAGACGACGGAAGAGTTTGTCCACCGAACGCGGCGCGCTGCGATGAAAGATCCAGGAGACTACGATCATCAGGAACAGTCCAAGCACCAGGCCGATCAGGGGCGCCAATACGATAAAAGCCAGCGTGGACATCCACTTTTCGCCCAGGCCGGGGATGGTTCCCAGCAACGGGACATGCCATTTTGGCTCGCGTAGCAATACCTGCCATCCGGCCCGGGCGATGCCTGCCCCCGCGAGTCCGCCGATCAAGGCATGAGAAGAAGAAGTTGGCAGCCCCCACCACCACGTGAGCAGGTCCCAGATGATGGCGCCGGCGAGGGCGGCAATGATCACGTATTGTGTGACCTGGTTTGGATCGACCAGCCCGGCACTTATGGTTTTCGCCACAGCAATGCCAAAGACGGCGGCAGCCAGGAAATTGAAGACAGCGGCCCAGAGTACCGCCCATCGCGGTGAGAGGACGCGGGTGGAAACCACGGTGGCAATACTGTTGGCTGAGTCGTGGAAGCCGTTGAGAAAATCGAAAGACAGCGCAATGAGAATGGTGAGGATAACCAGCAGCGCGCTCTGGTGCACCTAACAGCCCTCGCATCGAGAATTGTTTTTCATTTCGTACGTTTTTCAGGCGCTCTTGAGCACCACGCCTTCCAGAACGTTAGCTGCATCTTCTGCTTTATCTGTAGCGGTTTCCAGCACTTCGTACAATTCCTTGAGTTTGATCAGGGAGATGGCGTCGGTGGCGTTGTCAAACAGGACCCCGATGGCGGTGCGGGCGATATGGTCAGCTTCATTTTCCAGGCGATTGATTTCCACGCAGTAATCCAGAACCTTGGTTTGCTTTTCCAAGCCGGTGACCGCGTGCATGAGCTGGTCGCATTGGCGGACGATGACGTCTGCCAGCCGTGAAGCTGCGGGCGGCGCGCTCTTGATTTTGTACATGGTCAGCCGAACAGCGGCAGCATAAATAAAGTCCAGAACGTCATCCAGGGAGGACGCCAGCCGGTAGATATCTTCGCGATCAAAGGGCGTGATGAAGGTCTGATTGAGTTTGGTGAGGATGTTGTGGGTCAGGTCGTCACCGCGATGTTCAATAGCTTTAATCTTCTGGACCTGCTCCTCAATGTTTTTGAAGTCGTCCAGGGTCTGTTTGAGCAAGCGGGCTCCTTCGCTGAGATTCTCCGCCATCTCTGCGAACATGTGAAAAAACTTCACATCGCGGGGAATAAGACGCACCATTCTGGTTGTGCTCTCCTGGGAGGACTGGGACAGCAATCGAACAGGAACTATCGCACGTGGGGGATAGTCAGGTCAACAAAGCAGCCAGTGGCCTTTCGCGAGTGGCCCTTAGCCCCAAACCGTTGCCGAAAGCCTTTAAGCAATCTGGCCAAGTAAAAGCAGAAAAAGCCTGTAAGCAAAGAAGGCTGCCGGGAATCGGCAGCCTTCATGGAAAAACAGTCTCGCTTACAGCGTAGATTCGATCTCGAAGCCCCAAGCTTCCAGAAGAGGCTCGGGAATGTATTTCGAGTTCTTGTTACGCCGTGCCCACTCGCGCAGACGAGTCGAGCGCACGTACTGATCAGGGGTGAGCTTGAACTCCTTCACCGCCTGCTCAAAGGAAGTAACAATTGGGACCACAGGCCCGATGGGCTCAGGCTTGCCCCAGTTAGGATTACCGCGTCTTTTT
>DATDNH010000426.1:0-7054 GCA_036518395.1 Candidatus Angelobacter sp. | reverse complement strand
TGCAGCCCTATGGCAGCCGCGGCGAAGAACTTCTTGTGCAGCTTCCGGGAGTGAGCGACTCTTCGCGAGTAAGGGATCTGATCCAGCGCCGCGGAGTCCTGGAATGGTACTCCGTAGCCGAGGGCCCCTACTCCAGCGCGGAGGAGGCCCGGGCGCGGCACCCTGGGGTGTTGCCTGGCAAGAAACTGTTTGCCACCAGGCCGGCAGCCGACGGAAGGCGCAGTTGGTTCCTGCTGGACGGCCAGCCAATCATCAAGGGCATGGACTTGCGCGACGCCCGCGCGGCCAGCGACACAATGGAGCAGCCGGTCACCACTTTTACTCTCAGCCGGCAGGCAGCGGCGCGTTTTGAGCGCTACACAGAGTCCAACATCGGACGGCTTTCGGCAATCGTTCTGGACGAAGAGATCCTGAGCGCCCCCGTGATTGAGGACGTGATTCACGATTCCGGTCAGATTCGTGGCGCACGCAGCCCCGAAGAGGCTGAGGACCTAGCGATCAACCTGCGATCCGGCGCTCTCCCTGCAGCAATTGAAGTGGTTCACGAGCAGATGGTGGAAGCATCACTGGGCGCAGATTCCATCCGTCACGGACTGCTGGCGGGTGCAGCGGGGCTTGCCGCCGTAGTTGCCGCGATGATGCTTTACTACCGCTGGGCAGGAGCGAACGCAATCCTGGCGTTGCTGCTGAACGGAGTGCTGTTGATCGCAGTGCTCGCGTGCTTTGGAGCAGTGCTGACCTTGCCTGGAATTGCCGGAGCGGTCCTGACGATCGGCATGGCTGTAGACAGCAACGTGCTGATCTTCGAGCGTATCCGCGAGGAGCTGCGCGCGAAAAAAACCGTGGGAGCAGCGCTGGCCGCGGGTTTCTCCAAGGCGTTTGCCACGCTGGTAGACACGCACGTGACTACCGTGGTCTCGTGCCTCCTTCTGTTTTTTTTCGGAACCCCGGCAGTGAAGGGTTTTGCAACCACGCTGGCAATTGGCTTAGTGACGAACTTATTCACGTCAGTCTTCGTGTCGCGCGTAGCATTTGATTGGGAGCTCTCACGACAGAGGCCGCCAGCGAAGTTGAGTATTGGAATGGAGGGATAGATCAGAAACGTCGGCCCATACAGCACGCATGTCAGGGCAGATCATCGGGGTTCAGTGGAAAACCACGATCACTTTCCGTGATTGTGATACAAACGTGCCGATGACTTCGGTGGGTGGCGCTGTTGTAGAGAAGAAACTGATACGGGCAATCGGCCGCTGGAGCCTGGCTGCCCTGGCGATCAATTCCGTAATCGGGAGCGGTGTTTTTGGACTGCCGGCCATCGTGGCGGGTCTGCTCGGGCGCTACAGCACTCTCGCGGTGCTGATCGCGGCGGCGGCCATGAGCATAAATATCGCCTGCTTTGCAGAAGTGGCTTCCCGGTTCTCCGAGGCGGGCGGACCTTATCTCTATGCGCGTGCGGCTTTCGGAAGACTCACTGGAATCTTAGTCGCCTGGCTGTTTTACCTGGCTTTATCTGCGGCTCCGGCCGCCAATGCGAACCTGTTTGTAATTTATCTGGCAGAGTTCTGGCCGGCGGTGAAACAGCCCTGGCCCCGTTTCCTTATCCTGACTCTGCTGGTGGGAATTACGGCGGTCATCAACATTCGCGGTGTACGTCAGGGTACAGCGGCAAACAATGCTTTTACAATTGCCAAGATTGTTCCGCTTTTGATGGTGATCATGGCGGGGACCGTGATGATTATGCTTCGGCACACAGCTATTTTGCCCCAAGCTCTGCATGTTGGCGGCAGTTCGTGGTTGAAGGCCACGGTGCTGGTGACTTTTCTTTTTGGGGGATTTGAGTCTGCGCTTGCGCCCATGAGCGAGGCAAAGAATCCAAGGCGTGATGCTGCATTTGCGCTGTTTACGACAGTGATTGTCTGCACGGCCATCTATGCGCTCGTTCAGTGGGTGGTGGTTGATGTTCTGGGTTCGAGCGCAACCAGTGACCGTCCGCTGGCCGAAGTAGCTCGCCTGAGCCTGGGAAACTGGGGCGCCGCTCTGATCGCTATAGGAGCAATGCTCTCCGTGTGGGGATACCTGGGAGCGAAGCTGTTGGGTATGCCGCGACTTACTTTTGCGTTAGCCCAGCAGAATGAGCTGCCATCGATCTTTTGCGCTGTGAGCCGGCGCTTTCATACACCCTGGTTCTCCATTGTGTTCTATGCAGCAGTGATCTGGATCCTCGCTATCATCGGCAGCTTTGCGTGGAATGTAACGCTTTCTGTGGTTGCTCGTTTGTTCTATTACGGGGTGATCTGCGCCGCAGTGATTGCATTACGGCGCCAACAGCTCGAGGCAGCGACATTCCGAATACCGGGTGGCGCCTTGTTCCCAGTGCTCGGGATTGCAGTATGCATTGTCCTGTTGACTCAGGTGGACTTCAGTCAGTCCAGGATTCTGGCAGCGACAGTCGTGGCAGCGATTTTGCACTGGGCGTGGATCAGACATCAAGTTCGCGCTGCTGAGCAACGAAGCTAATGATGAGAGTGGTTCTACTGGTGATCGGGTTTCTCTTCATGGTAGCGCTCCTGCTGATGCTTCCTATGCTTGGTGATTTGGACAGCGGGTGGGCCGGATGGGTGCTTGGACTCGCAGGGTGGGGCGTCTACTACGCCATTATTGATTTCATCTACAAGCATCCAAAGAAGAAAAAAAATTCAGACTGACAACCCAGCATTCAGCAGTCGAGAGTTAGCATCAGCCAAACGCCTCAAAGGAAACCGTAAGGTCTCTGCGAATCCCCACTTCGCGAAGATCGCTCGAGATGACGTTGCATTAAGGATTTAACGAGTCGCAGACTGGAACGGCATTGCAGTTTGAAAGATACCTTGACGATCTACAATAGTATTGTAGATAATCATAGTATGGGTAAACCGAACGACCTCGTCCAGGGCACCCTCGATCTTCTGATACTCAAGACCATCTCTCTCGAGCCGAAGCATGGCTGGGCCATTGCCAAGCGTATTGAGCATATCTCTGACGATGTGCTTCAGGTGCAGCAGGGATCACTGTATCCGGCGCTCCACCGGCTGGAGCAGCAAGGCTGGATCCGCGCTAAATGGAGCGAAAGCGAAACCGGACGGGAAGCCAAGTTTTATTCCCTGACCGCCGCCGGCCGGGCCCACCTGGAGAAAGAAAAAGAGAATTGGAAACGTCTTTCCAGCGCCATTGATCTGGTAGTGGAGAGCGCGTGAAGCGGAGGCATTGATGCGGTGGGCGCAACAACTTCGTATGCGGATTCTGATGCTGTTCCACCGATGCAGTGAAAATGCGCGGCTCGAAAACGAGCTTCAGTTCCATCTGGAACAGCAGGTCGCAGAAAACATAGCGAGGGGAATGTCTTTAGACGAAGCACGTTTTGCCGCCCTGCGCCGCTTCGGTAACCCTACACTTCTGCGCGAAAAGACCAGATCCACCTGGAGCTGGAACTGGATGGAAAAGGTCTGGCGCGACCTGCGCTACGGCGTGCGAACATTGCGTCGCGCACCTGGGTTTTCCCTGGTTGCGATTGCGGTGATGGCGCTCGGAATTGGCGCCACGACCTCACTCTTCACAATTGTCCGCTCGGTGTTGCTCAAGCCACTGCCATTTCGCGATCCCGATAATTTAGTGATGGTCTATGACCACTTCACCCAGTTCAAAGGCGAACAGTATCTATACAACACTGTAGCCCCCGGCGACTATTACGACTGGCGTAACCAGACTCACGGCTTCCAGGACATGGCGGCGTGGCGATGGGACGGCGGCAACCTCACAGGAGATCATGCTGAGCTGCCGGAGATGGTGGTGGGAGCGGCGGGTACGTGGAACATGTTTTCGCTCCTGGGCATTCAGCCGGTATTCGGACGCACCTTCACTCCTGATGAGGACCAGCCCGAAGCCAGGCAGGTTGTGCTGTCCTGGAGTCTTTTCCAAAGAAGGTTCGCCGGCGATCGTTCCATTGTGGGTAGAACGCTTCGCCTGGACTCTCACCCCTACACCATCATTGGCGTGCTTCCGCAGTGGTTTAACTACCCCGACCCACGGGTCCAGTTCTGGGTACCCTACGCCAGTGCGTTCCCGAAGGAGCAGTTTCAGAGCCACGAGTCGCACCAGAGCTATGTGATCGCCCGTCTCAAAAGCGGGGTGAGCGCAGAGGCAGCAACCAAAGAGGTGAGCACGCTGCAATATCACATTCACATGGCCAATCCGGCAAAGGCCATTTGTGACGAAGCTACGTTCCGGCCCATGATCGACGATGTGGTAGTTAAAGCGAAAACTCCCATTTTGGTACTGCTGGGAGCCGTTGGCTGCATGTTGCTGATCGCCTGCTTGAACGTTTCCAACCTGCTGGTGGCGCGCGGCGCGGCACGACGCAAAGAGGTTGCTATTCGCGGCGCTCTGGGTGGAAGCCGACTGACTCTCATACGCGAGCAGATGACAGAAAGCTTTATCATTTGCCTGCTCGGAGGAGCGCTCGGAGTCCTGCTCTCGTTCTGGGCAACCCAGTGGCTGGCTCAGAATTGGCGGGAACTGCCGCGCTCGAGTGACGTTCATCTGGATAGCGTGGTCGTTGGCTTTTCTTTCGCACTCATTTGTGTTGCCGCGTTGCTCGCTGGGCTATTGCCGGCAATTTCCTCGACCGGCAAGGGACTGCTTGCCGTCTTACAGGACTCTTCGCGAGCCATTGGGGGGAGCACATCACGGGCCGGACTGCGCCGCATTTTGCTGACCGCCGAGATTGCACTTACCGTGATTCTTCTGGTGAGCGCCGGACTGCTGTTCAAGAGTTTCATTCACCTGCGAACGGCCGACCTGGGTTGCATCACCGACAATGTGCTGACCATCCGCTACGGACTTCCCGACAAGCAATACAACAAGCCCGAGATGGTCATGTCTTTTCACGAGGCCCTGCTGGGGCGTGTCCGGCATTTGCCCGGAGTTCTTGCTGCGGGGCTGGTTTCCATGCCGCCCGGTGGCGGTCACCACGGAGATCTGGTGTTCACCATCCCAGAGCATCCATCACAGGGTGACGTCATGGAGCAGGACGCTCTGGTTCGAGCGGCTGATCCTGGTTATTTCAGCGCCATAGGCATCCCTCTACTCAGTGGCCGGTTCTTTACCGAGGCGGAAAGGTTGGACCGAACTCAGTATGTGATCATCAACAAGAAGCTCGCCGAGCAGTTTTTCCGCGGCGAGAGTCCCGTGGGCAAACATCTCAGCGTGGCGTGGAGCAGCAAGCCAGAACCGTATGAGATTGTTGGTGTGGTGGGTGACACGCTGGAGCGCGTCGACCGGCCCGTGAGGCCTACTATCTACTTTCCTATTCTTTCCGGCATTTACGACCAGACCAGCGATACTGCGATGGTGATCCATACTTCTGGCGATCCGCTGTCTCTCTCGGTACCCATGCAGAAGCAGGTTGCCGCACTGGATCCCGAGCTTCCCGTTTACGATGTGATGACCATGCAGCAGATCATAGGGCGGACTACGGCCACAGAAAAGTTCAGTTCCACGCTCGTGCTGGCCTTTGCCGGACTCTCCCTTCTCCTGGCCGCAGTGGGCCTCTATGGAGTGCTTTCTTACCTGGTCTCGCAGCGCGTGACGGAAATCGGAATTCGCATGGCCCTGGGAGCGCAGCGTAGCGAAGTTTTGCGTCTGATATTGGTCGATGCCATGCGACCGGTGGTAACGGGATTGCTTCTCGGCTCGGCAGGAGCGGCTGCTGCGGGCCTGCTTATCAAGTCCGTCTTGTACGGGACCCGGCCTGTCGAGCCGACCGTCTTTGCCGCTATGCTCGTAAGCCTTCTTCTCACCGCCACAGTTGCCAGTACTCTTCCCGCACTTCGCGCCTGCAGAATTGAGCCTACTCAGGCTTTGCGGATGGAGTAACGAAACCGCTCAAGTCCGTTAACCCGGCCCGAATACTGGTCCCTCGCGTACAACCAAGCTGATCCGATTGTCTGTGACGCCGGTCACAGACAGATGTGATAGTAGGACTCAAAATTATCAAATTGAAAAAAATCTTCTCCAAAGGAGGAAAAGGCTCGTGAAACACACGCGAATCATTGTTACGCACTACGGCGGGCCTGATGCACTCCAGGTGGTTGAGGAGGAGCGTCCCGAGCCGAGGCATGGTGAAGCGCGGGTGCGAGTGCTGGCCGCAGGCGTTTCCCTGCCCGACATAATGATGCGAGAGGGCTTTCATCCTGAGACGCCCCGGCTGCCCTTCACACCGGGATGGGACCTGGTTGGTGCGGTGGATCAACTCGGCGACAACGTTTCTGGAATCGAACCAGGCCAGATAGTTGCCGCGCTGCCGATCAGCGGTGCATACACGGAGTTCATCTGCCTCCCGCAACGGGAATTGATTCCTGTGCCGTCCGGGTTAGATGCCGCTGAGGCGGTCAGCCTCATCCTGAATTACATCACCGCGTACCAGATGCTTCATCGTTCAGCTAAGGTCAGATCCGGCCAGCGCGTATTGATTCACGGCGCGGCTGGCGGCGTCGGCTCGGCGCTATTGCAACTTGGACGCCTGACCGGGCTGGAGATGTACGGTACCTGTTCATCGCGAGGGGCACCGGCTGTAACCGAGCTGGGCGGTATCCCAATTGATTACAGGGATCAGGACTTTGTGAAGGAAATTCACCGCCTTACGAGCGAGGGTGTGGACGCGGTCTTTGACGGCATCGGCGGTAGCCATGTCTGGCGTTCCCGCGAAGCGCTGCGTCGTGGCGGGAAGGTAGTAGTTTATGGATTCACCGGGTCGCTAGCCGGGGGACGATCGGTTTCAGGCCCGCCAACTGGTCGTCATCGTTTTCGTGAAGCCGGCATTCTCGGCTGGTACATTGCTCGCAGTTGGCTTCTCCCGGGCCGGAAAAGGTTGGTCCCATACAGCATTCAATGGCTCAAACGGATGAGGCCGGCATTATTTCGAGAGGACTTGGTCGCCCTCCTGGATCTGCTTCGACAACAGAAGATCAAGCCAATCGTCGCCCAGCGATTCCCTCTTGCCAGCGCAAAACAGGCGCAA
>DATDNH010000425.1:0-9833 GCA_036518395.1 Candidatus Angelobacter sp. | reverse complement strand
CGTATGGCCATCCGGGCCCATGCCGAGCATGATCAAGTCAAAGCGCGGCCATTCCCCTGCCTTCGGATTAAAAACTTTGCGCAGCTCTACCTCGTATTGCGCAGCAGCGTCGTTTGCGTCCAATTCGGCAAGAATGCGGTGCACATTCTGCGGCGGAACCGGAATTTTTGAGAGCAGCGATTCATTGGCTGCGCGAAAGTTGCTGTCTTTATCCGTGGGAGGGACGTGACGCTCGTCGCCGAAAAAAATGTGAATCTTGTCCCACTCGAGACGCTTTGCCGGATCTTTCTGGTCTTCCGCAATTAAAGCATGCGTTCCCTGGGGAGTTGAGCCGCCGGAGAGCGCAACCGTGAAACGCCCGCGAGCGGAGATGGCTTCTCGAGCGCAGCGGGAAAATTCATCTGCGCCGGCGCGGCTGAGCGCCGGCATATCGGGGACGATCTTGATTTCAGGAGACATCATTAAAATCCACCACGGAGACACGGCGTAGCGAAGTCACAACCAAAATTGCACCACGGAGGCACGGAGACGCGGAGATTGCACGGAGAAAACGATTGGGGAAAAGCAAAGACAACAACAAACGCAAAAACCACGGAGTCAAGATGGAGAATGCCGAGCTGATCCACCTCCCAGTTTTTATTACTCGTATCAAAGACGCTCTCCGATCAAAAATATTTTTCTTCAAGTCAGGTGGCGTTATCAGCTTTGTGGCAAGTGATTTGATTCGATTTTTTTACTGCCATCACTTCTCCGTGAAACTCCGTGACTCAGTGTCTCCGTGGTGAGATGTTGCATTTTTTTGGTGTGGCTCACCGATCCACCGTCCAGCGATCTGGTGGAACCGGGATGGTTTGCGCATCCTGCTGCATGGCGGCGTAGCGCGCCGCGCCGATCAAGCCTATTCTTTCATTCACGATGATCTTCACCGGAATGGTTTCCATCACAGGTTGAAGCCGGCCTTTGCTGAGAAAGGCCTGAAGAAACGCGCCATTGGTCATCTTGGGGAGAATCTTCCCGGCGATTCCTCCGCTTACAAATACTCCCCCGGTCGCCATGATTTTCAGCGCCAGATTGCCAGCTTCCGCGCCGTAAACACTCACAAAAATATCCAGCACTCTTTCGCAGATAGGAGCTTTAGCTTCAAGGCCATATTCCGATATGAGCGCAGCCGGGTCGGTCGATCTCGCCAATTCATCTTTCAGCCACGCGGCCTCTTCTTCGATTCGAGTGTCGCGCAGGAATTCATAAATGTTCAGCATACCGGGACCGGAGAGCACGCGCTCATAGCTGACGCGGCCGAATTTCTTCAACAGATACTGGAGCAGCGCGATTTCGATATCGTTGCGTGGAGCAAAATCAGTATGTCCGCCCTCGCAGGGAAATGGCCAGCGCCGAACTCCATCCCAGTAGAGTCCGGCTTCTCCCAGTCCGGTGCCGGCGGCGACCAATGCGGCATTGCCGATGCCTGAGTCAATGGTATTGAGGGCGATGAAATCTTCCGGCGCAAGGTCATCAATGCCGGAAGCATGGGCCTGGAGATCGTTGATGAGCCACACGGTCTCAATGCCAATTTGCCGGGCGAGCTGGACCGCGCTCACCACCCAGGCAAGGTTCGGTGTGGAAACCTCTCCGTGCAGAACGGGGCCGGCAACGCCGAAGCATGCACGATCAACATGCACGTGCTCATTGCTCATGAAGAGGCTGAGAATCTCATCCAGGCTCTTGTGTTCGCGGCTGGGATAGATGTGCTCCACCAGCAGCTTCAGCCGGGCGGCGTTCTGCTGGAAAAGAGCGATTCGCGTATGGGTGCCACCGATGTCGCCCGCCAGGATCATTGCGGGATTCTTCTCCAGGAGCGCCCGTCACGCGAGACGATCTCGTCCGCTTCTTTCGGACCCCAGGAGCCGGCGGGATAGTTGGGAAAATTCCGCGGCGGCAGCGCCTTCCAGACATCGAGGATCGGATCCACCACGCTCCAGCCGGCTTCCACCATGTCCGCGCGCTGGAACAGAGTTTGATCGCCGGCCATGCCGTCATAGAGAAGAATTTCATACCCTGTATTAGCGCTGGTTCCGAAATACTCGGCATAATTGAAGTCCATCTCGACGGAGCCCACCTTCACCTGGGGCCCCGGGACCTTGGCGCCAAAGCGTAAAGAGATGCCTTCATCCGGAGCAATATGGATGACAAGCTGATTGGCTTTGAGGCTGCTCACCGGAGTGTCGCGAAAGAGAACGAAAGGAGCGCGCTTGAATTGGATGGCAACTTCCGTGTGCCGCGTGGCCAGGCGCTTGCCTGTTCGCAGATAAAAAGGCACGCCGGCCCAGCGCCAGTTATCGATGATGAGGCGGAGAGCGACAAAGGTTTCAGTTTTGGAATCAGGAGGCACGCCTTGCTCCTGACGATAACCGGGCGCCCGCTGGCCATCGATTTCGCCGTCGCCATATTGGCCGCGGACCGCGCAATGCAGCACGTCTTCCGCAGTGAACGGCTGCACGGCGCGCAGAATTTTCGATTGTTCGTCGTGCACTGCCTCCGAGCTGAACGAGATTGGAGGCTCCATGGTAGTCAGCGAGAGAAGCTGGAACAGATGGTTGGGAACCATATCGCGCAGGGTGCCCGCCATGTCAAAGTATCCGCCGCGTTTTTCCACGCCGACGGTTTCGGCAACCGTGATTTGCACATGATCAATGTAGCGGTGGTTCCAGACGGGCTCGAAGATGCCGTTGCTGAAGCGAAACACCAGGATGTTCTGCACGGTTTCTTTTCCCAGATAGTGATCAATGCGGTAGATCTGCCGTTCGGAGAGCACACGCTTGATTTTCTGGTTGAGATCTTTGGCGGACTGGAGATCGCTGCCAAAGGGTTTCTCAAAAACGAGGCGGCGCCAGTGCCCATCACTCTCGATGGCGAGCTGTGCGTCTCCGAGGTGTTCGACAATATTTTCGAAAAATGCAGGGCTGGTTGCGAGATAGAAGAAATAATTCCCTGCTGTATGGTGGTTTTCATCTACTTCAGCAAGCGTCTGGGCAAGTTTGACGTAGGTTTTTTGATCGTTAAACTCGCCGGAAACGTAGTACAAGCGGGCCAGCAGCCAGTCGCGCAGTTGAGGATCAACTTTGTCGGTAGCAAATTTTGCCAGCGCGTCGCCCATCGTCTTGCGGAATTCGTCAGTCTTCATGTCGTTACGGGCCACGCCGACAATGGCAAAATTCCGCGATAGCATGTTGGTCCTGGCCAGATTGTAGAGTGCGGGAAAAAGTTTTCTGGCGGTCAGGTCGCCGGTTGCGCCGAAGATCACCATGGCACAGGGGCCGGTCTGGCGCGCACCCTTTTCAGGCTGTGCCAGTTCTATATCTTCGATATCGCGTTCGAGTTGTGGCATTGGGTGATCTCCAAATTACGAGGATTGTCGAAATTTTCCTCAGGTCGCTCCGCTCACCTCGGGAGACGTAGCAATGCTACGTCTCTACGTCGAGATCTTCGTGTCATGACGCTTTCTCGGTTTTTGGTTTCAATTCAATGTGGCCGCCGAATTGCTGGCGCATTGCGCTCAGCATTTTCTCCGCGAACGTATGCTCGTGGCGCGAACGGAAGCGTGTGTACAAAGCCGCAGAAAGTACATCTGCCGGCACCGCTTCTTCCAGAGCCGCCATGATGGTCCAGCGTCCTTCACCTGAGTCCTGAACGAAGCCTGTATATTCCGACAAGTTCGGATTCTCGGCCAGCGCAATCGCGGTGAGATCCAGGAGCCAGGAAGAGACCACGCTGCCCCGCCGCCACACTTCGGCGATATCAGCTACGTTCAGCGAGTAGCGATAGTCCTGCGGCAACTGGTCAGAGGTGGCATTGCGGAAAATGTCGAAGCCTTCAGCGTAGGCCTGCATCAGACCGTATTCGATGCCGTTGTGCACCATCTTCACAAAGTGTCCTGCGCCGGAAGGACCGCAATAGAGGTATCCGAGTTCGGCAGTGCCGCCCAGCTTTTCGCGTCCGGGGGTGCGGGGAATGTCGCCCACTCCCGGCGCCAGCGTTTTGAAGATCGGGTCCAGATGCTGGACCGCGTCTTTGGGCCCGCCAATCATCATGCAGTAGCCGCGATCCAGGCCCCAGACGCCGCCGCTGGTGCCAACATCGATGTAATTGATGCCGCGCTCTTTCAGCTTCTGCGAACGGCGAACATCGTCCTTAAAGTATGAGTTGCCGCCGTCGATAATGATGTCGCCTGGCTCGAATTTTTGGCCCAGCGCCATCACGGTTTGTTCCGTAGCGTTTCCCGCCGGAACCATGACCCAGGCTGCGCGCGGCTTCTTCAGTTTGGAGACAAAATCATCCAGAGATGAAGAACCGGTGGCGCCTTCTTTGCTCAGCTCCTGCACGTTTTGCGGGCTCAGATCGGTGACTACGCATTCATGACCACCACGCATCAGGCGGCGCACCATATTGCCGCCCATTCTGCCCAGGCCTACCATGCCGAGTTGCATATCGTTCCTTTCTGCACGGATGGGTTTTGCATCCTTCTCCCAGGGTTTTTACCCTGGGCTACGTTGTTTCACGCCTGACGGCGTTCTTAGAGGATCAGCTCAATGCTTCATTTATCGCTTTAGCCAGTTTCTCCAATCCAACATCCACGTTTGCGGGCAGGTGGACGCGCAATGCGCGGCGCTTGCGTTCCGCCAGCACTTGAAAATCTCCGCGTGCCTGCGCTGCTTTGACGATGCCGAAGGTATATTTCTGTTCCGGCACAGGCAGATCAACGGCGTCGTCACAAGTGATCTGTAAGACTACGCCGGAATTTGGCCCACCTTTATACGCTTGCCCGGTTGAGTGCAGAAAACGTGGACCAAAACCCAGACAAGTTGCCACCCGGCGCCGATCACGCACCGCATGCCTTATTGCCTGCAACGCTTCTTCATGGTCGGCATTCATCTGAATGTATGCCAGCAGGGCAAAGTAATCTCCCGGAGAGAGTTGCTGAAGATGGGCGCGCAAAAATCCGACCAAAGAATTCTGATTGCCCGCAGCCTTTCTCAAATTCCCGGCGTTACGCTCATCCGTAAACAGCTTGAGACCGTCGCCTTCCCAAAACGGTTTTTCGTCCGGCAACTTTCCGGTTTTTTCGTATTCAGCCGTAAGCTGCCGCGTGACTACTTTGCTGGCTTCAACGTCAGGCTGGTTGAAGGCGTTAATGCCGATGATTGAACCGGCAACCGCCGTGGCAATTTCCCAGCGGAAAAATTCCTGGCCAATATCGTAAATATCGCCTACAGCGATCTGCACTACCGGCTGCCCTGCTTTGCGCAGCGTTTCCACCTGCGAATCCTGCGTGGGATCAGGAGCAGTTTCCAGGCGCAGGTAAACAAAGAGACGATCACTGCCGTAGACATCCGGTGAGCCGGGCTTTTCGCGATCGACCGGAATCAGCCCTTTGCCATTTTTGCCTGTGCTCTCCGCCAACAATTGTTCTAACCAGGCACCGAGGTCTGAAATTCCCGGCGAGGTGATGATGGTGACTTTGTCCCGGCCATGATGTGCCAGGGTTCCAAGAATGCAACCCAGGACAGCGCCTGGATTCTGGTCTGCTGGCACGGCGGCATCGCAGGCGCGAACCATTTTCTCTGTGCACTCGAGAAAATCTTTCATGTCCAGGCCCATGATGGCGGCAGGCACCAGGCCAAAATTCGAGAGCGCGGAGTAGCGTCCGCCAATGCTCGGAATACCAAAGAAAATGCGGCGGAAGTGGTCCTGCTCCGCGACCTGCTGCATCTTCGAACCGGGGTCGGTAATGGCGATGAATTGCTGACCAGCATTTCCCTTGCCTGCAATTTCTTCCACGCGATTGTAGAAGTATTGCTTGAAGATGTTTGGTTCCAGTGTGCTGCCCGATTTGCTGGCCACAATAAACAGCGTTTTGGGGACATCGATATCGGCTTCAATGGCGCTGATTTGAACCGGATCCGTGGAGTCGAGGACGTGCAGTTCAGGATGACCTTTTTGTTTTCCGAAGGTGCTTTTCAGAACCTCTGGGCAGAGACTGGAGCCGCCCATTCCCAGCAGCAGCACGTGAGTGAATCCGGCCTTGGCTATATCGTCGGCGATATCGCGAAACTGCTGCAGATGCCCAATCTGATCTTCGGCCACATGGAGCCAGCCCAGCCATTTATGTTCGTCGTCACCGGTCCACAGGGAGCTATCGCCGCCCCAGAGCCGCTTGATCTTGTCGCCGGCTTGCCAATCTTTGATGGTGGAATCGACTGCCCGCGCCAGATCCGCAGGCAGGTTATAGGTCAAAGACTGGATTTTGGGTTTTACTTTTTCAGGTTGAGTTTTTTTTTCCTCGATTGCGGCCAGCAGCTTGTCAAAAGCGTCATCGAAGAGCTTGATTGCCTCATCCAGAAGCTGGTCAGTAACCGCTTTCATGGAAATTCCCGCTTTTTCCAAGTCGGCCATGGTCGTATCGGCAGCGGCAAGATCGGCATCGAGAGTGCGCGCCAGGCGGCCATGATCGCGAAACGCGTCGAGCGTGGCGGGAGGAATGGTATTCACCGTGTCAGCCCCGATCAGCTCCTCCACATACATCACATCTCTGTAGGCAGGATTTTTTGTGCTGGTGCTGGCCCACAACAGGCGTTGCGTCTGCGCGCCACGCGATGCCAGCGCTTTCCAGCGGTCGCCGGAAAAGATTTTTCCATAGAGCCGGTAAGCCTGTTTAGCGTTTGCGATTGCAACTTTGCCCTGGAGCCCGCGCAATAGCTGCTCCTGCTCAGGGCTGCTCACGCTTTTGAGTTTGGTTGCGATGATGGAATCAGCAAGCGTATCGATGCGGCTGACGAAGAAGCTGGCTACGCTGGCGATACCGCCGATATCGTTGCCCTGATATGCCTCCAGTCCCGCGATGTACGCTTCAGTGACTTTGCTGTACGCTTCCTGCGAGAACAGCAGCGTAATGTTGATGTTGATGCCTTCGCTGATCATCTGCTGGATTGCCGGTAATCCTTCCGCAGTACCAGGAATCTTGATCATGATGTTGGGGCGGCCGACGGCCTTCCACAAGCGCCGCGCTTCTTCAATGCTGGCCTGCGTATCGCGCGCCAGTTTGGGAGAGACTTCCAGGCTGACGTATCCATCGCGCCGGTTGGTGGACTTGTAAACCGGCAGAAGCAGGTCTGCGGCATCCTGGATATCGCGAATGGCAATCGCTTCGTAGATGTCGCCGGTGCTGCGGCCTTCCCCGTGAAGCCGTTCCAGAATATCGGCGTAGTCGGTGCTGCCGGCGATAGCTTTCTCAAAGATGGCGGGATTAGAGGTCATGCCGCGCAGGCCATCTTCGTCAATCAGGCGCTGAAGCTCACCACTGGTAAACAGGTTGCGGCGAATGTAGTCGAGCCAGATTGACTGGCCGAATTTCTGCAGCAGCCTGAGCGGGTTCTCCTGGGCAGTCTTGGGGGATTTGGGAGTTTCCAGGGTGCTAACAGGACTCATAGACTTTTCTCCTTGGTTAAGTGGCCCACCGCGTATCGCTCTTCAATGGCATGAATTTTTTTTAATCTGCGCTGATGCCGCTCTTCGGCAGTAAAGCGCGCGTTCAGGAAAGTAAGTGAAAGGTCCTTGGCCAACTCGGAACCGATCACACGCGCTCCCAGGACAAGCACATTGATGTCATCGTGCTCCACGCCCTGATGCGCAGA
This sequence comes from Candidatus Angelobacter sp., assembly GCA_036518395.1. Lineage (GTDB taxonomy): Bacteria > Acidobacteriota > Terriglobia > Terriglobales > Acidobacteriaceae > Angelobacter. The sequence continues at coordinate 2,145 of DATDNH010000425.1, read as the reverse complement.
GTAGCAATCGTGGCAGAGCCCCGCGCGAATTCCTGACATCTTGTTAGCTGCGACGGAGGCCCCAACACCGCTGCCGCAAATCAGAATGCCGCGCTCCGCTTCGCCGCGAACCACGCTCAGCCCCACAGCTTCGGCATAGTCAGGGTAGTCCACGGGCTCGGTGCTGTATGTGCCCACATCAAGAACAAGATGTCCTTTATCCTGCAGGTGATCGCTCAAGATTTTCTTTAATTCGAATCCGGCATGGTCCGAGCCGAGTACGACTTGCATGAATTATTGTCTCCTTCGTTGCAGCAATGCTCTGCTGAACGACTGACTCCGGGATAAGCCGAACTGCTGTTGTCTCTACGTTGCGGATGCGCCAAAAACTCTTTCCTTTCGATTGTAATGCGTCCCGGCCTGCATCGAGCCAACGGATTTTTGATGCGGCAAACGGTAAAAGGTTACTTAACCGGAAAAAGTGGATCGTGAGGTGAACCATCAACCTCATCCCCGGTGTGGGCGCCGTTTATTGCGGACAGCTCCCTTCGGCGTATCGGTGGGCGAATCCAGTTCTCTATCGAAGAAGTCTCTGATTTTGCGCAGGGTTTCCTGCCTTTCGAGACCGGCTTGCTGAGCATAAGCATTAGCGACGTGCCCAGCAAGATCAGCGAGCACGATGCCCCAGGCTTCGGGATCCTCCCACACTCCAGTGCTAATGCTCACGTGTTGTCCGCCCTTTGCCACCCAAACGCGCAAAACCTCAAATGCGTTTGGGTCACCCTCAGCGGTTTCAGGTATCAAAAGTTCGTTCGCCATGGCAATTCACCTTGAAGAACGATATCCCTGTATTTTTGAGAGTGCAAGATTCGCGTGGTAGCTGTCGTCGTCCAGCTTTGCAGGAGTGAAAATTAACGTGGCCGGCACTCCCCCTAGCAACTCAATGCTTGAATGCCGGCCAACCCCGTCTAACGTGCCTTAGACGTTCTCTTGCTAGGTAGTGAAGAAAACGGCCAAAGCGTTACAAAGTTTTTTACTGCGTTTTGGCCGCCTGGGCCGTGCTGGTGGCGGCTGCCGGAGGGGCATTTTTTACCCATTTATCGAACCAGTTCACCATCTCGTACAGCGTATGTTCCACCGATTCCCTGCCGACATAGCCATGGGCCCCGTAGGGCAGTTGCACGTAGCGGACGATCCCACCGTTTCCTTTAATGGCCTGATACAGACGCTCGCTTTGAATCGGGAATGTGCCTGAGTTGTCGTCCGCCATGCCGTGAATCAGCAGAATGGGATGCTTGATCTTATCGGCAAACATGAAAGGCGAAATCTTGATGTAGGTTTCCGGGGCTTCCCACAGCGTGTGGCGCTCGCTTTGGAAGCCGAACGGAGTCAGAGTACGGTTGTAGGCGCCACTGCGCGCCACTCCCGCGCGGAACAGGTCTGAATGGGCGAGAAGGTTGGCCGTCATGAATGCGCCGTAGCTGTGCCCGCCAACGCCTACGCGATTGCGGTCTGTTACTCCCATCTCCACTGCTTTATCAATCGCCGCCCTGGCGCTGGCGACGATTTGTTCAACGTAGGTGTTATTCATGGTGTCCGGATCACCAATCACCGGCATGGTTGCGTTGTCCAACAATGCATAGCCCTGAGTCACCAGAAACAATTCGGAGATGCCTGCCATGGTGGTAAAGCGATTCGGCGAACCCGAAACCTGTCCCGCGGTATCGGCGTCACTGAACTCCAATGGATAGGCCCAAACAATCGTGGGAAGCGGCTCACCCTTCTTGTAATTTGCAGGCAGATAGAGAGTGAAAGATAACGGCACACCATCGGCCCGCTTGTAGGTGACGATCTGCTTGGTGATGCCTCTGAGCTGAGGCGCAGGATCGGGAAAACGCGTCAGCGCCGTCTTTTCTGTGCTTCCGGCAGTGCGCAGAAAATAATTCGGAGGATCGGCAGGACTCTCATGGCGCGTGATGAAGCGCGAGCCATCATCGGAGGCGAGTGCTATGACAGTTTCAAAGCTGCCTTCGCCGGAACGAAAGATGCGTTCAGCCTTCTGCGACTGAAGGTCGTAGCGATCCAAAAAGGGAAACTCGCCTTTGGGAGAAGCTCCGTCGCCGGCGAGAAAAATGATGTTGCCGTTTTGCCGGATAACTCTCTTGC
>DATDNH010000424.1:0-5422 GCA_036518395.1 Candidatus Angelobacter sp. | reverse complement strand
GTTTCGAAAACGCAGCTCGCTCTCCCGCAGGACAGCTTCCGCGCGCCGGCGCTCTGTGATGTCAAAGAATGTAACGACCGCGCCCACGATCTCAGAATCTTTACGCTGGGGATAAGACCAGTACTCAACTGGAAAAGATGTGCCATCTGCCCTCCAGAACACCTCAGTGTCACAGTGGAAGCCTTGTTCACTTTCGAGGGCCGCCAGGATCGGGCATTCGCTTATAGAGTATGGTGTGTGATCGTGGTGGGTGTGATGAATGAGATCGTGCATCTTCCGGCCCATCAAATCTTGCGCTGCTTTGTATCCCAGAATGCTTAGGGCGGCGGCATTGCAAAATGTGCAACGACCTTCCCGGTCCACTCCGTAAATACCCTCAGCGGCTGATTCCAGAACCAAACGCAACTTGTCTTCCTGCTCGCGCAAAGCTGCTTCTGATTGCTTCTGTTCATTTATGTCCACTGCAATACCGAGCATGCGAGTAGGGGCTCCACTCGCTTTGTAATAAAACCGGCCCCGTGAAGTTACCCAGGTCGTGACATTGTTGGGTAAGATCATGCGAAACACGGCTGCGAACGGCTGAGCAGTCTGGATGGCATGGGAGACGGCTTGCGACACTCTCGGCTGGTCCTGGGGATGGACATAACGATAAAAGTCTTCCGCGGGTGCAACGCAGGTATTGGTTGGAATTCCGAAAAATGTTTCAAGATCGCCGAACCATATCGCTTCCCCACTGGAAACATTCAAATCCCAACCTATGGATTTGCCAGACTGGATGGCGAGATGCAGTTGAGCGCGAGCCATATCGATGTGAAACGCAAACTCGCGGTGTACAACATACTCTCTCAAGAACGCTGCAAAGGTTAATAAGAGACCCGTGATGAGGATTGCGATAAGGCGGATGGTATGAATCCTGCCCGTTCCATTCCCGCGCATGATTTCCAGAACTCCAATCACAGGGATAGCTGCAAGCGGCAGAATAGCGGACATCTCCGCATCGTAACGACCCACGGGCTCCACGCGGGCAGACTGCGCCAGCTGCGGCGCCAGCTCTCTGCCACGAATCGCGGCCCACACCAGAATGCACACCGCAACGGTGGGAAGACCATCGAGCAATCCCGGGAAATAAACCTTGTGCGCTACTCTCAAGTTGGCAACCAGAGAGCCTGCGGCATAGAGACTAAAAGATGCGAACAAGAGTGCATAAATTGACTTCCATGGCTGTTCCTCTCGCAGGGCAAGAGTTGCCGTGGCGGCTGTAAGAATAAAATTCTGAATGAAGTACAGGATGGAAAACGATTCCACGGTTGCGGCATCCCACTTCGGGAACTGTTCGGGTATTAGAAAAAAGACATAGATAAAAATCCAGAAAAACAGAAGCAGCAGGCAATTGAATGTGGTCCTGGACACCCGGACCTCCAATTGCTTCACATGCGGCCGGGAAGCCAGGGCAGCGAGCATCATCACGGTGTGCAGGAACAATATGGAGGCGGCCAATGGGTTGGGAGCACTTCGACCCAGGCCTTCGGCATAGACGGCTGCCAGAAGAGGATTCAGCGCCCATAGCCCGGACCCGGCGCCCAGGAAAAGCCAGAACAAACGAATCGAGTTTTTACTGGCGAAGGCATTTTTGAGCGAGGCCCACGTCGCCAGAGAGAGAGCGACCAACAGTGCGGCGCTGTTCCAGGCAAGCCGATGTTCGCGTTGCCTGGAGAGCAGAACCAGTACTGCTTCAAGGACGAGAAGAACCGAGGCAAGGAACGGCCACAACGTCCGAAGCCTAGTTGCAGGAGCCAGAGCCTGAGTCATAATGCCGCAGTCCTTCTGAACCATCACCTACGACTCAGTTTGTACAATCCTCTTGTATGACTCAGGCGGTAAGGCTATTGCGACTGTCAATATTGACAGGGGGTGTAGATGGGCCGTATGGCCCGAGGTGGGTCGATGATCGCAGACTCTTTCTGATGCTACCGCGAAGGAGCGAGGTAGCCTTGTTTGCTATGGACGTGAAGCACGCGTCCGATTGCATCCGCCACAGCTTTGACTTTGATTTTGCGCCACCGGCCATCACGTATGTCATGGCTCGGATGGTATCCGAGAATGTATTGATTGCGGAGCTCGCGGCTTACAGCAGCCGCCGCTTCAGGAAGCTCGTCCAGCTTATTGACCGTAATTGTGCGACCGCCGGTTGCTTCTGTGATTTCCGTCAGGAGACGCTTCCCCGCCCATTCCTCATAGGTCTTGAACACCTTGGAGAAGATTCCGAGGGCATAGATTTCTACGTCCGCTTCCTGCACAAGTTCGCGTATCTCTCTTGCCGTGTACCGGCTGTGGTTGTCGCCTCCATCTGAAATGATGACCAACGCGCGCCGCTTATAACGCGCGTTACGCAGCTTGGTCAGTCCCATGTAAATCGAGTCCAGCAGCGCCGTATGGCCGTAGGGAACGGCCAACGCCACCTTACTTTCAATGCTCTGGGGCGAATGAGTTGAATCAGCCAGCAGGGACGGGCGATCGGAAAATCCAATCACAAAATAATCGTCTTCGGCATTCGAATTGTCGAAAAACTGACGCAGAGCTTGTCGCGCCGTATCGATCTTGTCACTCATGCTGGAGCTGAGATCCAGAAGAATCCCCACCGAAACCGGCGAGTCCTCAGTCGAAAAATACTGGAGGGTTTGCGGTTCGCCAGCTTCATACAAGGAGAAATTCTGCTTCTCCAGACTTGTGACGGGACGGTTGGCGGCGTCCACTACCGTCACCGGAACCAGAACAAGATCCACGTCCACACGTATCGGCTTGGTCCGGTCCGGCGGTCCTGCTTCAGGTGCCCGTCCAGCTGGTTTCTCATGCTTTTCAGCGGGAACTATGTGAACCGGATCCGAGCTTTGCGGTAGCGCTTGCGGAGTGAATCCCGCAGCAAGAGCGAGAAGCAACAAAGAATGAAAAAGACGCTGGCCTTTGGGCATAAAAATACCTTGTAACTCACACTTCGACTGCCAGCGGCGCTGGTAGATTACCACGGCGGCCATCCAAAAACCACTCGCAATCCTGTCAGAACTGTTTTTCTTCATCCGTGCATTTTGCGCCACTCAGAATGCCCTTACCTGACCTTGTCATTTCTTTGTTTTCTGGCATTTCTGACAGTTCATCCATCGATTGACCGGAACGAATATGGGATTGTCTAAAACTGCAGAACCACAGGTGAGAGGAACTGAAAAGACCTATGAAAAAAACCGTGTTGGGAATTTTGCTTTTATTCGCTGTCGGCTCGTTTGCCCAGACGACGGAACTTCCGAGATTTGAAACTTACCTGGGCTATGACTTTACGCGCGTCCACTCAGCCATCAACGTACCTGCATTTTCCGCAAACGGCGGCATAGGCGAATTCGCAATCAATTTGAATAAGTGGCTTAGCGGAGTGGCCAGCTTTCCCATAGTACACAATGGGAACATTGGCGGCTTTCACGTGGAGCAAACGTTGTTTGGCTACATGTTCGGTCCGCGGGTCAATCTTCGTCTTGGACATATCATCCCGTCGTTTGAAACCCTGTTCGGACAGACTCATGACTCGCGCAGTTTCCGTGGCGTCCCAGTCGTCCTGGTGGGTAACGGCAACGTCACTACGTTTCAACAGCGTGTGGTGAATGACGCTACCGAGTTCTCCATGCTAGCTGGCGGAGCACTGGACCTGGCGATCAATAAGAATGTGACTTTCCGGCCGATCAAGTTGGATTACTACCTGACACGCTTCCAACCCATATTCATACCTAACCTGGGGAACTTTAATCGCAATCGCAACCAGAACAACCTTCTTTACAGCACCGGCATTAATTTCCGCTTCGGAAGGTGAAGCCCAAGATGGGGGCCTGGCAGCTCGAGCTGAAGAGCCTGGGAATATTACTGGGATCGCATTCAGGTCTCTGAAAAGTCTGTTCCCACTATCCCGAAACCGAAAAATGAAAAAGGCGCGATAAATCAAGAGTGCTGGGAGATGCTTCAGCCGTCACCCGCCACATATCCAGGAAAGAAGGAGAAATTCATGCGACGACTGTTGATTCCTGTCAGCGCGAGATACACCCTCCTTTGCTTAGCCCTGGCGCTGCCTGTGCTTTTGCCTCAGCCGGCGGCGAGCGTCCAACTGCCAACACACAACATGACTGCGTCTGCGGCCACTGACCCCGACAAGCCATCTTCAGAAATGAACCATCACATCGCGGGAGCGTTTTTGATTGTGATTGGGTTGAGCGTAATCGCCGGCCGAGGTTATCGGTCACTCGCGTGGATGCGATGGCTGCCGGCCATCCTGTTTATCACGGCAGGTCTCTTTCTTGCGGCATGGAGCGATAGTGAGATCTGGCCCCGGGGAGACCTGGGATGGTCATGGCTGGTCCATCATGATGCAGAAGCTCGGCAGCACAAATTCTATGCTCTATTGTTGATCGCAATCGGATCGCTGGAAGCTGTCCAGGCAAGTCCCAGGCTTCGCCAGCCATGGCTGATCGTTGTATTACCCGCACTCTGTGTTATCGGAGGAACAGCCCTGCTTTTTCACCAGCATAGCGGCGAGGTTGTTGCCAGCACGGCCGCACCATCGACGCCGTCCGCTTCAATGCATTCAGACAGCAGCCACGGTGGCCGATCTGGTGCTACCTCCGCGGAGGCCGCGCCGGTCCATCAGCATGGAGTCAATGGCCTTTATGACTCATCATCTGGTGCGACACCGACCGCCCACGCAGATACGTTCAGTACGGCGCAGCCACATTCACACGAACACGGCGCCACCGGACCCGCGGCGAAGATACAAAGAGAACATGGATGGTTTGCTGTGGCTGGTTTCTGTATTGCGTTTTTTAAGCTTCTATATGACGCCGCGCGTCCTCCTGCCCCAGTGCGCAGGTACTTATGGGCGAGCAGCGTCGTCCTTCTAGGGTTATTGCTTCTTTTATACAGCGAATAGATTCGCCGCACTCTCATGGGCGTTTTCGCTTTAGTGTGGAGTTGATAGGTATGAGAAGAGCTATGGTCATTTTGATTACGTTGTGCGTATCGCCGGCTTATGCACAGGCCCGCAAGCTGCCTGACGCTCCGGCGCCTAAGAAGACCGTGATCATTGCGAATGTTGCGATGTGGAGCGCGTCGTTCGTACTCGCGGATTCCACAGCGCGGGGAACCCGCAGTTGCGTAAACGAGCTGAGCAGGATCTCGCGGCTCGACAACCTGTACACCTCAGCCGGTGGTGGGACGCGGCATCCTTACAAGAAAACTCTTGTTGTGGCGCTGCCGCTAGATGCGGGGGTCACGGCGCTTTCGATGTTCCTGCACCGAAGACGGCATTTATCGCTGGCAGTGTGGTTGCCGGGCGTTTCTATGGGAACGCAATTTGGAGCGGCGGCGGTGCAGTATGGGAGCGGGTGCGCAT
>DATDNH010000423.1:0-8057 GCA_036518395.1 Candidatus Angelobacter sp. | reverse complement strand
ATTGCTCCGGTGGAAGCGAGCGCGCCTCTGGCGCGGAGACGGTGCTCCACCCCATCACGCGCAAACCCAAAACCGCGCGTGCCGGGAACCCCGGCTGAGCACCGTCTGTACTGAGTGTGTCCCCGGCAGAACAGCAGATTCCTCGGCTGCGCCTCGGAATGACAAGAATGAGAGAGCCGATTACGTGCGCAGAGCGGCCAGGTCTGGTGTGGCGGGTGTGGGAATGGATTCTGTTTCTTCTGTGGACACGGTCGGAGCGGGCTTGGCGCCTAGTTTGCCTTGTTCGAAGACTCGGGTCATGGCGGCTACCACGTCGGGATCGAATTTGGTGTTGGCTAGTGAGTTGATGATGCGGATTACGTACTCGACATCCATTGCGGCCTGATAGGGGCGGTTCGTGGTCATGGCATCAAACGTGTCGGCTACCATGATGATGCGCGGCATGAGGGGAATCTGGTCGCCTTTCAGGCCGAAGGGATAGCCACGGCCATCCAGGGATTCGTGGTGCAGCTCGATGCCTGGAAGCATGTCCTTGAGCATCTCCACCGGACGCAGGATGGCTGCGCCCTTGGTGGTGTGGGTCTTCATGATTTCAAATTCTTCGGGAGTCAGCGCGCCGGGTTTCTTCAATATGCGGTCTTCAATTCCGATCTTGCCTACATCATGCAGTTGCGCCGAGATGCGGATCTTTTCGACTTCTTCCTCGCTCAATCCCATCTCTCTGGCAATCAATATGGAGTAGCGCGTCACGCGGTCGGAATGACCCTTGGTGTAGGGATCCTTTTCGTCAACCGCGCCGGCGAGCATCTGAATGGAGCCCATGAACAGCGCTTTGTTTTCTTCTGCGGCTTTGCGCAGGTCGGCAACGAAGCGCTCCAGATCATCGGTCATGGTGTTGAACGTCTGGGCCAACTCTCCGAGTTCGGTGCGGCTCTTCAGTTCCACGCGCTGAGAGAAGTTTCCGGCGGCAATGGCGCGGCTGGATTCTGTCAGCACCTGCAATGGCGTAGTAAGGCGGCGGGCGGCAAGAAGTCCAACACAAATACTGAAGGCGATAGCGACGAACAGAAAGAACAGTGCAGCGCGCTGCATCTGATAGATATCGCTGTAGGCGTCGGCCAGACTCTTTTGCGCTACTACGACCCAGCCCAGCCCGGCGACCGGGCTGTAGGTGCCCAGCATTGCCATTTTGTTTTTGCCGTCGGGCGCCCAGGAAAATTCTTTTGTCACTGTAAGCTGGGCAATGCCGCTTTGCTCCACAGAGCCTTTGACCAGCTCATTGCTGCTCATGTCCTGGCCGGTGGCATAGCGCGAGTTGCTGGAGGCAACGAGGCGTCCGGAGCGGTCGACGACAAAAGTGTCCAGGCGTTCCTGGATACGAGCGTTTTGCAATTTGCTGATCAGATGATGGAGGTCGATGACCAGCTCAAGCGCACCCAGATTCAGCTCGCGATTGCCCACAGGACGGCTCACCACCATGACGGTGCGCGTCTCCTGGCCTGATCCTATGGAGAGCGCCTCGCCGGTGTACTGGCGTCCTTCGCGCGATGCAGCCAGGCCATGTTCCAGCTCTTTTTCAATGAAGTCGTCGGGAGCCAGAGTACCCACAGACATGAAGTGCCCCTGCGCGTTCAGCAGACGCGCGTAGGGAACGATGGAATCGGGGTTCTCGATGTAGTTCTGCAGAAGGGCGCGGACTTCAGGAGCTTCCACGCGAGCGCCGGTTAAGTCGCCGCCGCTGGTGACCTGGACGGAATAGGTCAGGCTGGCGAGAGTGGAGAGGATGTCCTTTTGCCGCTGTGCGATGTCCTGGGCCAATGAACTGGTGACGGTGTTCTGGAGCAGTTTTTCGTTGCGCTCCAGGGCTTCCTGGTTCATGTCCACAACTTTGCGCGCGTAGAAATAAAGAGGAACAACTGCCACCGCGATGAGAACCGCGATGATGAGATACAGAATTCGAATTTTGGCCGGAAGTGGCAGCTTCATAATCGGCAAATTTGCTCGGGACTTCGCTAAGTCTAATGGGTAAAACGTCTTAGAACTTAATTACGGAAGTACAAGGCCGCAGGCTGGCCGACGGCCAGGCGTGAGGCAGGCAACAGGCAATAGGCAACTGGCAACAGCAAGAACAAGAGCAACGGCAACTGCAAAAGCAGGGAATAGGGATTAGGGAATAGGGACTAGGAAAACAAAGGCAACAGCAACAGCAGATTCCTCTCCCGCCCGTTTGTCAAAACCGATTAGAACACTAAACGCAAATAACGGGGCGGGATCGGAATGACAAGGAGACGAATGCGCAGGCGCCTCTATTCTGCTCGTAGGGTGGATGCAGGATCGATGCGGGCGATGCGGACGGTTGGGGCCAGGCTTGCGATCAGGGCTGCTGTGAGCAGGAGGAGCACACTCAGAATAAATGTAACCGGATCATAAGGCCGCACGCCGTAGAGTTCTGCTTCAATCAGGCGTGCGGTTACCGCCGATAAAGCAAGGCCAACAACGATTCCGGCAGCCGCTGCGATTACGCCGGATTTTCCGATCTCGAACATGGTTCGCCGCAGCGTGGAACCCAGGGCCATGCGAATACCGATTTCGCGAGTGCGTTGCGTGACCAGACTGGAAACCAGTCCATAAACGCCGATGATCGAGAGCACCAGCGCCAGTCCGGCAAGGACGCTCAGCAGAAATACTTCCATGCGCTGCCGGTCCAAAGCTTCATTTTGGAAGTCACGCATCTGGTGAAACCCGGAAAAAGGAAGAGCAGGATCTGCTTCCGCGAGGGCCCGCTGCATTGCCGCAGTAAGGCCGCCGATCGGGCCAGGCGTGCGGACAATCCAACTGGGCTGGAACCACACGTGATACATGTTGAGCGCACCCTGGTTCGTCTGCGTGGCCGGGATGTAGAACGTCTGCTCTATAAGCAGTGGCGCGCCACCGGAAAGTCCCGGTGGCTTTTGCACGTCGCCTACAATGCCGACGATTTCGTAGGTCATGCCTTCGGTCTCCAGATGGCGCCCGACGGCCTCCATTCCATTTAGAAATCTCTGGGCAAATTTTTGACTCACAACGCAGACCGGCTGGCTGACGGCCGTATCACCTTCCGTAAATGTCCGGCCTGAGAGCACAGGGATTTGGAGCGTGCTGAAGTATTCGGGTGTGACATAGACCTCATTGCTGATGTACTGAGGTTTGCCAGGAAGATCTACCAGTGTGACCCCGGTATTCAGTGCCTGTTCCTGGGGAAGAGTCAAGCCCATGGCTGCGGATTTCACGCCCGGAATTTTTTCCATCGCCGCAACGCTTTCACGAACCAGCTTCTGGAAGGCCGCAGCGTCGTGGTAGCGGGCATCGTTCAGCGAGGCTTGAGCTGTCATCACATTTTGGGGATCGAAGCCGGAGGGTTTCGTCTCGAGATAAACAAGAGTGCGAATCAACAGGCCGGCCCCCGCCAGCAAAACGATGGTGAGGGCCACTTCGGCAGCGATCAGAGTCTGGCGCGTGCGGCGCCTGCCGCTGTGCGCTACAGATCTGCCACTCGTAGTTCGCGAAAAGCCCAGTTCAGTGCGGCGAAGCTCCAGTAGCGGAAGCAGAGCAATGAGCAGCGTGGCGCACAAAGTTGCCACCGCGGTAAAAACCAAGGTGCGACTATCCAGGGACAGTGCGCCAATGAAGCGCACGTCAGAGGACAGCAATTTGGAGAGAGAATCAAGGCTGGCTGCAGCCAGGATAACGCCGGCAACGCCTCCAGCAACAGCCAGGATCAACGGTTCCAGCATGAGCTGCCGCACGATGGTGGCGCGCGTGGCGCCCAGAGCCATGCGCGTGGCGATCTCTGGGCCGCGTTGCATCACTCGAACCAAAAGCAGCCCGGCAAGATTGGTGCAGGCGATCAGCAGAATGAAGCCGACGGCGCACATGAGGATCAATACAGCATCGCCACCGGAGGACGCCAGATGTCTTTGCAGCGGCATGGCGTAGAGCCACATTTTCATCTTGCGATTCCCGATCCAGAGAGCAAATCTGTGTGGACGCAACCGGCCGAGTTCCGTATCAACTTGTGCCCAACTGACACCATCTTTCAGTCTCACGAGGAGTGCATAATTGATCCCTTCGCCCTCGCCGGTTGTTTTGGGACGCAAAGGCGTCCACAGATCCGCGGGAGCAGTGGTTTTTGTCCCTGCCGGCAGAACTCCTACAACGGTGTACGGTTCTCCTTTCAGCAGGATGGTTTTGCCGAGAATCTCGGGGTCTGCATTGAAGACTGAATTCCACAGCTCGTAACTCAGTAAAACCGCTTTCGGGCCGTCGGGAAGATCTTCTTCATGAGTGAACACGCTTCCCAAAATGGGATGGATGGCGAGAACATCAAAGTACTCGGCGGAAACACGTTGCTCGTGGACGTAGCGGATACTGGCTCCAGCCTGCAGGTTCACGCCGTTGGAAGTGAGCTTGTAAGCTGCTGCCTGGACTGACGGGGCATGGTCCCGGACCAATTCCCAGGTTTCTCCATCCTGGCCCGTGCTAAGTCCGCTGCCGGACTCGCCAGTGATGTTTGTGACCACGGAGGCCAGGCGATTGGGTTCAGGGTAGGGCAACGGGCGCAGCAAGAGAGCGTCCACAATGGTGAAAACAGCGGTGTTGACGCCGATGGCCAGCATCAAAGTGGCAATCACAGTGAGAGTGAAGCCGGGGCTGCGGCGCAGGTATCGGAAAGCATGTTTGAATTCGAGGAACACGGTGTCCAGCGCCGGCCATCTCCAGACATCGCGAGAGCGTTCCTCTTGCAAGAGTACATTGCCAAACTCGCGCCGGGCGGTTGCCGCGGCTTCCTCGCGAGTCATGCCTGCAGCGATCAGCTCTTCCGTCTTTTCTTCAATGTGCTCGCGAATTTCGTCCGAAAGGTCCTGATGAAGGCGATGGCGGGCAAAAAGCTGTTGGAACCAGTTCATGACTTTACTGGCGAGAGTACGCGGGTAATGCCTTCCAGCATGCGCTCAAAGCTGGAAACTTCCTGTTGGACGTGCTTGCGTCCCGCAGGCGTGAGCTGATAAATGCGGACGCGGCGATTAGTGCTGGAAAGCCCCCATTCGGCTTTCACCCAGCCCTGTTTGAGCATTCGTTGCAGCGCCGGATACAGAGAACCTTCTTCAACCTGGAGCAGGTCGTTCGAAGTTTGCTTGATGTGCTGCGCCAGGGCATAGCCGTGCAGCGGTTTTCGTTTGAGCGTCTGGAGAATCATCATCTCCAGAGCGCCGGGAAAGAGATCGCGCTGATTAAGTTCCTTCATGCTGACTCAGACCTTCTTCAACAAGGCATAGACTAACAAGGGATAGACGCTGTGGCAAGGAAAGGGTTAGCCGGACGCAGCCAAATTAGCCGCAGATTTCGCAGATTGCCGCAGATCAAAACCGTTTAGCCGCTAAGGCACCCCCACCACACGCAAAACCGGCGTGCGTTGGGGACCCCGCTTAACGCGAATGAACGCGAATTTACAATGAGACTTCAACACTGAGTAACGGTGGAAGCAGAGGAAAATCCGGTAATAAGGCTCAAAACCAACCAAGACCAACCAGAGGCTACACCGCCAGCGGCACAGAAACGCGGGTGGAAAAAATAACAGGCGGAAAGAAATCAGCTAATGAACGCGAATTTCACATCGAGTAAAGAGAAGCGAACGAAATTTGCCCAGGAAAGGAAGAATTTCAAGAAATAATCCTGCCTTGGTTAAGACCAAAGGCTAATGGCCAAGAGCTAAGACCAACAGCCAAAAGCTGCTTTTTCAAAATCTATCTTCTACTTTGCCGGGGCGGGTCATGAGTTCGCGGATGGCTTCGAGTGGGGCTTTGCCGTCGTGCAGGATGGCGTACATCTGCTGCGTTATGGGCATTTCTACTTTGTGTTTTTTGGCCAAGCCGATCGCGGCATTGGTAGTGAGGACACCTTCGGCGACCATGCCGTGCATTCCGGCGATAATTTGCTCGAGCTGTTTTCCCTGACCCAGGGCCACGCCCACGCTGCGGTTGCGAGAAAGGCCGCCGGTACAGGTGAGCACCAGATCGCCCATGCCTGCCAGGCCGGCCATGGTCTGTGGCTTGGCGCCGCAGGCGACGGACAGGCGCGTGATCTCGGCCAGACCGCGCGTGACCAGCGCTGCCACCGAGTTATGGCCCAGATCCAGGCCGTGACAAACGCCGGCAGCAATGGCAATCACGTTCTTGAGGGCGCCGCCAAGTTCCACGCCAATGAGATCATCGTTCATATATACACGGAAGGCGGGATCACTGAATTCCTTTTGCACAATTGCAGCGAGAGAAATATCGCTTGAGGCGGCGGTGAGCACCGTGGGATCGCCTTTGGCTACTTCTTTGGCAAAGGATGGGCCGCTGATGGCGACAATGCGCGGCCGGAATCCTGAAAACCTGCTCACAACTTCATGAATGACCTCGCTCATGCGCAAAAGCGTGTCATTCTCAATGCCTTTGGTGGCGCTCACAAACAGCATGTTCGGCAACAGCCACTGCGCCATGTGCTCGAACGTGCGGCGACAATGGTGTGAAGGCATTACACTGACTACGATCTCCGCGCCGTTCAGAGCTTCCTTGAGATCGTTGGTTGCCCGCACTGAGACGGGGACAGAAAATCCGGGAAGGAAGAGGCTGTTTACGTGCGACTGCGTAAGGCTGTCGCAAACTTCTTTTTCATAGGCCCACAAGCAGACTTCATGCTTACCACGACGTCCGGCAACGATGGCCAGCGCCGTGCCCCACGCGCCGGCGCCGATGACAGCAATCCGGCTCACGACGGCTCCTCGGCGGTGGGCGGCTTCTTCTGGCCAAGGCGGTTTTCATTTCCCGCAAGCAAGCGACGAATGTTCTGGTGATGCTTGGCCACTACGAGCAGGCTGGTCGCACAGATTGGCAAAATGGTGACCCAGTCGATGCCCCAGCTTCGATCCTGATGAAGGTGCGCAGCATCTTCCAGAAAACAGGCAGCAATGGGAAACGAGATAGTCGCGAGGATCGAACCCAGCGAGACATAGCGTGAAATCGCAACCGAAATAATAAAGACGACAAGCGCAACCAGGAGGGCCTTGGGAAACAAAGGAATGAACACGCCGAGCGCCGTCGCCACACCTTTGCCGCCTTTGAATTTCAGCCAGACGGGAAAGATGTGGCCAACAACAGCGGCCAGCGCCGCAACTGCCATCATGTGAGGGACCAGGTCAGGATGGCGAAGAGCAATGTTTCCATTCTGCAGATCATGGTGGGCAGCGTGAGCACCGTGCAGCACTGCCACGTAACCTTTGAGAGCGTCGAGGACCAGCGTTACAATGCCCAGAACTTTCGCGCCTGAGCGTGCGACATTGGTAGCCCCGATGTTTCCGCTGCCGGTAAGGCGGATATCTTCTCCGCGAAAAATCTTGACCAGGATGTAACCAAAAGGAATGGAGCCGAGCAGATATGCAACGACTATTACGAGAATGTAGTGAAATTCCATTGCTCTTCAGCTATTCGAGCGGGAAGCGTTGCAGCTTGGTGTAGCGCGCGCCACCCCGCATGATCTGGCTTCGATACAAGAAGAATTCTTGAGCAGACATTGTACCGAATTGCGGTGGTTCTTCCGCGCTGAGCTTTTCCTGCAGGAGCCGGAAGCAATGTTTTGATGCGCTGCCTTCAGGCGCGCGGGCCAGAGTGAGATGAGCATGATAGGCCCGCTTCTCGCGAGGGATGCCCAGCTTCTCTACCGCGTCTTCAACAGCAGAGGCAAGCTGCGGCAGAGCATCACTGGCGTTCACCCCAGCCCAAAAGACGCGCGCCGAGCGCGGCGTGGGAAAGAAGCCGATGTCTTTGAACACAACATCAAAGGGCCGTGCCTTTACTGTTGCGAGCGCAGTCTGAATTTCCTGAACCTTAGCGTCTGGGACCTCGCCGATAAATTTCAAGGTGACATGCAGCGACTCGATTCTCGCCCAGCGCGCGTCGGGCGCCAATCTTCGGATGCGATCGACATACTGGCTTAATCGGTCGCGGATTTCGACGGGGATATCGAGGGCGATGAAG
>DATDNH010000422.1:0-8515 GCA_036518395.1 Candidatus Angelobacter sp. | reverse complement strand
CTTTGCCGGATGGCTGGCTTATCTTTTCAGCCACGCAGGGCTGTGGCGCAAGTGGAAGTTGATCCTCGGTCTCACTCTCGCCATACTCCTTACCTCATCGAGCGTAGCCTGTGCCGCCTGGCTGCTCACATCAGAGCATTTCCGCTACTTGACGTGGCCAGTTTACGTGACTATTGCACTGCCAATGCTGCTGCTGTTTTTCGCGCTGGCAGTAACCGTTTTCGTAGGATTGACCAGCATCGTGCTGGGTGATGAAGACCGCGAATGGCTTGCGCGGGCGGGCGCGTGGATCCTTCTTACCATCGTGACCTGGGCCGGCTTTTGCGCCCTTACACTGCTGGCGCCAACGTGGGCGTTCAGCCTGGGGGCGTGGGCAAAATCGTCACTCGCTGCCGCCGGTGGCATTGGCGGCTGGATTGCGGCCGCAGCAGGACTTAGCAGCAAGACCAACGCGCAGAAGACTGAAAATGGAAAATCCAAACCAGCCAAGCCCCCGCTCAGTTCCACGCTGCTGGAAATGGCGGCAAAGCTCGCGGCTCCGCTATTCATCGTTGTTTTTCTGACTTCCCTTGCCATTCTCACGAACTGGTTGCTATGGAAAATCGGCTTTGTAGACGCCAACTGGACCGATCACGAGCACTTCCTGGAGCAAACTCGCAGTGAAAATGTGGTCCTTTTTGCCATTTTCTGCCTGGCGTTCAGTTGGTTGATGGCCAAATACATCAACATCAATAAGTTTTCTCTGATGGCGATGTATCGGAGTCGCTTGATCCGCGCTTATCTCGGCGCTTCCAACAAGGACAGAAAATCAAATCCGTTCACCGGCTTTGCCGATAACGATAATGTGCTGATGAACGACTTGAAGGCGCTCCCACCCGGTCCATGCCTCAAGCCTTTTCACATTGTGAACATCGCCCTGAACCTGGTTTCAGGCGAGCGTCTGGCATGGCAGCAGCGCAAAGCGGAATCGTTTACCGTCTCGGCACTGCACTGCGGCTATGGTGAATGCTATCGTCCAACGCAATACTACGGCGGCACGGGCGGGATATCGCTGGGGACAGCCGTAAGCATCTCCGGGGCCGCCGCCAGTCCTAATATGGGATACCATTCTTCGCCCGACATGGCATTCATCATGACGCTATTCAATGCGCGTCTCGGCGCGTGGCTCGGCAACCCCGGGCAGAACAACTGGACAGACGAGGGCCCGCGTTCGGCATTCGATTCCATTGTTCGCGAGGCTTTTGGCCTTACCAACGATAAGAGCCCGTACGTCTATCTCTCTGACGGCGGTCATTTTGAAAATCTGGCTCTGTATGAGATGGTGCGGCGCCGCTGCAAGTACATTGTGGTGCTCGACGGCGGCTGCGACGGTGGAAGCACCTACGAAGATCTTGGCAACGCGCTGCGGAAGATCCGTATTGACCTGAAGGTCTCGATTGAATTTGAAGAGCCATTCCTGAAGCCGCTGGTAACACCGGTGCACCGCTGCGCCATTGCCAGTATCCGATATCAAGATGTGGATCAGCAGTGGGAGAATGGCTGGTTGATCTATATAAAACCGGTCGTGCTGGGCAATGAGCCTCCCGATGTAACCGGCTACAAGGCCGCGAATGCCGACTTCCCTCACCAAAGCACCGGCGACCAGTTTTTCGATGAATCGCAAACGGAAAGCTACCGCATGCTCGGGCTGTGGAGCGTTACAGATATATTCCAGAAATGGAGTGACGACAAGGACAAGGGATTCCCTGAATTGGTAAAAAATGCTCAAGCCTATGCCCACACCAAGCAAGAAGTGCGGGAAGCAACAGCAACAGAGCGGCGAGGGCATATCGCCACGGCACAGGCCGCCGCGCGAGCGCGGACAGCAAAAGCGGCTGAACAGGCGGCCAAGGCAGCCGTCGCCGGCGGAGAGAGTTCAGGCGGCTAGAGCTGTTTTGACGAGGTTAAAAGCCATTCAAATTTCCGCGTGATTAGCGTGTCCTTAAGGACACGCTCCCGTTTCTAACAAGTGGGCTCCCACATCTTAGGCTACTGCAACGTCATGCCCGAGCCTGCACCCTGGTTGGGAGGAACTCTTTCATTTTGGGACCAGGAAACGGAAGCTCAAAATTTCCACTTCTTCATGTTCACTAGTTAACATGCGTAGCAGCTCTGGTGTGCTACTCTGACGCCCGTTTCTTCCGCGTTTGACACTCCGTCCGATGGATGCAAGGAGGAATTCGACAAGACTGTGGTTCTTCCACGGGGCAGGCCGTGGCAAGCGCCTCGCTAACAGTCGCACAACACGGTTTTGATGGAATGCCTTTTCAACTCAGCGCCCGGAAGCGGCTCGCATTCTGATGCAGAAGTGTTCAAAACCAGCGGAAAAAGCAGGAACCCTAACTTTCCCGGGAGGAACCATGCCAAAGAAGAATCCGAAAGTAAGTTCTGAAGAGACACTCGCCGCGGGTGGAGAGCAGACTCCAGACAGCCGCAATACTGACCCCAATCTGCCGGACGATCCCAGCCGACGGTCGTTTCTGAGCAAAGCCGGGGGCCTCACGGCCTTTGCGTTAGCGTCAGCTATCGTGCCGCTTGAGCCTCTGCTGAGCGGAAAAAAATCACGGGCTGAAGCCTCAGTGATCACCTACAAGTCGAACCAACGCTCCAGCGACGCCTTCAGTTACCGCTCGACTGAGGCGCACAACGAACAGATCAACATCGGCGTGCTGCCCGACAACGGTGATGCGGCAAAGTTCACAGATCACAGCGGCACCTGGACTAAAACTTTGAAGCACACCAGCCTGGAGATAGTGGATCCAACCTCCTATAACAGCCTTGTCACGGCCCTTACCAGCGGCAGCTTCACAGATTTTCAGAACATCATTGTCGGCAACCCAGGTGGAAGTAATCCCACGGCGACACTGAATGGTCCGCAGGGGTCGCTGGCATTCGATCTGGAGGGGCTGGACTCTCATGCCACAAACATCCCGCCGGCGCCAAGCGTCACCAGCAACGTGACAGCCGCCGAACAGGTGGAGCACTACTGGGCGGCTTTGCTGCGGGACGTAAACTTCACCGATTACGGCACAAATTCGGTGGTCGCCCAGGCGGTGCAGGACATGAATAACCTGTCATTCGTCAAAGGCACAGCGAATAATGAGTATCCATTCCCGGTCACAGCGCAAAATCTGTTCCGCGGCCAGGTATTCAAGGGAGATGGTAATGTGCTTGGACCGTATATTTCGCAGTTCATGGTCCAGCCAACGTTCTTTGGCGCGCTGCCGGTGACCCAACGGTTTCAAACCTTTCTTCCCCGGGGTGGCGGCGGAAATGATTTCATGACCACCGTCCAGGAGTTCACGAACGTACAAAACGGTTTTAAACCAAGCGCTTCCCTGGTTTTTGACCCGACTCTACGTTTTCTCCGGAATGGCCGGGACCTCGCAGCCTATACGCACGTGGATGTCCTGTATCAGGAGTTCCTTATTGCCTTCCTGATTCTGGCGGGTTTGGGCGCCCCCCCGAACCCGGGCGATCCCTATATTGGCTCTAAGTCAGAACACGGCTTTGGCACTCTTGGCGGGCCTGATGCTGCGGGAACCATCGCTGAAATGGCCACGCGTGCCCTGAAAGCCGCCTGGTTCCACAAGTGGATCGTGAATCTGCGGCAGCGTCCCGAGGAATACGGCGGTCTTGTGCAGGCAAAGAAGACCAATGCCAATCCGTTCCCTCAGGCCGCAGGACAATTGCACTCGGATATCTTTAGCTCCTCGGTCCTTCCCATCATTAATAACACTTTCGGCAGCTATCTACTGCCGCAGGCGTTCCCGGAAGGCGCGCCCTCGCATCCATGCTACCCAACTGGTCACGGAACCGTTGCCGGCGCCTGCATTACCGCAATCAAGTTCTTCTTTGATTGCACACAAAAGATCCGGCCGCTGCTCCTGGCTGCCGCCACTGATGTGATGCAGCCCAGCGAAGACGGCACGTCGCTCGTGGCCTACACGGGAACGGACAGGGACAGCCTGGACATCAACGGCGAACTGAGCAAGCTGGCGTTCAACGTTTCCTTCGGTCACGGGATCCACGCCGGCATCCACTTCCGCAGTTCCACCCTGCAGTCGATTCTGCTGGGTGAGCAGGTGGCGATCAGCGTGCTGCAAGATCGTGCTGATGGGTACAACGAGCCGTTCAGCATCACCATTACCAAGTTCGATGGCACGACGGTGACCATCACAAATCACGGAATCAGTCCGTCAGCAAATACCACAACCACGTGCACGGCGTAAAAACAAAAATTATTCGTGGTCGCAAACCGGAGTTATGGATTAACCGGACCTGCAACCAGTAAAAGTCACAACGAAACGGGGTGGGGCACGATTCAGGCCCGCCCCGTTTTTTGTGCTTCGTGTCAGAGCCAGCGAATGTCTTCCGACAGTCCGCTTTTGAAATGCTGCGCGGCGAGTATCGCTTTCTGCTAAGCAATTTCCAAATTGAAATCAATTAAACACTTGCATCGCTCTTTTTGGCGCGATATTGTGAAGCCGGTGGAGGAAATCTCTGCCACAGTTCGAAAATCTTCTTGCAGTACAAAACGAACTGTTGGTTAACGTCCTGCCACCACTGCTGCCGCTTTTGATTTTCTCGAGTCCACCATAAACCCATTCGGATATGGCCCTCCTGAATGGCGTATGTTCTTGAACTGAAACCGCGGGTCTGCCCCCAAAGGCGGGTTGCGGCTCTACTTAGGCGATAAAAAAAGAGCTTTGCTCTCGCTGGAAAAAGAGTGTGGGGCTGTGTCGTCTGTCGCAACAAAAATCAAGCTCGCATCCCGGCATGAGGACTGTCAAAGTTCAACCCTGCAATGGATATTCCCGCCACTCTGCACGGTGCGGCGCGTGCGCCGAGGTGCTCCCGTGTACAAAGCCACCGACAAGGCCGACAGTATTTTCTATTTAAGAAAAGGCTCCGTACGGCTGGTGCGGTTTTCCCGTGCGGGCGAGGCGGTCATGATTGACCGTTATTGTTCGGGATCCTTATTTGGGAATTTGTGTTTTTGTGGTGGTCCGCGCCCCTGCGAGGATAGGGAACGCGACGTTGCGGTGGCGCTCGTGGACTCTGAGATTTTAGTGGCCACTCTTGAATCAGTCAGAGCGAACCTCCGTCGCTGTCCGGAAAGGCTCTTTGGCTTGCTGGCCGACTATTGCCGGAGACTTGCAGTGGCTCGCATGCGGATTGAGAGTCTGGTCTTGTACCCGGCTGAAGAGCGACTTGCTCGCGCCCTTCTTCTAATGACAACACCGCAAGACGGCCAGTGTGATTCTGTAATACTCGATCCTCCGATGACCCACGAGGACCTTGCCCATTGCATTGGCGTCACACGGCCTTTTATCACAGGACTTATGCGACGCCTCCGCAACCGTGGTTTCATCGAACCGCTCCCCGACGGTCACCTCCTCATACATCGGGAGAGGATTGCCAACACGTACTCCTGACCCCTTCAAACATCACAGCACCCAAAATTTTTTTAAGTCTTAGTACTAAAATATCCACCATGCCCGACCGGAAGCTACAGATCGCACGATTCATTGGCGCGACGCCCAGTGTGGCCTATTGTGACGTTTGCCGATTGACCTTCAGAACACGCCAGGAATTTCTTCAAGATACGGACAAAGCAAAACAGCAGTTACAGGCCGATTTCGAGCGGCACGAATGCAAACCCGAGCCCGGCGCCGTGAATGACGCGCTGGCGCAGATCAAGTAGCCGCTGATTCGCTATTCAAAGAGTTTGCGATTCCGCTGACGGCGCCTCTGCATTGCGCCGCAGCAGAATAATGCAAAACACCAGGATCAAAACCAGCACTCCCAACAGCCCCAGCTCGATCATGGAATCGCGAAATAACATCGAGGCAGAGTCGCTGGTCCACTTCCCTTCTTTGTATAGAGTGGAAGCCTCAAGTGTGATTACCAGGATGCGCCGAATGGAGGCGATCAATCCCACCACCAGAAAAGGTTCAGTAACCAGTACATGAGAGCGGACGGAGATGCGGACTGTGTGGAGAATCTCGACCAGCATCAGGACAATCAGCAACTCGTCCAGCACGCGCAAGGTCTGCGCGGCGGCTCCCAACTGACGTAGTCCCGACCAGAGCTGTGTTCCGGCGCTGGCGATGGCAACCAGCGCAGTCAGGCAAAGCAGCACCGCCAAAATCCAATAGATGCCGACCTCGCCGGTGGCCAAAATAATGTCAAAACGATTGCGAAGCTTCTCATCCCTGGGGCCGGTTGGAGTCATGTTTCCAAACCTCAGTGGCTGATGGCCAAAGTGCGGTTCCATTGTCCCACAAACCCGGAGTTCTCAAACCTTCCGAGTTGCCGCTGCTTCTAACCTATTGAATGCAGGCACTACGGTTAGGGAATAGAAAAAACCGAACCCCTGAAAGCGCCCGAGACCAAAATTTGCGGGCGGTTGATACGTTGATACTTGAGAAGCAGCCCTTAGTAATTAGTCCTTCGTAGTTAGCTCAAGACGAACCCCAGCAGCAAAATCATGACCGCGAAGGTCGCTACGGCCGCAAAAAACAACAGCCCATCCACGGCACGCCGGGATTTCGGCAGGAGGCTCCCTCTCCGTTCGCGCCTCTTAACGCCTCAAAATGGCGGTAGAACCTGGTAAAACCCAATACCGTTCAGTTAAGCAAGCTGCGGCCGGTGCCACCGTTGGTTTTTCCTGTCTTAAAGAGTGTCATTTCGAACGCGCGTAAGCGAGCGCGCGCTCACTTGGGGCCCCATGACTGAGCGCAGCGTAAGGAATGGGAAACGTGCGCGCTCGGAGCGCGGAGAAATCTGCTCCCGCTGCACTCATGGTTGACCATGCCGCCGGCGCAACACCGGCCGGGCCTCGGCGTCAGGGATGGCTTGCCAGGACTCATCTTCTTTCCATTCCGCACTCAAGTCAGCCCAGGCGGGATTGGCCGCCAGCACCAGCCGCAGCTTCTTTTCCCGCCGCCAGCCCTTGATCTCTTTCTCCCGCGCTATGGCGTCCATGGGATGCGAGTAGGTTTCGAAGTAGACCAGCATGTCAAAGCAATAACGTCCGGTAAATGACCCTTCGTACCAGCCGTTTTTGTGCTTGGACACCCTGACTTGTAACTCACTGGTCGTGCCTACATAGAGACGACGCGACTTGTTGGACATGATGTAGGTGAAATAGGCCTTGCTCATACGGTTTGGTGATCCTGAAAAATTGTCGAGCTGCGGTAGTTTACAGCAGTATGGTGAACACTAACTTTGGGCGGAGCCGATCCCTCGGCCCTACTCGCGCGCTGATGAAAACGCGCGCTCCTTTACGGGCATTCGGGATGACACTATCAAAGTGAATCGAGTCAATCCAGAGCCGCAACGTTTATTCCTGTCCATTCATTCGGAAAGAACCACAAGCGTGTTGACCAATGAAGTTCAATTCTTCCTTAACTGAACGGTGTTGGGGTAAAACCGACGATTTTGAGAACTTCACTACCGGTTGATACGTTGATACCACCCGCGTAAATACTGGGGGAAAACAGCTTGACCTCCAGGCAGCAGGCAACGGGCTACAGCGATCCAACAACAAAGACCTTGCCGCTGATTTTGCGCTGGTCGGCACGGATCGCACCCGGGAACACGGGATAAGCATTAGAAAAAATGGGGCAAACGCCGTCAGGCCGTCAAAGTTATTGATTTGATTGGGCAAAGTACCTGACGGAGTACCTGACGGCAGCGAATTCCTGACGGCAGGGAAAAATCAGCATTCGGCAAATTTACCAATTGGCCACGGCACGCCGGCGCCCTTTCGACAATCCGCCAATCCCCAAAACTACTTGGGGCCAAATGTGTGGGAGAATCCGCAACTGCGTAACAACCCGCGTCTTTATTGGCGATTTCTGATTCCCGCCATGGGTAACCAAAAACCGGCTACTAGCTGCTAGCTTCTGGCCGCTAGTCCAAAACCCAACGGCAAGATCTATGCACTACTTTCACGTGTGGGCATTCGCCCTGATAGTTGTCTCAACGATGGTAGGGATCCCTCCGCTGTCGGGATAAACTAAAAAACAAAACTGTGCGAGAATCCGTAACTGCGTAACAACCCGCGTAAATACTGGCGAAAATTGAACCAGGTTTATATGAGCCCGGAGCCAGAATGGCATGTGTGGAGGGGTTTGGGAAGAGCGGAGTGTCAAAAGAGCGTCATTGTGACAGCCAGTGGCTGTCATTGTGCTGTCACATTTTTGAATAAGTGCTTTGGTTTCTGGTGTTTAGGCTGTGGAAAAGAGACGCACTGCGTCATCAACTGGCGCTCTGAGCTGATTCGGTCTTGCTGGCGCGAATGGCGTCGAAAATCTCGCGGGCCAGTATGGGGAATGCTGCGCCTTGGAATTCGCGGTCTGCCATGTAACGGGTTACGATTTCGTCGTTCTGCTCCATGCGCTCAACCATCAGGTCGTCAATCAGTTTGCGAATGCCGAGGGCGAACTTGTCCAGCGGGTTTGCCAGA